>NZ_CP161812.1:603507-905260 GCF_040801775.1 Luteolibacter sp. Populi
ACTCGAAGGTCGGGCCAGCATACCATCCCGCCGCGTTCTCCCAAGTCAATTCACCGCGGATGAGGTGGGGCGGCAGGCCCGCAATTCGGTTGTCACCGTAGGTCGCATCGTTGTCGAAGCGGAAGTCCCCGTAGGTCCAGGCTGCACGCAGCACCAGCCGGTCATCCGCTTTCTCATTCCACGCCGTTCCCAGCAGGTCCAGCTCGAGGCCGAGTTCGACACCCTGGTGCACGGTCTTGTCCGCGTTGATCGTCGCGGTCGCCGTGGGCACGGCCGGATCGAGGACGATGGTGAGCAGTTCCTTGTCGATCTCCGCGCGATAGACCGACGCGTCCCACCGCAGGAGGCCCCGGCTGCCGCGGGAGCCCAACTCGAGCGTGCTTGCCGTCTGGACCTTGTTCGCGCCGCGGACGGTTGTCGATTCGCTGAAGGATGGCGCCTCGAAGCTGCCGGAGACATTTGCATAGAAGCTGGTGTCCGCGGCGGGATCCCAGAGAAGTCCCAATCGCGGCGCGAAATTCGAAAAATCGTTGGCGAAGATCGCCGCGGTCCCGAACTTGCGTTCGCTTTCCCGCCGCATGACCGCGGCCGTCGCAGCGGTAACCAGGTCGAAATGTTCGGTCAATTCGAGCCGGTTTTCGATGAACGACTCCACATTGATGGCTGTCTGATCTCCCTGCGCCACTTTCGCTCCGCGGTTTCCTCCGACATTCAGATAGTTGGAAGCATGGTTCAGACCGTAGCTATATGACACCCCTCCCTGGATGTGATTGGTCATGCCAAACAAGGTCGTTTCACGGGTGCCGGTAAGGCCGAGGTAAAAGTCGTTCGAGAGATAGTCCAAGACCTGGAAGATCGGGTGGTCCAGATCCTTGTAGGTCCAGGCCGCCGAGAGCTGCCAGGTAGTATCGCCTTGGCGGAGGAGAGTCCGTGATGCCAACCGGAACAGCTCGTAATCCCGCTTCTGGTCGCCGGTGATGTTCCCGGCATTCGCTTGCCGAGGAAAGCTCTCCAACTGCGCCTTGGTCAGATTTCCGGGCAGCTCCGAATCGGTCCTGACGGCGGTGAAGTAGAGCCTGGACTCCAGGTCGTCATTGAATCGCCAGCCGAAATTCCCGTAGAAGCGCTGGTTGTTCTGGTCCGCATGCTCGCGGAATCCTTGCTGATTCTGCTGGGTGAAGGAGGCGTAGAGATCGGCCGACCCTTCTGAAAAGCCGCCGGAGACTCCAGTCCGCAGGTATCCGAAGGATCCCGCTTCCACTCTCGCCGATCCGCCCGGGGAATCGATTCCATTGGCTGAAATGTAGTCGATCGCGCCGCCCAGGGTGGCGGCCCCGTATGACATCGCGTTGGCTCCCCGCAATACGTTGATATGGGTCGCGGCGGTGGGCTCCAGACTCTGCATGTCGAAGGCTCCATCCGTGGTGTTGACCGGGATCCCGTCCTGCATCACCCGCAGTCCGCGGCCATGGAAAGTCCGCTGGAGCCCCGAGCCCCGGATCGAGAGACGGGCTTCGTCGGATCCGAAGCGGGACTGGGCGATTACGCCGGGCGAGAGGGCAAAGGTATCGGCAACGGTGGATGAGCGGCCGCGGAGGTAGCGCTCGGAATCGACCACTTCCGCACCTCCCGGGACCACGGCAATCCGGGCAAGAGCGGATTCCAGGTCTTCGGATGTGCTTGGCGATCCGGCGGACGCGCGGACGACAACTTCAGGCAAGTGGTCGTTGGATTGAGCGGAAAGAGGCGAGATGGCACTCACCAAAACGAGCGCCGACATTGGAAATTGGTTCATGAATCATTGAGGAAAGACAGCCATGCCCTCCTGCACACGTTCAGCACGCGCAGGCCTGACTCCGCCAGAGACGGAAGGGCACGTCAGGACATCCATGCCGGCGGAAATGCCGGCGGATGAGATGGGAGACGACGATGGCCAGATCCTCAGATCCGCGGCGGCTGCAACAGGGGCACGGCGGCGCAGAGGCCGTCTTCCCCGAGAGGCGGAAGAAGCGGGGTTTGAACCACATCGCAGGTCACGGGCTCCGGCAATTCCATCACCGCTAGCGGCGGAATTTCAGGAGCCCCCTTCAATGGGTTCCGGGCTTCCTCAGGACCATCCTTGCCTCTTTTGCTGGCATCCTCTTTCTTCGCGGTTTCGATCTTTCGGCACAAAGCGCAGGGCTTCTCGCCGCTGAAGGTGTCCGAAACCGCCCGGGTCAGCGTCGCGCTCCTGTAATTCGAGGAAAGCATCCCGGCCCAAGCCACGGCTTGAGCCAAAGCGTAAGGGCCGCCTACCAGAAGAAGGCAGACATAGGCCGAAAACGCAAAATGAAAGAACCTCTTCAAGGCATTACCGCGAGCGCCCGAAGGAAGGCAGCAAGGGAGCAAGGATCAAAGCAAAATCCCAAGGGGTCTGCCCGGATCAAAAGAGATCGGGCTGCGCGGGTTCGGCCGGAGCCTCCAGCCGCTCCCTCGCCACGGAGAGATAGTAGTCGTCCAACTCGATCCCCGTGAAGTCCTTGATTCCCTGCCGCTGCGCCGCCACCGCCGAGGTCCCGATCCCCAAAAACGGATCAAGCAAGCGCGTCTCCGCGCCTTTCCCGTGGAGTTGGATGCACTGCTCCACCAAACCGATTGGAAAGCTCGCCGGATGCGGCCGGTCCTTGTCGCGTGAATTGATCGTATCGTAGGGGATGAACCAAGTATTCCCGCGGCATCTCCGGTCCACCCCGCCGGTGTGTCCCCAACGCGCGATGTTCGACTTGTCCTGATACGGCACGCCCGCCCCCCGCCGGTCCACCTCCACCTTGCCGTGCTTGGTCAGGTGGAAGATGTATTCATGGCAATCGTTGACGTAGCGCTTCGAATTGATCGGCTTGAAATGTCCCGCGCTGATCTGATCCCCGGCCCGCGTCTCCACGGTGATCGACTTGATCCAGTGAAAAGTATTCTGCAGTACGAAGAGCGGCTCCGGCCCCTCGGTGAAGGCGAGGATGATCTGATGCGGCATCAGCGGATTCGCCGGGGCCGCGCCCACATTGAGGAAGAACGACCCGTCATCTGCCAGCACCCGTTTCAGCTCCGTCGCCCAAGCCCGGCACCATTCCAGGAATTCCGCCCGGCCCGCAGTGTCATCGAAACTGCGGTAGTTGATCCCCAGATTATAGGGCGGGGAAGTCACTACCAGATCCACCGAGCCCGCGGGCAGGGTGGGGAGAACTTTCAGGCAATCACCGTGATGGAGCACGCGGGGATGCTGCACTTGCCACCCCGGACGCCAACCCGGAAAACCGCCGCTTTTCGCGTTTCAGGCCTTCCCGATCTTGCTAGCCGCCCCGAAGTCCGGCCAGGGCTCCGTCTGGCGGCCTTCGTTGCGCATGAAATCTTCAACCAGTTTCTCTCTCGTCATCTCACCCCGTCTCGCCAATTCCGGCACGATCTCTTCACAGACCCACCGTTGGTAAGCTTCAAAGCTCAAACTCGGCGACGGTGGATGCTCGGAGAAATCGGGAAGTTCGATATCGAGAACACTCATGATTTCATGCGGACCAGATCGTAGGAACTAGGACCTGCGAAGCGCTCGCAAAGCTCCCGCAACCTGCTTTCGGTGACTGCCCCACGATTTTTGCCCAGCAACTCGCGGATGTCCAGCAGGTCCTTGTCATGCCGTTCCTCGCGATCCTTCAAAGCGTGAAGCTTCATCGAAAGAAGCGCCTCGAAATTAATCACCGGAATGTCTCCATGAAACCCCGTCCGCTGGTCGGTATCGGCCATCTTCTCGAACGTCTCGGCGCTGACCCACAAGAGATCGATAGGAGGAAAGTCTTGGTCTTTCGCGAGTTGGAAGCGGGTTGCCATGGCCTCGAATGCGATTTCAAAGCCCAGCAATTTCATAAGAGCGAGTGCCCTGACTTCGTCCGCCCTTGAACAGATCCAATCGACGTCACGGGTGTATCGGGAATGGCCGTGGTGACTCACCGCCCATCCGCCCGCAAGAAGCAGGGGAATGCCCTCGCTTTCAAAGCGTTCATATAGGGATTGCGCGTATTGAGGTAGCATAACGCGGGCTCACTGGAGTTTCCCCTTCAAAAGGTCCGTCACCTGCTTCGGATTCGGCTTGTTCGGTGCAGCCTTCATCACCTGTCCGGTCAGCCAGTTGAGCAGCTTCTCATTCCCGCCCTTGATCTCCGCGACTTTCTCCGGATTCGCCGCAATCACCTGATCGCACAGGGTATCCAGTTCGCCCGCATCGGTCGGCTCAAACCCAAGTTCCTTTGCCACCGCAGCCGGGTCTTTCTCCGGTGCCTCAAGCAGAGCCACCAGAACCTCCCGGGCCTGGCTCAGCGCAAGCGTTCCGCCTTCCACCAAACTCAGCAAGCCTCCAACCTTCTCTGCCGAAAGCGGCGAATCCGCGATCGCCACCGATCGCTCGTTGAGTGTGCCCAGCAGTGTGTTCAGCAGGAAATTCGCCGCCTTCTTCCCCGGTAGCCCCGGCGTCGCCGCCAATGCCTCGAAGTAGTCCGCCAGCGGCAAATCCGACGAAAGCACCGAGGCATCGTAAGCACTCACCCCGAAATCCTTTTCATACCGCGCCGCCCGCTCGTGGGGCCGCTCCGTCAGCATCGCCCGCACCTTCTCCAGCAACGGCGCCGTCACCACCGGCAGCAGGTCGGGACAGGTGAAATAGCGGTAATCGTGCGCATCCTCCTTGGTCCGCATCAGCTGGGATTCTCCGCGGTCATCGTCCCAGCGGCGGGTCGATTGGATCTGCGGAATGCCCGCATCCAGTTCTTCCGCTTGCCGCTCCGTCTCATACTGGATCGCCCGCCGCACCGCCGAAATGGAGTTAAGATTCTTCAGCTCGATCTTCGCGCCCAGCGGATCGCTCGCCTTGCGTCGCAGCGAGATATTCACATCCGCCCGCAATTGGCCCTTCTCCATGTCCGCATCCGAAATCCCGCCTTGCTGCAGGATCATCTGCAGCGAGCGCAAGTAGGCCGTCGCCTCCTCCCCGGACTCGATATCCGGCTCGCTCACGATCTCCATCAGCGGCGTCCCCGCGCGATTGAAATCGATCAGCGAGGAACTGCCAAGGTGCGTCGATTTCGCCACATCTTCCTCCAGGTGAATGCGATTCAGCCGCACTTTGAAACCGGGGCGGGGGATATTCTTCCGCACGTCCGTCGGGTAGCAGTGCTCGTAGAGCGGCACCTCACCGCCGATGCAGAGTGGGAAATCCATCTGCGTCGTCTGGAAATTCTTCGGCATGTCCGGGTAAAAATAGCTCTTCCGGTCCCAGCGGGAAATCTCCGGCGATCCGCAGTCCAGCATCAGCCCCGCCAGCAAGGTTTTCTCGATCGCATGACGGTTCAGCACCGGCAGCGCCCCCGGCAGGCCGAGGCACACCGGGCAGGTCCGGGTATTCGGCTCCTCGCCGAATGACGTTTCACAGGCGCAGAACATCTTCGTGCGCGTTTTGACCTGGCAGTGGACTTCGAGACCGATCGTGACGAGGTAAGGCATGGCGGAACGCGGGGACTCTGGCGCGCCCGCGCCACTTGGCCAACCCTGAATCTCACCCTCCGATGGCTCGCCCCGCCCTTGCCAAATCCCTCCTTCCGGTGCATGGCGGTGCCCGTCGACCCCGCACGGGGAGACTTTTGCCATGACCCACGAGGAACTGCAAATCGCCCTTACCCTAGGGGTCATCGCCCTCACGCTGATCGCATTCATCCGCGAATGGGCCGCGCCCGATGTGATCGCGCTCACCGTCCTCTGCGGCGTCGTCGCCCTTGGCCTGATCGATCCCGGGGACATGTCCTCGGTCTTCAAGAACGAAGCTCCGCTCGCCATCGCCGCCCTCTTCGTCATCGGCGGCGCGCTCGAAGCCTCCGGCGCGGTCAACCACATCGGCCGCGTCCTCCGCGAACGCCTCCCCGGCAATATCCGCATGGCCATTCTCGGTTTTTCGGTGCTGGCCTGCTTCTTCAGCGCCTTCATGAACAACACCGCGATCGTGGCGATCCTCCTGCCCGTCGCACTCGGCTTCGCCCGCTCGAAGGACGTCGCCCCGTCCCGCCTGCTGATGCCGCTGTCCTATTGCTCGATCCTCGGAGGCGTCTGCACACTCATCGGCACCTCCACCAACCTCCTGGTCAATGGCACATTGAAGGACATGAAGATGGAGCCGATGACAATGTTCCAGCTCGCCCCGATCGGCATCCCGCTCTCGATCGCCGGCATCGCCTACCTGACCATTTTCGGGCCGAAGCTGATTCCCTCCCGCTCCACGATCTCCGGCAGCCTCGAAATCAAGGACCGCGCCACGCCTCTCTATCACATCCTCATCGGCGAAAATTCTCCGCTGATCGGCAAGCCCCTCAAGGACACCCCGCTCTTCGACCGCTCCAAGCATGTCCACATCATGGAAGTCCGGCGCAAGGGCGCGCGCGAGATGCACTCGCTCAACCGCCTCACCGTCGAGAAGAACGACCGCTTCCTCATCGCGCTCCACGGCCGCAGCGGCAAGGCCGCCAAGGCGGAGGAACTCAGCGCGGAGATCGGTGCCAGCCTGCTCTCGACCATCGATGGCGTGGTCACCGAACTCGTCATTCGCGACGAGTCATCGCTCGCCGGGCGCACCCTCGCCAAATCCGACTTCCGCCAGCGCTACAACAGCATGGTCATCGCCGTGCACCGCAATGGCGTAAACATCACCCACCAGCTCGCCGAGATTCCCCTCGAAACCGGCGACACCCTGCTGGTCATCACCGCCATCAACAACCTCGCCGCCCTCGACGAGACCCGCGATTTCGTCCTCACCGACCTGCCCGACCAAGCCATCGCCAGCGACGAGAACCCCAAGCCCCGCCACCACGCCTGGGTCTCCTGGGCCGTCCTGATCGGCGTCGTCCTCGTCGCCACCCTCACCGATGTCCTCGGCACCGGCAAGAATGGCAAAGGCGTCATCTCCTGGCTTCCGATCATCCCGATCCACTACGCCGCCATGGTCGGCGCGCTCGCCCTGCTCTGGTCCAAAATCGTCACCCCGCGCGAGGCCTACGCCAGCATCGATTGGCAAGTCCTCCTCATGCTCTACGGCCTCTTGGGCCTCGGCCTGGCCATGCAATCCACCGGCACCGCCAAGTGGCTCGCGGAAGGAATGGTCCACCTCGCCCAAGGCTACGTCTCTCCAGTCTGGATGCCCCTGGTCATGCTCTGGCTGGTCTATCTCCTCACCTTGCTGCTTACCGAGGTCCTTTCCAACAACGCCACCGCCGTCATGATGGTGCCGATTGTCGTCACCCTTTCCGCCAGCCTCGGCGTCAGCCACTGGCCCTTCGTCATGGCCGTCACCGTCGCCGCCTCCACCGCCTTCGCCCTGCCGATGGGTTACCAGACCCACATGATGGTCTACGGCCCCGGCGGCTTCAAATTCACCGACTTCCTCCGCGTCGGCATCCCGCTCAATATCATCTGCTGGATCGTCGCCTGCCTCCTCATCCCCATCATCTGGCCCTTCCACCCGGTCTAACAAGCGGGACCTTAAAGCCTCAAATCCCCCAGCATCCTCTTCAAATCCGGATCCGCCATCACGTGATCCAAACGCGGATCCCTTAAAATATCCGCATAGCGACCCTGCTTCGCCAGCTTCCGCAGTTCCGGATCATGCGCCACCAGTTGCCGGATCTCCGGCTCCTCCATCACCGGCACTGCCTTCGGTGGCGGCCCCGCACCTCCCAGCGCAATCAGCTTCGCCAAGGTCACCCGCGCCTCGTCCGCCAGCGGATCGATACGCTCCATCCAATCCATGGGCAACGCCTTGTCGAGCGCCCCCTTCAGCTCGGCGATGAAGACCGAATGATCCTCCGCCTTCGAGCCATCCACAAAGCGCCGGATCTCCGCCACCGAACCGAAGTTCCGCACCGCCGCCGCACCGCCTGTTAGAAGCACCGAGGTCGGCACCAGGCTGAAAAGCAGCGTCCAAGCCCTCCGTCCCCAGGAACGCCGCGGCGCATCCCCACCATCCGATCTGCTGAAGGGCGCTCTCGCAAACCGCAGCACCGATCGCAACAACAGAAACACTCCCAGCCCGGCCACCACCGGCACCGCGATCGATAGCCACGGCATGCTCTCTCCACCAAGCGCCGGCAATCGCCGCCACACCACGTAAGCCACGAAGCCGCTCGCACACAGCACCAGCGATCCCGTCAGCAACCGCAAGAACCCACGTATCACCGCCAAAATCCCGCACGCCGCGAATATCAAAAATGCCGCCGTCCCCAGACTGATCTGGGGAATCGTATCAAGCTCCAGCGCCGCCAACAGCTCCTTCATACGCTCTGAAACAGGAACCGGGAAGGGACGCGAAAGGGCGCGAGATCTAACAGCCAAGGGAAGGGGAATACTTGCCTCATTCCATTCTTCAAATTTCGCGTCATTTCGCGCTTTTCGCGGTTAAAATCTTGTCCTGATTCTGAGCTGGCTCGCTTCAAACCTCCGGTGCCGGAAACCCGCCCACCTGTCCGCGCTGCCGCAGCAAGTGATCGCACAGCACCAGCACCGCCATCGCCTCCACCATCGGCACCGCCCGCGGCAGCACACACGCATCGTGCCGCCCGCGGCCCTGGAGTTCGGTATTCTCACCGCCGCTCGTCACCGTCTCTTGCGAGGTCATGATCGTCGCCGTCGGCTTGAAGGCCACCCGGAAGACGATGTTCTCGCCATTGGAAATCCCGCCTTGGATGCCGCCCGAGCGATTGCTCGTCGTCCGCACCTTGCCCTCCACCATCCGGAAAGGATCGTTATGCTCTCGACCTGTTAGAAGCGTCCCGGCAAATCCCGAACCGATCTCGAAGCCCTTCGTCGCCGGCAGCGATAGCATCGCCTTCGCCAGCTCCGCCTCCAGCTTGTCGAAGACCGGCTCGCCCAGCCCCGGCGGACAATTCCGGATCACGCACTCCACCACGCCGCCCACCGAGTTCCCCTCGGCCCGCACCGCCTTGATCCGCTCGATCATCGGCTCGACCATCGCCGCATCGCCCGTCCGCACGATGTTGCCCTCGATCTCCTCCGCCGTCACCGCGGACGCATCCACCGTCGCGTTCAAATCATGGATCGACTTCACCCAGGCCAGCACCTCGATCCCGGGGTAAAGCGTGTCCAGCACCTTCTTCGCCACCGCCGCCGCCGCCACCCGCCCGATCGTCTCGCGCGCCGATGCCCGACCGCCGCCGGACAGCGCGCGGATCCCGTACTTCGCATCATATGTGTAGTCGGCATGGGAGGGTCGATACTTCTGTGCCATCTCGTCATAGGCACCCGGCCGCTGGTCCTCGTTGCGAACAATCACCGCGATCGGCGTGCCCAGCGTCTGCCCATCGACCACCCCGGAAAGAATTTCCGCCCGGTCCGCCTCCTTGCGCGGCGTCACGATCTCGCTCTGCCCCGGCCGCCGCCGGTCGAGCTCCTTCTGGATGTCCTCCACCGTCACCGCCACCCGCGGCGGCACCCCGTCGATCACCACCCCCACGCCCCCGCCGTGCGATTCGCCGAAGGTGTGGATGCGGAAAGCGTGGCCGAAACTCGATGACATGCCGCCACTCTAGCCACGCCATACCCGCCGCCAAGTGTCTAGACCGAAATGACTCTTCAAAGGCAGGCACAAACGCTCCTCACATGCCTTCCCACAGAAGACCCACATCCCTCTTAATTCTATCCATCCCATCCATCCCGGGTCCTGCATCTCCTCCTTCCCCTCCTCTTCCTCCTGTTCAAAAAACGACAGATAGGAAAGGAGGCTCCTTCCAAAAGGAAGTGGCTGAGAAGAGAGGTCCCATCCGGGAAATCCGCGGTTATACCACCTCCCCTCAATGCAAAGCCTGCCGGTGCGGATGTCTCAGCACCTTGAACTCCCGCGCCTTCCCCGATTTCAAATACCGCAGCGACTTCGAAACCGCGATCGCCGATCCGATAATCAACAGCACACAAACCACCCATCCAATAATCGCCGGCACCCCCGGCTGAAATATCCCCGATTCCCGCGCCCCCACCACATGCGCTAATTCCGGCAAGACCACCGCCAGCGTCCCCGCTAAAAAAATAATCCCCACTAAAAACACCTGCAGCGCGCTCGATACCTCCACCCGCGGCGACCATATCGCCTCACAGTGCCTGCACACCTTCGGCTGAAATATCCGGATAGCACCCGCACCATTGAACTCCTTCGACGCCGAGCGGATTTTCTTAGCCCCGCAAAAAGGACACTTCTTCGCCCCCTTCGGCAAATGCATAGGATGCCCGGCATCCTCGATATGCCCCGTCCGCACTGACCGCTCCACACGGATATCCATAAGCCTCTCCAGCGGCATCCAATTCTCATGTCCCTCCTCGACCGCCAGCGTGATCGGCAGAATAGTGCCTTCAGCCAGCATATGGCCGACTTCTTCCACCCCATGCGGGCCGGAGACAGTTTCACCGATCATCACGTAGTACATATCGCTAGGGTTTGCTTTATGGATTCGCCTGGGGGTTTAAGTCCTGCAGCCCGGGATCCTCGGAACAGGAATTTTGCGGATCGCATATGGCCCGAAGCCCCTCCGCCTGTCAATCTCCCAAAACTCCATCAAAACCCGCCATCCACGGGCTTTTCCCATTCGCGTCAATTCGCGTCCATTCGCGGTTCAAATTTCCTCATCCCGCCCCTACGGTCCGACCACGCATGGAGATCACGGAAGAATGGGTGAGGGGACTCACCGGCTGGAAGCCCTTCAAGGAAGGCAAATCCATGGCCGAATCCGGTCGCATCACCGACCTCAAACACAACGGCGATATCCTCACCGGCACCCTTAAGGAAGGCCGCCTCACCCTCCGCCCCACCGTCAAAATCGCCGCCCGCACCGACGTCCGTGTCCAGTGCGCCTGCCCCGACCACCGCGCCACCGGCGGCATTTGCGCCCACGCCGTCGCCGTCCTCCTCACCGCCATAGCCTCCCCAAAGACCGCCGCAGTCCCGCCAGCTTCACCAAGGAACGTCGGCGGCCCGTCGACTTCACCGTCCCCCACACTCATCCCTCAAGCCTGGACCATCCACCTCTCCCCGCGCTTCGAGTCCGAATGGGCCACCAACCGCCTCTCCCTCCGCCTCGTCCCCGCAAAAGACGCACCCATCCTCGACCAAGACCACCTCATCTCCGCTTGGCTCGCCTCCAAAAAAGTAGCCACCACCAGCCCCCAGCCCCTCCACATCCGCCTCCAGGACAACGAGATCTCCGAATTCCTAGACCTAGCCGCCGGCCACCCCCGCACCCAAATCGACGGCTCGAAATCCCCGATCTCAAATCCCCAATCGCAAATCTCCAATCTCCAATCTCTTGCCAGTCTCATCCCCACCGACCCCGCCCCAGCGATCCCCCTCACCGACAGCCACTTAACCACCGAAAACGTCACCCTCACCCTCTCCTCCACCCCTCCCGGCACCCTCGTCCGCTGGGGCGATTCTCCCGCCCTTGCCAGCCCCGCCGGCATCCAGCGCCTGCCCGCACGCTCCACCGATCCCGCCTGGTTCCTCCAAGTTTCCAGCCTCCTCACCACCCGCCACCTCAGCCTCCCGCTCGAGAAATTCCTCCCGAACTTCGACTCCTGGCTCGATCTCTTTGAATCCTCGCCGCCCGGCTGGCTCGGCTCCCTCCGCCTCGCCGGTGCCGAGCCCGACTTCGAACTCGAGCTCGAGGGCTCCCTTGAAGCCCTCGATGCCACCCTCAAGGTCCGCTACCCCGGCCTCTCCGCCCGCGCCCTCCCACCGCCCGGCGACCCCATTCCCGGCCTCCCGCGCCTCGCCCCGGATGGCCACCTCATGGCCCGCCATCCCGCGGCCGAGTCCGCCGCCCGCGCCCGTCTCCTCGCCCTCGGTTTCACCGCTGCCCCGGACCCCGCGAAGTTCCGCCTCCGCGGCCACGATGAAATCCTCGGCCTCCTCGCCGATGGCCTCCCGCTTCTCCGCAGCCTCTGGACCGTCAGGGCAGGGGACCGCTTCGCCGCCGCCTCCGCGAAGGTTCATATCGTCCGGCCGGACATCCAGGAACACGGCGACCCCTCCCAGTCGCTGGTGTTTGAATTGTCGTTCCAGACCACCGGCGGCAAGCGCATCCCCGGCCCCGAAATCCGCCGCATCCTGCGCGGCGGCAAGCGCAGCGTGAAGATCGCCAACGGCGCCTTACTTGTGGTGAGCCGATCCTGTGAAGAACTCGTCCAGCCCCTCGTCGAGGAACTCGGAATCGGTCGTCCGGACGAGCCATTCCAGCTCTCCGGAGCATCATCCATCCTCCTCCGAAATCTCCGTGACATTCTCAATAACCCACTTGAAAGCAATCGATCCGGATACTCCGATAAGATCGAATTCCAAGCTCTCCCAAGCGAAGGCCTGAATGCCACCATGCGCCCCTACCAAGAGCAGGGCGCAGCATGGCTCACCCACCGTTTGGAACACTTGGGAGGCGCCCTCCTCGCCGATGAAATGGGCCTCGGCAAGACCCTGCAAACAATCGCTTCCATCAATCATTTCAAGCAAACCGACACAACCGCCCAACCCCCATCCCTGATCATCGCCCCGACCTCCTTGCTCGGGAACTGGATGGCGGAAATCAAACGTTTCGCACCAGCCCTCCGGACACTGCTTTTCCACGGCAGCGGCCGCGACAAGCTCCGCGAGCAGTCCGAGAGAGTGGATTGCATTGTCACAAGTTATGGAACTGTCGTCCGCGACCTCGCCTTCCATCTCGGCAGGGAGTATCGCCTGATCGTCGCCGATGAGGCCAGCCTCCTCCGGAACCCCGATGCCGAGCTCAGCAAGGCGATCGCCAAGCTGAAGGCCCGCGCCCGGCTCGCCCTCACCGGCACCCCGGTGGAGAACCGCATGCAGGACCTCTGGTCGATCTTCCGCTTCATCGCACCCGGCTACCTCGGCACCCGCCAGGATTTCAAGGAACGCTACGAAGCCCCGGCCACCGCCGGCGGATCCGCTCCCGCAGGCCTGCTCCAGCGCCTCCGCCTCCGGACCTCGCCCTTCGTCCTCCGCCGCACCAAGGAACAGGTCGCCAAGGACCTGCCGGACAAGGTCGAGATCGACGAGTGGCTCGACCTCGCCGACGACCAAGCCGCCCTCTACGCCAGCCTCGCCCGCGCCGGCCTGGAGGAACTCGAACGCGTCCGCGACAAGCAGGGCGAGGGGGCAGGGCACATGCATCTCCTCACCCTCCTCCTCCGCCTCCGCCAAGTTTGCGTCGATCCCGGCCTCCTCAACCTCGAGCAGGAAGAGAAACAAGCATCCGTTAAAATCGAACGCTTGTTGGCACTCCTCGAAGAGCGCGCCGAAAACGGATTGAAAACACTGGTATTTAGTCAATTTGCCACAAATTTACGCCGAGTCGAGGAACGTCTGCCGAAGGCTTATTCCCAAGTTTTCCGCATCGACGGCAGCACCCGCAAGCGCCAGGAACTTGTCGATTCCTTCCAAGCCGCCCCTGGCGCGGCCGTCTTCCTCATCAGCCTGAAGGCCGGCGGCTACGGCCTCAACCTCACCGCCGCCGACGCCGTCATCCACATGGATCCTTGGTGGAATCCCGCCGTCGAAGCCCAGGCCACCGACCGCGCCCACCGCATCGGCCAGACCCGCCCCGTCACCGTCTACCGCCTCCTCACCCGCGGCACCGTCGAGGAACGCGTCCGCCGCATGCAGGACCAGAAACGCGCCGTCATCAATGCCGCCACCGGCGACTCCGACACCGCCATCCCCCAAAACTGGACCACTCAGGACATGGAAAGCCTCCTCCGCTGAAGCCCAAAATCTCCTCCGCTAAAGCCCCGGATTCAGGAGTTATTCACAATTTCCAGGCCCCTTGCCCGGCTACAGCGTCTGAATTCCCCCCACATCGGGCAGAATCGCTGCCCAATCACGGTCCCCAGCAGCCTCGCCCTCAAGGGTAAGTAGTCCCGCCTTCAGGCGGACGAAACACCGGAACGGCCTAAGCTCACCAGAGACTCCCCGGAACAGAGAAGCCCTGCAACCGCCCGAACCCCTGGACCCAAACCAGCAGGGGACCCCTCCCGAAAACCCCGCCCCCTCAAGCCTCTTAAATTTCAAATCTCAAATCTTAGATTCCAAATCTCAAACTCCCGATCCTCCCGCCCACAAAACCTCTCGGCGTCCCTAGGCTCAGCCTCACCACATCCGCGACGCCGATCAGACCTCTGAAATTCTCAAATCTCAAATTTGAAATCCTTGACCGCTGCAGCGCCACCAAAGGTCGCGAGCAGCTCAAAACCCTTAATCCTGAGGGTTTTCGGTGGATTCAGAGCGCCCAGCGGCCGTCAGGAATCCCCGGAATTCAACTTGTTACAATGTGTGTAATGCGGAATTAAGAAAGACCGATTTCCAACTTTGACTTGCCCCGTCGTGAAGGCTAATCCTCTGCCAGCGACCAAGCTTGATGCGGGTCTTCAATTTCTTGCCTCCTGAGCCCCCCACTCCGGCTACAGAATCTTTATGAGCAAAACCGCTGCCGTTGAGTTCGTTCCTCAGAGATCAACCTTTCGCCGGGATGGTTCGCAGATCGTTGGAGGCAACGCTCTAGACCATTACAGCGAATGGTCCGCCCCCACGGTAATCATCTCCGATGGCCCGTACGGTCTTTCAAGCTACCCGGGTGACCCGCCCACTCCGCGCGATTTGGCCAAAGCTTACGAGCCACACCTAGCGGCCTGGTCGAAGGCAGCCATGCCTTCGACCACTCTCTGGTTTTGGAATAGCGAACTCGGTTGGGCGACCGTCCACCAAAGCCTTGAGGCAGCGGGTTGGGAATTTCGCAATTGCCACATTTGGGATAAAGGAATCGCACACGCCGCCGGGAACAGCAACACGAAGACTCTTCGCAAGTTCCCGACGGTCACCGAAGTTTGCGTGCAATATGTTCGAAAGGTCGAGTTTTCCGTGGGTGGCCAGAGCTTGTCCATGCGAGACTGGCTCAGGCACGAGTGGGAGCGGACAGGGCTTCCTTACACGAAAACCAATGATGCCTGCGGTGTGAAAAACGCTGCTACTCGCAAGTACTTCACTAAGTGTCACCTTTGGTACTACCCGCCGCCCGAAGCCTTCGCGCTAATCGCAGACTATGCCAATCGATTTGGCCCGGCTGAAGGTCGCCCCTATTTCTCAACGGACGGGTTGAAACCCATGAAGGAAGAGGAATGGGGAAAGCTTCGCGCTAAGTTCCATTGCAAGGCAGGCATCACGAATGTTTGGCGGGAAGGTGCTGTGCGAGGCGAAGAGCGATTGAAGGACAGCCTCAAAGTTTTGCACATGAACCAAAAGCCGTTGAAGTTCATGGATAAGTGTATAGCAGCTAGTTCCGATGAAGGTGATGTCGTTTGGGAACCTTTCGGGGGGCTTTGCTCAGGTACAGTTGCAGCGCACCGATTGGGCAGAAAGTCCTATGCTGCAGAATTGATTTCAGATTTCTTCGCTTTGGCGACCCAACGACTTGCCACCTACGATGTCAGCCCGCCCCACTCCTCCACCCGCCCCGCAGAGATTAGACATTCCGCGTGACTGGACCCATCGCGAGATGCGGGAGCGAGTTCGCGAAGCTCTATTGGTACTCCCTAACTACTTTAAAAGCAGTACAATCATTGAGGGAATCGCAGCGACCGATATATTTACCCTTAACACCGCTCTAGGGGCGACTATCGAAAATCAAGTCGTTGCGTCTCTAAACGCCATGCGGCCGGTATGGGATCCGGATGGAAATTACATGCTTTATTCGTTTGTGAGGCAGGCTCAAACCTTTCCAGACGTTCTTCTTAAGCGGACTGGCTCCGTGGGCAATGCCGATATTTTGTTGGGAATTGAATTAAAGGGTTGGTATTTATTATCAAAGGAAGGCGAGCCTAGCTTGCGATTTAGCGTCACCAGTGCCGCTTGCGCCCCTGCCGATTTTGTGTGCGTGGTTCCGTGGTCGTTAACCAATGTGCTTTCTGGATCGCCCCAAGTCTGTGCCCCTTGGATTGAGTCAGCCCACTATACCGCCTCTTTCCGAAACCATCACTGGCAACACGTTCGGGCTGTTAGAAATAATGCGAGCACTGACATTCGGATCACTCAAGGAGTTACGCCATACCCCGTCAAAAGCGACCAGATTGCAGATGTTCCGGTTTCCGATGGAGGTAATAATTTCGGACGTATAGCCCGCACGGGTATAATGAATGATTATCTAGCGGCAACTTTGGCGACGCCCCTTGCCGGTATCGCTGCGGCCCACTGGCTTGCCTTCTTCTCAATTTTCAAGGACGACAGTCTGCCAGCAGCTATTGAGACTGCGATTGGCCGCATGCGCGATAGACTGCCACCGGCAGAAGGAGAACCTTCCCCGGTCGAGATGATTCTGGACCAATGCGAGCGCTTGTTGGCGGGAGATTGATCGTCGGCGTCGCGGGGCCAGTCGAGAAGGGTCGTCGGTGGGAGCGTTTCCCTGTCGAAGGGGGGGCTTGAATTTTGAGGACGGGGGTGCCGCCACGCCCCGTCTCACAAACTCCCCGCACCACTCCACCACTGCGACCGGTCCCCTACCCCCACCAATCGCGAAAACCCTCACTCCGCTCATACGCTTCCCATCGCATGAGCGCCCTCCTCGACCAACTACGCCACGGCAAACTCCTGCGCTACTTTCTGGGGCTGTCCGCATTGATCGTGCTCCTCATGGTTCTAAACCATTTCGCGGAAGACACCCGGATCGAAAAATACAAGAGGGTCCGAACCAAAACCATCCTTTCCGGCCTGCTCCAAACCGTCGAAGGCTTCCACTCGATTTACGGCAGACTCCCCGCCTGCGTCCCGCCTGGCGGCGAACTCGCCATGAATGGCCAAGCCGCTACCACCCTCCTCACCGTCCTACTTGGCAAGGAGCCCGTCGGCAGCCCCATGGACAACCGGAAGCAAATCCGCTTCCTGAACATCGAGGAAACGAAGCGCCGCGAAAGAGGCGGCCTACTCTATCCCCCCGACCACGACGACCTCCCTCCCGTCGGCATCTACGATCCCTGGGGCAATCCCTTCCACCTCCGATTCGCCCCTAAGGACGGCTCCGGCATCCAGGACCCCTTCCAACCGGACCAGCGCATCCAAGGCAAAGCCGTCATCGTCTTCAGCTACGGTCCCAACGGCAAACCCGATGCCAAGGACGACCTCAAAAGCTGGTAGACGAAAAACATCCGACCCGCCTCCCCCTCATCACCCCATTGCCTTCCGCCCCCCGATCTGCCTTCATGCCACCGTGCCGGACGACCACGAGCCTGAGGCGGGAAACGGAAACGAATGGGATCTCGCTCCGACTGCCGAAAGACCCTCCATCGCCCCCGAGGATCAGGACCGCTTTCGCGGACTCCTGACCGAACTCCTCTTCAGCGCCGCCTGTGCCCCGGTTCTCGCCGGCACCGCGCTCTGCCTCCAAAACCTCACCCGCAAGCCGGTGGTTATCTACCCCGGCATGCCCCCGCCCTCGCCGCCTCCGCTCTGGGAAACCGCCCTCGGCCAGTGGCTTCCCTTCCTCCTCCTGATCCTCGCCTTCGCCTGCCTGATCTGGCTCATCACCATCCCGCTCCGCATGGCAGAACTGAAGCGCGGTGCAGCCTGAAACCACCTTTCCGACATCCCATCCATTCCGGTCCAAACTCCGAAAACATCCTGCCTTCATCTGTGTCCATCCGGCTGTTATCTGTGGTTGAATTTCTCCAACTTCACCCCGGCAAACTTCGCAGGGAGCGCCTCTTTCCTCCTCGTCCCCTCCCCGCACTTCCCTTATCTTCCGAGCCGGCATGAAAACTCTCGTGGATATCGTCACCCGGAACTCGGACCTGATCCTGGGTTGCATTGCGTTGATTGCAGCGGCGTTCGTCCTCTCTAACCTCGTGTGGATTTTCTGGCGGGTCTTCACTGGTGGCCCCGCTGATCCTCCTCTTCCCCGCGGCTTCCCTTACGAACGCTGCGAATTCCTCAGCTCCGCCGAGCGCTCTTTCCTCAGAGCCCTCGATCTCGCCCTCGGCAGCCGCTACCGCATCTTCGCCAAGGTCCGCATGGCCGATGTCATCAAGACTCTCCCCAAGCTCGGCGGCCGCCGGCGTTACGCCGCCTTCAACCAGATCGCCCAGAAGCACCTCGACTTCATCCTCTGCGACCCCGCCACGTTGGAAATCCACACCGTCGTCGAACTGGACGACGCCAGCCACAACAACTCCCGCCAACGCGAAAGGGACAAGTGGAAGGATGCCGCCCTCCGCGCCGCCAAGATTCCCCTCATCCGCATCCCCGCCGCCCGCGCCTACACCAGTTCCGATCTCATCGACCGCATCGCCCCCACGCCATCCACCCCGGCAGCGGTCTGACACATCCACCCGATAACGGCCCCTCTCGCCTTCATCCCGGCTTTCCGCTATCCCCAGCGCGAAGATGAAGACCCTTCTCGATATCATCTCCAATCGAGAGACCATCCCCTGGCTGGGCATCGCCATCGTGCTCTTCATCGGAGTGAAGATCCTGCTCAAAACCGTGGGAGATGGTTTCGGCAATACGTCCGCCCCGAAACCCCCACGCCCCAAACCACGGGCAGCCCCCCTGGGACCGCGGGGCACCGCCCGGCAGAACGGTCCCTAACCGCCAACCACATCGCGCGCTCCTAACAGATAGCGCCCGCTCTCCACACCCTCCTGCCTTCAACTTCGATGTTCAATGTTGGACGTTCGATGTTCGATGGTCGCCTTTTCCTCTTCACCTCCCCATCCCCAAACAATCCCCAACCCTCCCCACCACCACCTCCCTCGAAATCCCCTCCTCCCTCAACCAAAGATCCGGCAACTCCCCCACAACTTCCTCCACCAGCTCCGGGGTCATGCCCGCCAGCCACCCCGCATCAAACAACTCCTCCCTCCCCCGAAAAACATGCCCCACCGGCAGCTCCTTCGGAAACGCCTTCCCCTCCCGATAAAGAAAGCGGCAGCTCCCGTGATCCACGATCCAGCACTTCCCCGCCGGATCTAACAAGAGGTTCCCGCTGTCCCGCGTCCGGTCCAGATTCGCGAATGCCAGATCCAGCGTCACGATCTGCGAGACCATCTCCTCCGGCAGCGCCAGCACCTCGTCCTCCCGCATCTGCCGCGCCGCCGGGATCCACGCCAGCCCCTGGTTCGGCCCCGCGCTTTTCTGCAGCAGGTCGTCGAACTCATCCGTCCCGAACTCCCACGGATGCCCCGCGGCGATCTCCACCACCCGCGCATCCGGCACCGGCAGCCCGCAGCGCGAGGCCAGGCGGTTGACCAGGAACTCCGCCAGCAGCACCCCTGCCCCGTTCCCCGCCCCGCGCATCTTGATCACCAGCCGCTCGCCATCCGTCGTCTCCGCCAGCGTCGGAAACGAACTGCCCCGGAAGGTCTCGACGAATCGTCCAAGTCGCGCACTCACGCCTCCCGAATGATTCGTTAGACAAGCCCCGTCAATGCGAGTTGGTTGGCAGCGGATGAAAGAGCTATACCGCGAGCGCGACCGGGCCGCCCTGAGCCACCACCAAGCCATCTTGGAAGCCGCAGGCATCTCCACCTTCATCCGCAATGAAAACGTCTCCGCCACGGAGGTTTTAATACCCGTCTTCTGCCCGGCCCTCTGTGTGGTGAACGACGAGGATTACGACGCAGCCGTCACCCTCATCCGCGAAAACCTGAAGGAAGCCGCGGAGAGCCCGACCGAAGACCAGACCTGCCCGCAATGCGGCGAGACCAATCCCGGCGCCTTCGAGATCTGCTGGAACTGCGGCACCGACCTCCCGGTCCCCGCCTGACCTCGACCTCACCTTCCATACCATTCCGTCCCGAAGTTGGTCGCCACCCGCCGGTCTTGCCCGTAGAAGCTGCTGGCCGTCGACTCCGTGGCCCACTGCCGGCGGCCGTCGCTGCCCACCAGCTCCACCGCGTCGATCTCGTTCCAGCCCGGCACGCGGGCGGTGTCCAGTTCCACCCGGATCCGATCGCTGCGCACGCCCGGCGGAACCTTGAAGACGCTGTTAGAAACCTGGCCCGCTTCGGCCGGGTCCTGCGTGCCCTCCCACAGCACCTTCTCGCTGCCGTCCGGCATCAGCGCCAGCACCCGGCTCACCGCGCCCGGATTGAAGCTCTCATGGATCACCACCTCCCCGATCTCGGTCGGCTCGGCGTAGCTCATTTGCAGCCACTCCTTCCCGCTGTCCGGATCTGCCGAAGCCCACGCCGTCCGGAAGTCGCCGTGGCCCGAGGTATCCGGCGCACCGGCCGCCTGCCCCGGACTCCACGAGGGACCGCCCGGCAGCTTCGCCGTCGCATCCAGCCGCGCCGCCCGCAGTTCCTGTTCGAAAGCCACCAATTCCTCCGGCGTCAGATCGAGACTTCTGCCCACCCCCGGCCAGCGCAGCACCGCCCCGCCATCCATGGTCGGTTCGATGTGCGGTCGCGGCCTCGGCTTCGGGCCCGCCGCCGCATCCTTCTCCACCGCCGTCACCGCGGAACGATATTTCGCCGGAGCCGATGTCACCTCATCCGCCCGATCACGCGGAGCACTTGCCACCACCTGCCGCCCCGCTGCGTCCTGATACGCCGGGCCGCTCGCCCGCAGTTCGCGGTTCTCGCCCCACAGCCACCCGATGACTCCCAAGGAGAGCAACTGGCCCCCAACCAGGTAGAGGGTTTTCCGATCCATACCCGCCAATCTGCCGCAAACGCCGGGCCAAGTCCAGCACACCTTGAAGCCCCGCCCGGACGCGCTAGGCTCGCGCCATGCTGAGCTCCCCCACCCTCGCCAAAGCCACCGCCTACTGGGCCTCCGAACTGAGCTGCCCGCCCGTGGAAATGTTCGCGGACGAACTCCGCATCATGCCCCACGGCCCCGCCCTCGCCGACTACAACGGCATCTTCGCCCTCTTCCGCAATGGCCGCGCAATGATCTCCATGCCGCCCGACCGCATGGCAGAACGCCTCCCAACCGAACCCGCCCTCTTCGCAGAAACCTTCTCCAACTTCCGCGTGATCGGTCCCGCCTTCATCGGCTATGCCGACACCATGCGCCCCGGCTCAGCCGAGGAAGTGGACAATCCCTTCCACGCCCAACGCCTGCAAGCCGCCTGCGACGAAACCGCCTGGGAACACGGCGGCAGCGAGGTCGGCGAGGTCCCCTGCTCCGGCGTCTTCGCGGATGGCGAACTGGCCGCCCTCGCCGGCTACGAAGTCTGGACCGGCGGCATCGCCCACATCTCGATCGTCACGCACCCCCGCTTCCGTGGCCGCGACTACGGCCGTGAAGCCGTGGCCCACCTCGCCTGCCGGGCCCTTGAGGCCGGGCTGGTCCCGCAGTATCGGACACTGGAAGCGAACCTCCCCTCGATGCGCATCGCCACTGCCCTGGGCTTCCAGCACTACGCCAGTTCCGTCGCGGTCCGCTTGGAGTGAAACGGATTCGTCACGCCATGCCCATTGATGAATGGCGGCGATCGCGGATCGTGATAGCATGAAACTACCGCTTCTCGCCCGCACGGGTCTGATGTTTGCAGTTATGGCGGGCAGCACGTCGCTCGGCCAGGTGATCCGGATCAAGGGCTCGGACACCCTCGGTGCCAAGCTGGTCCCGGCTCTCGCGGAGAGCTACAAGAGCCAGCACGAGGGCAGCAGCTTCGAGATCTCCGCAGAGGGCTCGGCCGTCGCCTTCCCGGCCCTGGTCAATGGCACCGCCGACCTCGGCATGTCCTCCCGCAAGGCCACGGCCCAGGAACTTGCCGCAGCCAATGCCAAGGGCCTGAAGCTGGTCGAAACCGTGGCCTGCCACGACATGATCGTGGTGATCGTGAACAAAGCCAACAAGGTGAAGTCCCTGACCAAGGACCAGATCTCCAAGATCTTCACCGGCGCGGTGAAGGACTGGAGCGAAGTCGGCGGCGCACCCGGCACGATCTCGATCTACACCCGCAACACCGCCTCCGGCACCTACAAGGACTGGCAGGCCCTCGCCATGGCTGGCAAGGACTACGCGCCCGGTTCCCAGAAGCTCGCCGGCAGCGAGCAGGTCGGCGAGGAAGTCTCGAAGAACAAAAACGGCATCGGCTACGTCGGCCTCGCCTACTCGGAGGGGCCGGGCATCCGTTCCGTGAGCATCGGGGGTGTCGCCCCCGTGGCGGAGAAGGCGAAGGAGTATGCCTACAGCCGCGCCTGCTACTACTACCACCGCGAGGACGGCCTGCCCGCGGCCAAGGACTTCGTGGCCTACGCCATCGGTGAGGAAGGCAAGAAGCTTGCCGTCAAGAATGGCTTTGTCCCGGACTGAATCGGGGAAGACGCTGCCATCCTTAAAGGGGTTCCCTTAAGGGGATAACCTTTGCGTGCCGTTCGGGGCTACGGGTGGTGTGCCGTCCGGGGCACCACCCCCCGTCCCGTTTCGGGGGACGGGGGGTATCCCGATTCGGGGGCCGGGTAGGGCTCAGCCGTCGAAGGCCTTTTGCAGGGCGGCGATGTCGAGCTTCCCCATCTCCATCATGGCGGCCATCGCGCGCTGGGACTTCACGGTGTTCGGGTCGGTGAGGAACTTCAGCATGATGGTCGGCACCACCTGCCAGGAGAGGCCGTACTTGTCCTTGAGCCAGCCGCATTGCTGGGAATCGGGGTCGCCGCCTTCGTTGAGTTTGTCCCAGTAGTAGTCCACTTCCTCCTGATCCTCGCAGTAGATCTGGAAGGAGACGGCCTCGCTGAATTGGAAGATCGGGCCGCCGTTGAGGGCGACGAAGGATTGGCCGTTCAGTTCGAAGGCGACGGTCAGCACGGAGCCGGGCGGCATGCGGTGCTGTTCCTTGCCGGCCTCGCCGTAGTAGGTGGTCTCGGTGATCTTCGCGTTCTTGAAGATGGAGGTGTAGAACTTGGCGGCTTCCTCGGCCTGGGTGTCGAACCAGAGGCAAGGGACGATCTTTTGGGATGTCATGACGGGATGGGGTTGCGGGTTCATGCTACCGACGAACGAGGCGTGGCAGGATGGACACTCGGCATGAATTTTCCGCGCGTCGAACGGGAAGTGATCGTGCGCCCCCTCCCCGGAGAATGAGACGAACGCTACTTCGCGCCCTGCTGGTCGTTCATCATCTTCTCGGCCATCTTGATGCCCATCAATTGCATCTCCTTGGATTGTTGGCGGAATTCCTTCCAAGCCTCCTGCTGGGTTTCGCTGAGGATGTCCTTGGTTGCGGCAGCCAGCTTCTCGTCCTGCTGCTTCCAGCCGTCCTCGAAGTTCTTGGTGATGTCGCCTTTCGCCATTTCCTCGAAGGCCTTCGGTCCGGAGTAGTCCGGGGCGTCGGCGGTGGTGCGTGCTGCATACATGGCATCGACCAGGCGGGCCTCGGCCGCGGGATCGAGCGGCGCGTTCTTGCCGGCCATGGCCGCGCGGATGCCATCGAGTTGCTGGCGTTCCGGCAGGCGGTCCTTGTAGGCGGTGTAGTTCTTGTAGTCTTCCTCGTCGTTGAGGAAGGTCTTCACCGCCTCTTCGTTTTCCTTCTTGCGCTTCTCCATCTCCGCCTGGAGGGCGATGCGCTCCTCGGGGGTGGCATTCAGGAATTTCATGCCGATCTCCTGCTGGTCGCTCATCTCCTTGCCGAGGAGGGTCTTGAGGTTGTCGCTCTCCTCCTTGGTGAGGCTGAGGCCCTCGATGAAGTCCTCGTACATCATGGCGACGGCGATCTTCATGCCCTGGTTCATCATCGCCTTGCCGGCGGGATTGTCCCACATCTTGCGGGCGGTCTTCGCGAAATCGCCGTCTTCGTCCTTCGCCTTGGCGAGCGGCTTGTCGGACTTGGGTTCGCGCTGGGTTTTGGTGGGGGCCGAGGCGGTGCCCGCATCCCCGCCCGAAGATGGGGTGGAAGATGCGGAGGCGGTCTTGGCGGGAGCGCCCGCGAGGGGTTGGATTTCCGAGCGGAGCTTGGCGATGCGCGATTCTTCGACGGCGAGGGTGGCGATGACCGCGAGGAGGATCAGGCCCATGGCATGAGGGGTCTTCATTCCGGCACGCTGTCAGAAATCCCGCGGCTCAGCCATTCCAATCGCGGAGGGAATCTTCAAGCGGTGGTATGGCGAAGGTTGGCGGATTCAGGAATTCAAACCGCGAATGGACGCGAATAAAGGCAGGAGCGAGAACGGCGACCGTTGTTCGCGGAGCTCCGCCATTGGAGTCTTCAAAATTCGCGTCCATTCGCGGTTTCGAAATCCAACCGCGGTTGTCCCGGTTGTCGGGCGAATCGTGATTGACGCGGAGCCGGGTAAGGACGATGCAGGAAGGAGGTCAGAATCCCCGCGAAAATCATGCAAGTGAAGATCGGCGATACGGTGCGGCTGCCGGGGTTTCCCGGGCTCCTGAAGGTGGAAGACATCTCCGGCGCGCTGGGAACGGTGTGCTGGCAATCGACGACCGGGGAGGTGATCCGCGGCGAGGTCTTCCTGTCGCAGTTGGAGCCCGCGGACTGGTATCAGGGGAAAGCCGGTTACGTGGCGGAAGTCGGGAGGCCGGTGCCGCCGCCGTTTGCGGAGGAGCGGTGGGAGATGCCGGTGGATGGGTGATGGGGAAATCATCAATCACTAATCTTCCAATCATCAATCGGTCTGGCGCTGCGCGGGAAGAGGTGAGGAGAGGGTGCCGGCGGTGGGGCGAATCTGTGGTACGTGACGAAAGCGGATAAGGGTGTCAGCACTCCACAGGGGGTGAGGTGGAGCAACGGTTTTTGGTCGGGGTGGACGCGAGCGTTCGCGGCTCTGGAGAGCCGCGCTACTTCCTGGCGGTCGATTCCGGGCGCAGGGCAGGAATGAGCTCTTGTAGGTGCTTCACGGCAGCGAGCTGCCTGCCGAAGGCTGCGGCGAGCCGCAGCAGTCCAAGGTCGCAGCGCGGCGCGGCTTAGGCGGAGAGGACCATGCCGGTGGGGGTGGCGGGGCGGAGCGTTTCGGTGCGGACCTCGGCGGCGAGGGCGGCCATGAAGTCGTGGTATTGGACGAGCTCCATGCGGCCGTCGTGGTGCTCGACGATGGCGGTAAGGCTCTCGACCCAGTCGCCGGAATTCAGGTAGCGGATCTCGCCGACCTGCTTGTCTTCCGGGGTGTGGATGTGGCCGCAGATGATGCCGTCGCAGCCTTTCTTGCGGGCGAATTCCTGGAGCTGGATTTCGTATTCGCCGACGAAGTTCACGGCGGATTTCACGCGGGCTTTGATGGCCTTGCTTACGGAGTAGTATTCCTTCCCCCGCCAGGCCCGGTAGCGGTTGTAGACGCGGTTGGCGGCGAGCAGGGCGTCGTAGCCGATGGCACCGAGCACGGCGACCCACTTGTGATTGGTGGAGACGGAGTCGAAGCCATCGCCATGGACGACGAGGTAGCGCTTGCCGTCGGTGCCCTTGTGGATGTGCTCCTTCACGAACTGGAGCTTGCCGAAGCCGAGCGGCAGGAAGCGTTCGAGGATGTCATCGTGATTGCCGCGAAGGTAGACGATCTCGGTGTCGTCCTTCTCCATCTTCTTGAGCACGGTGCGGATGAAGCGGCTGTGGCGCTTGCGCCATTTCGCGCCGCGCTTGAGGGCCCAGCCATCGATGATATCGCCGTTCAGGACGAGCTTATCACATCGGGTGTGCTTGAGGAAATCGATCACCTCGAGGACCTTCGCATCCGGGGTGCCTAGGTGGATGTCGGAGAGGAAGATGGTGCGGAAGTTGCGCTTCGGCCGCTTCTTGCGCTCCTTCAGGGTGAGGGTGACCGGGCCGCGTGATTCGCTGGCTTCCAACAAGTGGCCCTCGAAGGCATCCACGACCTGATCCCAGCCGAGGACCTCCGCGGTGGCGCGGGCGCGCTCGCGGAAGGTGTCGTCCCGCCAGCGTTGGAGGGCGGTGAAGCATTGTTCGAGGTAGGCCTCGCGTTCACCCTTGGGAGCCTTGAGACCGTTGTCGTCTTGGGCGATGTAGCGGGCGGAGGCGGCGTAGTCGTGGCTGACGGTGACCAGGCCGCTGGCCATGCCTTCCAACAAGACATTGCCGAAGGTCTCGGTTTCGCTGGGGAAGAGCAGGATATCGGCGGAGGCATAGTGGCGGGCCAGGTCCTCGCCGGTCTGCATGCCGGCGAAGTGAGCGGAGGGGTTTTCAAGCTGGAGCTTTTCGCGGATCGGGCCATCGCCCACGACCACGCAGCGGAGGTCCGGCATGCGCTCGCGCATCTTGCGGAAGCACTCCATGGCGAAGGGCAGGTTCTTCTCCGCGGCGACGCGGCCGACGATGATCACGACCGGCGACTCGGGGCGGGCACCCCATTCCGCACGCAGGGAGTGATCGCGCTTGGCCGGGTCGAAGAAGACGGTATCGACGCCGCGGCCGAGGAGGCGGACGTTGTTGAAGCCCTCGCGGCGGAGCATGTCGACCACGTCGGTGGTCGGGGCCATGGTCAGGTTGGCGCGGTTGTGGACGCGCTTGAGATAGGCCATCGCCGCGGGTTGCAGACCGCCGAGGCGGTACTGCTCCATGTACTGGTGGAAATTCGTGTGGAAGCCGGCGGCGACCGGGATTTCGAGGGCATTGGCGGCCTTGATGGCGGAGCTGCCCAAGGGGCTTTCGGTGGCGACGTAGATCGCATCCGGGCGTTTCTTGGTCCAGCGCTTGCGGAGCTTGAAGGGACCGGGCAGGCCGACGCGGACTTCCTTGTAGCCGGGCAGCGGCAGCGAGGCGGCGATCGTCTCTCCCCTGCCCCCGCCCTCTCCGGTGCGGATCACGTGGACCAGATGGCCCTTGCGGCGGAGGCCGTCGCAGAGGCGGCCGAGTGTCATGGCCACGCCATTGACGTCGGGAGCGAAGGTGTCGGTGACGATGTCAATTCTCATGGATTGTCGATATTCAAGAGTTTCAAACAAACCGCAACCGGGGTGTAGCATGGAGGTGGTGCTACATGTCTTAAGATTCATGTGTCGAATTTGACACGGGGGTTGATAAAAGCGGCGGCGGGCTCTGCCTGTTATTTGCATCCTGTCGTGCTCCACATGGTGGCATCCCCACTGGGAGCGCAGTGGCAGCTCCCGGCGGAACGGTCCCTCCCCGCCTTCTAATCCTTCCGGCTTGGCAGCATCAGGGCGACGCTTTCCATTCCACCCTCGTGAGGTTCCCCGCGATCGGGCTAGCTTCTGCCGGGCGGTGCCACGGCGCTCCCAGTGGGGCCTTCCGTTAGGCGCGGCGTATGAGGTGCTTCCAGGGCAGCAGGCTGCCGCAGTCCACGGCCGCTGCACGGCTTTCGTTCCGGGGATTGATTGGTGACATCGGCCACCCAGTGCTTCGTCCGCCTGAAGGCGGGACTACTTACCCTTGGGAGCGGGCTGTTAGGGACCGTGCTGGAAGTCCGGCCCGGCTACTTGCCGATGAGGGCTTCGAGGGCGGCGGCGGTGGGGATGGTGCTGCCCTGGAGGGCGGAGACGGGCTTCTCGGTGAGCTTCATCATGCGCGGGAGGTCCTTGATCTTGTTCTTGTGGTCGGCGACGTAGGCGACGATTTCGACGAGCTTGTTCATCTCCGATTCATCGGCCTTCTTCTCCGGGTTGTCGGTGAAGGTGCAGCCCTCGAAGATGCAATCGCGGGTGAGCAGGAGGAAGCTCACGGGGACGGTGCATTTGACGAAGCGGCAGTTCACGATGCGCAGCCACTTCTCATTGAGGTAGTCCGCCGGCTGGTGCTTGCCAAAAGACATCTGCGGCAGGTCGACATTCTGGAAGACGGAGGTCTGGATGCGGTAGCCGTTGTCCGAGATCTGGATCGGCTTCGAGAACTTGCCGGTGATGATGCAGCCTTCGAGGTAGTATTTCGCGGGGAGGTCCCCTCCCCACCAGATGCCGCCGCGTTCGAGCTTGCAGTCCTTGAAGGAGCAGTAGCGGAAGTAGTAGTGGCAGGCGTGATCACAGATCAGCGCGATGTCCTCGAAGCGACTCTGGGTGGCGAGGACATTGCCGCCGGAAAGCTCGATGCGTGCTCCGTCCCCGCCCGACCAGGCGCTGCCCGGGGAGATCACGACCAAGGGCCAGTTCTTCTTGCCGCGGTCGCCGATGACGATGTGCTTGCGGACCTTCTGCTTGCCGGTGGGGATGGTCATCGGATCGAGCCAGCGGTCGACGATCGACATGGGCTTGTCGAAGGGTGGCGGTGTTTCGGTGGGGAGTTTGATGGCTTCGAGGGAAGCGATCGCGGATGACGCTCCGGCCCCGGGGGCACTGCCATCGCCGCCGGTGCCGGGATCCGGATATTCCGCTTGCAGGGCCTCGCCTTCTTGTTGCAGTTCCTCTGCTTCGGCGGTCTTGCCGGCCTTGGCGAGCGCGGCTTCCTGCTCGGCCAGCTTCCTTTTGACCATGGTACCGGCTCTGGCGCGGGCAGCCTTGAGGGAATCATCGATGGCCTCGAGCGGCTTGAGATACTTGGCGCGGATCTCGAGCAGGGGCTTGTCAGCATGGGCGGTGACGGCACCGGTGGCTTCCACGGATTTCTTCTCCTCGTGGACATTCATGATGATGTCGAGGTCGCCATCCGCGGTGAGCTTTTTCTCGAGCGTATCGAGGGCCGCGGCATACTTCTTGGCGAGGTCGGCTTTCTTGGTGGCGGCATCCGCTTCGGCGGAGGCGACGAGGGATTTCGCGTCGGTGCGGATGCTCTCGACGGCGGGGCTGGCGGCATGGGAGGTGCCGGTCAAGGCCAAGGAGGCGATGAGCAGGAGGAGATTCCGGGAGGAGATTGGTCCTGAGTTCATAGATCGCTGATAGCGATACGGGCCTGCCATGTCAAAGTTGTCCTACGACTTCGCCCGGCTTCGGGGCGGGTCGCCAGAGGGAGCGATGCCCTAGCCAGGGCCAAGCCACCCCTCTCAGGGGAAGTGGACGGTGCTCATGAGGCTGTCGAAACGCGGGGACTGGTTGCTTCCCTTGTATCGGGCCTCCGCGAGGATGAAGAGGTGGAAGTCGTTATCCCTTACAAAGAGACGGCTGGAAATCACCATTGGCCGCGACAACCCTCCGGTGGGGATCACGTCGGCGCTGACGACATAGTCCATGGTGCGAACCCCGGCATGCCTGCCGTCAGTCCTGCGGACTTCACGGACGTTAATGACGCCCGAGTGTTGCTGCGTGACCGAGAGGGTGTCAGCCGCCATGGTGTTCCTGGTCCGCTGCCATCGGGCAGGAGGGATGGGTTCCGGACCGAGATCGTGCGTGCCGCGCTGTACCATCAGAAGCGCATCGACTTCACCAAGCCGCGACCGGTCCATTGCAGCGAATATGCCCGGGGAATGAATCCGCGATAGTCCCGGCGGCAGCGTGAAGGTGGCTTTTCCGTAGTGCTGCTCACGCGTGGAACAGGCGACCGAGATGAAACCGAGGATCAAGCAAGCGAGGCGGAGGATCAGGGGGCCAGGGTTTCGCATGGCTCGCTGATAGCGATGGCTTATGTCGATGTCAAAGGAGTCCAGCAGAGGACATGGGATGAGCAATTGATGGATCGGGTCGTTTCGATCCGATCGGCCGGAAGAAGAAGTCCAGCAGTTGGGGACCACTCTGCCGGGCGGTGCCCGGCGGTCCCAGTGGGACCGTCCGTGGGTGGAAGCTTGGGGTTATCGGGATTGCGTGGATTCCGCTTGCATCGTGGCGGTTGTGGTCTATAAGGAAGCCGCGCCGACTGTGGTCGGTGGCGGAGCCTATTAACGGTTCCAGCCCTTTCCGGTCTTCATCGATGAGAGATTGTTCGGGGAATTTGACCTGATGCTCATCGACACCGCCAGCCGCCGGGATTCCGGACGGGCAGGCACTACCAAACATGACCCCTGATACCTTCGAGGCGCTGCCGTTGGCCGCGCCCCTTCACCCGTACTTTGCGTGAACTCGGCTATACCGTGCCCTCGCCGATCCAGGCGCAGGCGATCCCGCTCTTGTTAGAGGGACGCGACCTGCTGGGCTGCGCGCAGACCGGCACCGGCAAGACCGCGGGCTTCGCCCTGCCGATCCTGCATGCGCTGCACGAGAATCCCAAGGCGCTCAAGCCGAAGTCGGCCCGCACCCTGGTGCTGGCACCGACCCGCGAACTCGCGGTGCAGGTGGCCAAGAGCTTCGCCACTTATGGCAAGAATGTCCGCTTCCGCCAGACGATGATCTACGGCGGCGTGGGCCAGAACCCGCAGGTGGCAGCGATGCGCACCGGCGTGGACGTGCTGGTGGCGACGCCGGGCCGCTTGCTGGACCTGATCGAACAACGTCATGTCGACCTTTCGGGCGTGGAGTTTTTCGTGCTGGATGAAGTGGACCGGATGCTCGACATGGGCTTCGCCCGCGATGTGAACAAGATCGTGGCGATGCTGCCGAAGCAGCGTCAGTCGCTGTTCTTCTCGGCGACGCTGGCACCGAACATCGTGCAACTGGCGGAGACGATCCTGCGCAATCCGGCGCGGGTGAGCATCCAGCCTGAGACCACGACCGCCGAGCGGATCGAGCAGCGCGTGGCCTTCATCAACAAGGAACACAAGCGCCACTTGTTAGAGCAACTTCTGGGCGAGCAGTCGCAGGCCGGCAGCGCGAAGCTGACGATCGTTTTCAGCCGCACCAAGCATGGCGCGAACAAGCTGGCCAAGGGCCTGTGCGCCGCCGGTTTCCAAGCCGATGCGATCCACGGCAACAAGTCCCAGGCCCAACGCGAGAAGGCGCTCGACCGCTTCCGCAAGGGCCTGACGCCCGTGCTGGTGGCCACCGATGTGGCGGCGCGCGGCGTGGACGTGAAGGACGTGGGCCTGGTGGTGAACTACGATCTGCCGAACGAGCCGGAAGCCTACGTGCACCGCATCGGCCGGACCGGCCGTGCCGGTGCCGACGGTCTCTCGGTGTCCTTCTGCTCGGACGAGGAAGTCGAATTCCTGCGCGATATCGAGAAGATCATCAAGATGCCCGTGCCGAGCTGGATTGACCACCACTGGCATGACGCGGTGCTGGCCGACAAGTATGCCCGCGGCGTGCGCGGACCGGCACCGGTGCGTGGCGGCGGCGGGTCCCGCGGCGGACAAGGCCGCGGTGGCAACCGTGGCGGCCAAGGCCAGGGTCAAGGTCGCAGTGACCAAGGCGGTGGCGGCGGTGGCAATTCATCGCGCCGACGCAGCGGCGGTGGTGGTGGTGGTGGTGGCGGCCGGAGCCGCTACAGTGCCGTGAGTTCGGGCCGCTGAGTTTGATCTGAAGTTGATTTTTGAAAGCCGCTCCTGTGATGGGAGCGGCTTTTTTCTTGGGATGCTCCGGCTAGCGGGCCGTCAGGCCGCTCCCCAAGCCACGCTCGACACGTGTGAGCAGGCCGCGTTCTTCAAGAAAGCTCATGGCTCGTGCCGTATCGTGGAACGGTTGGCGAAGGCCTGCGGGCAGTTCCAAATCGGGGGTGGTTCTCATGTAGTCATAGAAGAAGTAGGGATCGAGAACGCCGAACTCCGCGCCGAACCACAGGCTCACTTCCACCACTTGGCCCGTCACCTGATGAGTGAACATGCAGTGCTGGCCGTGTAGATCGAGGCTCCATTCCGAATCGGGAATCCGCCATTCCAGAGAGGAACACTCGTCCCAGAGCTGCGCCGGATCCACCCCGTTGAAGAGCGCCACCCGGTTGGCGAGTTCGGTCGCGGTTCTCCGGAAATGACTGGCAGCGGCGAGGAGGTCGCGTTCCATTTCTGAAAGTTCCTCGCGGGTTATTCCCTGCATGATGGTGACCCAAGAAGTTCCGGATACAAAAGATCCGGATACAAATGTGGAAAAATGCTCCGGCAGTGCGGCTTGGATGCGCGCGACGAGCTTGGGGAGAGCCGGCGAATATTTTGACGGAAACTCGAGGACGAGGTGCCGGTCACGGGTGATTTTGGCAACAAGATCTACCGTGGATGGGACCCGCCGAGGAGACGGGCAGTGGATGCGGATGGGGTCGGTCACGGCCATGGGCCCTTGTGTTGGCTTGTCCACTTCTCGTACTGCCGATCGCACTCGTCGCAGACGTGAAGTTGCCCCTTGCGAGGGACATACATGTAGGAGTGATCCTCGTAAAAGTGGGTGTGGCCGTGATGCGGGAATTGCTTGCGGAGCGCTCGATTGAACACAGGCATATATCCGGAATATCCCGGAGAGAAGGCGACTTGCCGGACTTCCATCTTCCGGTGGTGGATCTCGCAGGTGTCGCCTTCGGATTTTGCCAGGTTGCCGGTGAGGGAGCAGCTTGCGAGGGGAAGCAGGGCGAGTGCACAGAGGAGGGTGGCAGTAGAACGCGGGGTCATGATTTTGCAGGATGATAGCAAGCGTGCGGGGCGGGCCAATGGGAAAAGTGGATGGGGATTCGTTGGAAAGAAGCTGTTTTTAAGCTGCCATCTGAAAGGGTGAGATGGGCAGGCGGAGACCACTCGGCCGCACAGAGGACTGTGCGGGCCACCTTTAAGACCCCTTTTGGGGCGACTGTGAAAAATCGCGGACCTTCACCGAGTCTAAAGGTAAGCCCTGCCACTCTGATGCCCATGAACCCGCCCGCCCGCCGTTTTGCCGCAATCCTCGCCGTGGGGTGCTGCGTCCTTGCGCCATCGTGCACGCCGCCTGCGGCGAAGTCGCCGAATGTGACGCTGCCGGTGTCATGGCGGAATGCGGCGGGCTTTCCGACGGCGGCGCCGGACCGCGATCTTTCGCGCTGGTGGGCGCAATTCGGCGATGCGCGGCTGACGCGCCTGATCGGCGAGGCGCTGGCGGGGAACAAGGATCTGGCATCGGCGGTGTCGCGGGTGCGCGAGGCACAGGCGCGGCGCGATGCGCAGAAGGCCTCGCTCTTCCCCACGCTCGACTACTCCGGTGCGCGTAGTACGACCGCCCGCTACGAGGATGCGACGCGCACCGGCTCCGGCACGGCTTACTCGGCCGGCTTGAGCGCTTCGTGGGAACTCGATTTCTTCGGCAGGAACCGCCAGGGTGTCCTGGCCGCTTCCGCGAATGCGGAGGCCACCAAGGAAGATCTCCACACCGCGCAGGCCGCCTTGGCTTCCGAGGTGGCGCTTGCCTATCTCGACCTGCGGGCTGCGGAAGGCCGCTTGGAAGTGGTGAAGGAGAGCGTGAAGACGCGCGAGGAGACGACCCAGCTCGCTTCGTGGCGCAACCAAGCGGGTGAGATCGATTCCTTGGAACTCCGTCAGGCGGAGTCGAGCTTGGAGTCCGCCCGCTCGCAGTTGTCCTCGCTCGAGCAGAGCATCGGGCAAACGCGGAACCGGCTCGCACTTCTCTGCGGGCGGGTGCCCGGTGATATCTCGACAGGTGGCGGCGATGTCCCCTCGCCCGGCCGACGGCTCGCGATCGGCATCCCCGCGGACACCATCCGCCAGAGGCCGGACGTGCGTGCCGCCGGTTATGCCTGGGTCGCCGCGGTCGCCAATAGCCATGCCGCGGAACTCGAGCGGCTGCCGAGCCTGAGACTCAGCGGTAGCCTCGGCGTGGATACCTTGCGCAGTTCGAAGCTCTTCGATCCCGAGTCCGCTGCCAGCGGCATCATCGCCGGTGTCTCCGGCCCGATCTTCGATGCCGGCCGGATCCGCGCGAACATCGTCGCGCAAGGTGCGGCGGAAGAGCAGGCCTTGCTCGCCTATGAGCGGACGATCCTGACCGCGCTGTCGGAAGTCGAGGACGCGTTGATCGCCTGCCGCGCGACCGAGGCGCGGATGGCGACCTTGGAAAAGGCTGCCGCCGCGGGCCGCGATGCCTCGAGGCTCGCCACCCAGCGCTACCGCACCGGCGTGATCGACTTCCTCACGGTGCTCGATGCGCAGCGCAACAACCTGGCGCAAGAAGAAGGCCTCATCAACGTCCGCGCCGACCGAGCAGCCGCCCATGTCCAGCTCTACAAGGCGCTCGGCGGCGGATGGTCTTCCGGTTCCTAAATTTCATACCCATGTCCAAGCCCGATTCATCCGAAGACCTCGCCGCGATCGTCAAGCGGGGTGCTTCCAAGCCCTACAAGAAGTGGATCTACCTCGTCGCTATCGTCGCGTTGGCGGGCGGCGGCTGGTCCTACTACAAGTCTAAGAGTACCGCGCCTGAAAGCGGGCCGGAGTTTCTAACAGAACCGCTGGAGCCCGGTGACATCTCGATCCAGGTCACTGCCACCGGCACGCTGGCACCGATCAACCAGGTCACCGTGGGCAGCGAGCTTTCCGGCACCGCGGCGGACGTCTATGTTGATACGAACGATCTGGTGAAGAAGGGCCAGCCGCTGGCCAAGCTGGATACCACCAAGCTGGATAGCCAGACCGAGCGTAGCCGGGCCGTGCTGCTGGCCGCACAGGCGCGGGTCAAGCAGGTGGAGGCTACCTTGAAAGAGAGCGAGGCGAACCACGCGCGGCTCCAGGAATTGCACCGCTTGAGCGGCGGGCAAACGCCTTCGAGGGCGGAGATGGAAACTTCCGACGCCACCGTGGCCCGCGCGCACGCGGACCTCGATAGCGCGAAGGCTTCCGTGGTGCAGGCCGAGGCGGATCTCAAATCGGTGGAGCGCGATCTTGGCAAAACCGTCATCCGCTCACCCGTGGATGGCACCGTGCTGACCCGCAAGCTGGAGGTCGGGCAGACCGTGGCGGCATCCTTCACCGCGCCGGAGCTCTTCATCATCGGCGAGGATCTGCGCAAGATGGAACTCAATGTCGCGGTCGGTGAAGCGGAGATCGGCCGCCTCGAAGCCGGGCAGGAAGCGGAGTTCAGCGTCTCCGCCTGGCGGCAGCGGACGTACCAGGCAAAGGTGAAAAAGGTGCTCTTCGGCTCCGTGATCACCAACAACGTGGTGACCTACAGCACCGAGCTCGAGGTGAACAACGATGACCTGAGCTTGCGCCCCGGCATGACAGCCACGGCGAGCATCTTCGTCACCCGCAAGCAAGGCGTGCTCACGATTTCGAATGCCGCCCTGCGCTTCGATCCCGAGGCCGCCGCCAAACTCGGCCAGAAGGCGGATGAAGGAAGCAACCGCACCCTCGTGCAGCAAATGTCCCCCTTTGGTGGCCGCCGCGGGAACCGCATTGGCCGCGGCAATACCGGCGGCCCGCGCTCCGATTCGCCCGACCCGAAAAAGGGTGCCCGCATTTGGGTGCTGGAGGATGGCAAGCCGCTGGAAATTCCCGTGACGCTTGGTGTGACCGATGGCGACCGTACGGAAGTGACCGGCGGGCAACTCAAGGAAGGCATGGCCGTGATCATCAGTGCCAAGCCGAAGACCACGACTTGAGCCGAACCATCATGGAGAAAACCCTGATCGAACTCAACGCGCTGACCAAGACTTACGGTCGCGGCGATGCCGAGTTCCAAGCCTTGAAGGGAGTGGACCTGACCATTCTGAAAGGCGAGTTCGTCGCGGTCATGGGCCCCAGCGGCTCGGGCAAGTCCACGCTCATGAACCTGCTGGGCTGCCTGGACACACCGACCACCGGTAGCTACCGCTTTGAGGGCATCGCCGTGGAGACGCTCAACAAGGACCAGCGCTCGCTGCTGCGGCGGCACGCTCTGGGCTTCATCTTCCAGGGCTTCAACCTGCTCGCGCGAACCTCCGCCCTGGAGAACGTCGAGCTGCCCCTGCTCTACCGCGGCTACACCCGCAGCCAACGGCACGAGATGGCGCGCGAAGCACTGCAGAGAGTGGGCCTCGGGAACAAGGAACGCAACACGCCGGCCGAGCTATCGGGCGGCCAGCAGCAACGCGTCGCGATCGCCCGCGCGATCGTCACCAATCCCGGCACGCTCTTCGCCGACGAACCCACCGGCAACCTCGACTCGAAGACCACCCTGGAGATCATGGAGCTGCTCTGTCGCCTCAACGACGAGCGCAACATCACCGTATTGATGGTGACCCACGAAGACGAGGTGGCCCACTACGCCAAGCGCATCGTCCATGTCCGTGACGGTCTGATCGGCTCCGACGTGTCCAACGAAAGCCGCGCCGTGAGAGGCCTGCAGCAGAACCAAACCGACCGATAGCATGTTCTGGAACGCCTTTATCATCGCCCTCCGCGAGATCCGCCGGAATCTCACGCGCGCTTTCCTCACCGTCCTCGGCGTGGTCATCGGCGTGGCGGCGGTGATCACCATGGTCACGCTCGGCAATGGAGCGACAGAGGCGATGAAGGAGAGCATCTCGAAGATGGGCAACAACCTGCTGACCCTGCGCCCCGGCCAAGGGTGGGGGCCTTCGGCCTCGCCGCTCTTCAGCCGCACGGACGTGGAAAGCATCCGCCAGCAGGTGCCCGGCATCAAGCACATCACGCCGCTGTCGAACACCAGCGTGCAGGCCATCTATCAGGAGCAGGCCCGCCAGACCGACGTCCAGGGCGTCTATCCGGAATATTTCCCGATCGGCAACTGGACGATCGCCACCGGACGTTTCTTCGACATCAGCGAACTCAATACGGGCGAACCTGTCGCGGTGATCGGCGAGACGATCAGGAAGGAACTCTTCAATGGTGAGGATCCGATCGGCAAGAGGATCCGCCTGCTCAATACCGCGGTCACGGTCATCGGCGTGACGGAAGTCAAGGGCCAGGCCGGCTGGGGTGACGACTTGGATGACAATATCATCATCCCGATCACGACGCTGCAAAGCCGCCTGAACGGCCAGATGTTCAAGCAGAACATCAATCAGATCATGATCTCCACCGAAGACGGGTACCCTACGGACGGGGTGATGGCTGACATCGCCTCGCTGATGCGCGAGCGGCGCAACCTGGCGCGCACCGTGCAGGACAACTTTTCCGTGACCGATTCGCGGCAGGTGGCGGAGGTGATGAGCTCCAGCACCAAGCTCATGACCTCCCTGCTGGGCGCGGTGGCCGGGTTCAGCCTGCTGGTGGGCGGGATCGGGATCATGAATATCATGCTCGTGTCGGTGACCGAGCGCACGCGCGAGATCGGCATCCGCATGTCCATCGGCGCGCGGGCGCGGGAGGTGATGCTGCAGTTCCTGGTGGAAGCCGTGACCCTCTCCTGCGTGGGAGGACTGGTGGGCATCACGCTCGCTTACGGGCTCTGCTACAAATTCGCGCCCGTGATCGGGGCTCCCTTCCGCTTCGATCCCAAGATCAATTTGATCGCGGTCATCTTCTCCGCGGTCATCGGCGTCCTGTTCGGTTTCCTGCCGGCGAGACGAGCGGCGGGATTGGATCCGATCGAAGCGCTGAGGCACGAGTGAAGGAAATTACTAATGACTAAGCACTAATTTTCAAACTGATCAGTGATGAAGAGAGACTGCTTCGCCGGGACGGAACGTGTTCCGGTTCGCCATCTCATCCCAACTGCCTGCCTATCGCTTGCGCCATTCCCTAACACCGATTCGTTTAGTAATTAGTGCTTAGTAATTAGTAATTTCTTCTTCCAGCGTGCGCCTCTTAGTCATCGAAGACGATCCCCTGCTCCGCCACAGCCTAACCGAAGGGCTGCGGGAGGAGCAGTATGCCGTCGATGCTGCAGCGGACGGGCCGGAAGGATTGGCGAAGGCGAGCGAGGCGGGGTATGATGCGATCATTCTCGATGGGATGCTGCCGGGTTTCGACGGCTGGGAGTTGCTGCTGCGCTTGCGGCGGGAGAAGCGGACGCCGGTGCTGATGCTGACCGCGCGCGATGCGGTGCCGGACCGGATCCGCGGGCTGGATGCGGGAGCGGACGACTACCTGACGAAGCCCTTCGATTTCGAGGAGTTGCTGGCGCGCTTGCGGGCGCTGATCCGGCGGAGTTCGGGCGGCGGATCGAGCACGGTCGAGATTGGCGAGATCGCGATCGATACGGCGACGAAGCTGGTTCGACAGGATGAACAGGTGGTCGCTCTCACGCCGCGTGAATACCGGCTTGTGGAATACCTGGCGCTGAAGCGTGGATGCGTCGTCAGCCGCACGGAGTTGTACGAGCACCTCTTCGACGAGAATGAGGACACGCTTTCCAATCTGCTCGACGTGCATGTTTCGAACGTGCGCAAGAAGCTCGGCGCGGCCTTCATCTCCACCCGCCGCGGTCACGGCTATTGCATCGAATGAGGAAGCTCTTCCAATCGGTGCGCTGGACCATGCTGCTGTGGTATGCGCTGATCCTGCTCGGACTGATCGCGGGGCTGGGCTTGCTGGCCTACCGGTTGGCAGCGGACGACCGGACCTCGCAGATCGACCGGGATATCCGCGGCTTCCAAGGTGCCTTCTTCCGGAGTCTCTTCGCCTCGCGTCCGCTCCCGAAGAAGGACGACCCGCCAAGCATGGACGAGATCCGCGAGCGACTGCGCAATCCCGGTGACGTTTCGTCCTTCCCGCCCGAGCTGCATGCACTCTTCGCGAATGGCGGTGGCGGCAGCTATCTCGCGTTCTGGGATAACGATGACACGCCGCTTTTCATCTCGGCGAATGCTCCCGACGATATCAAGCCGCCGCAACAAGCGCCCGACGGCCCGACCCGATACGTCGAGCGCGGCAACTACCGGGAGCATCATCGGCGCAGCTCGAACGGGATGAGTTCCATCATCGGACGGGACATCAGTGCGGAGCAGGGCGAACTCTTGCGTTTCGGCGTGTGGATCGCCCTCGGTGGCGGCGCGTTGTGGCTGGTGGGTCTTTCCGGTGGCTGGTGGCTGGCGGGGCGCGCGCTGAAGCCGATCGACGACATCGGCCGGACCGCCTCGCGGATCGCCGCGGGCAATCTCGACGAGCGGATCGAGATCGCGAATACCGACAACGAACTCGGGCGCTTGGGCCAGGTGCTCAACAATACCTTCGACCGCCTTTCCGACGCCATCGAGCGGCAGAAGCGCTTCACGGCCGATGCCTCGCACGAGTTGCGGACGCCGGTGACGATCATCCTGTCCGAGACCCAACGGGCGCTGAAGCGCGAGCGCGAGCCGGAGCAGTACCGTGAGATTCTCGGGAGTTGCCGGACTGCGGCAGAGCGGATGCGCGCACTGGTGGAATCGCTGCTGGTGCTGGCCAAGCAGGATCTCCCCTCCCCTGACGGCGCGCGGGTCTCCTGCGACTTGGCGGAGATCGCCGCCGGGGTGGCCGACCTTCTCCAACCGCTGGCCGACGAGCATGCCACCAAGATCGAGCGGGAGCTTGCCCCGGCTCCGGTGCAGGGCGATCCGCACTCGCTGGCGATGGTGGTGCAGAACCTGATCTCGAATGCGCTGGTGCATCCTCCCGAGGGCGGGACCGTCCGCATCCGCACCGCGAGCGGGGCGACGGAAGCGGTGTTGGAAGTATCCGACAGCGGGCCCGGGATTTCTGCCGAGCACCTGCCCCATCTCTTCGACCGCTTCTATCGGGCGGATTCGTCGCGCGGTCAGGTGAACGGCCATGCCGGGCTGGGACTGGCGATCGCCCGGTCCGTGGTGGAAAGCCACGGCGGGAGCATCGAGGTTAGGAGTTCGGGCGTCGGGTCGGTCTTCCAGGTGACACTGCCGAGCAATTCCGCATGACCCGTCACTCACCGGGTGGATTGGAAATGAGACCGGATTTACGGATTCCGGGATGAGCCGGAAGCCCTCTAGATAGATAACTTTCCAATCCGTGGCCACTTGCCCCGATGAACCATGACAGGTGGCTGAATTAGCGGCGGCGGCGTAATAGACCCAGTAGACCGATCGCCCCGAGCAGGGCTGAAGCCGGCTCGGGGATCGGCGACAGGTCCATCTGCAGGTGGGTCGCATTCAAGGCTCCACCTTCATTGTCGAGACGCCAAGTCAGCCCGGTGATACTGTCATCACCCTCCGGATCGAAGGCGCGCCACTGGATGAACTGGCTCGGGGTGCTTAGAGTCTCGATCGCGGTGTAGGTCAGGGTGCCGCTGTTGATCGTGTCATTGATAATCCCCAAATCGGATACCACCTCCCAAGTGGTAGGTTGGACACCGGCCAATGTCAGGGTATTGGTTTCCTCTGGTGTGACAAAGCCGCCACCGGTGCTCAGCGCTCTCCCGTCCACCCGGATGTAAAGTTCCGAGACGCCGATCGTTATTGCCGGAACCGGAAGATTGGCACCATCCGAGGACACGAAGCGGAAATTGAGCGAGGTGAAGGCGTTCACGCCCGCAGCCACCTGCTGGTAGATGTAGGTGTCCGTACCGTCGGTCCGGGGGAAGCTCGCGACCTGTCCATTGTTGGCTCCGAGGGTGACCTCCGCGTAGCCGAGGATCTGGCTCGCTGCCGATTCGCGGATGGGCGCATAGACCGGCAGATTGCCGGTGCCGGACAAGCCGCCCAAGGGATCGCCCGCGGCGGTTACAGTTTGGCTGAAGAACACGGAAGCTCCTTGGCTGTTAGACGCAAGGGCTAGGAGAAGAAATCCCAGTCTGGTTTTCATGAGGAGTGAGGAGTGAGGAAAAATATTGGTTCGCATCCGGACATCACGATCAGTTCCGCCTGCGGCGGAGAAAGGCAGCGCCGGCGATGAAGCTCAGAACGACCGCCGAGGGCTCCGGCACGGGCGTGATCTCGGAGAGCGAGTCGATGCCCATGTATACGCCGTTCTGACCAGCGATGTCGCCATCGCTGTCATAGGCAAGGAAGCTCAAGGTCATGGACTCGGCAGTGGCCGTGAAGGACACGGTGCGCTCCTCCCAGATCAGGTCGGTGGCCTTGTCAGGATCATCCCATGCCAAGGTGGCGGTAGTCGGGATCGTGGTCCCGGCGAGCACGCCATCGGCAAAGACCCGCCAGCTTCCTTCGGTGTCACGCCTGCTGGTAATCCCCACGTTTGCCTGGAAGAAACTGAAAGAGTAATCCTGCCCCACCGTGAATCCGCTCACGGTCTGCTGCAATCCTTCCTGGAGGGTCACTCCGGCGATAGTGCCGTGAGTTCCGCCCACAAAGCTGGATCCGGAATGGGCAGCGCCAAACACACCACTAGCCACATTGGGGCCGGTAGTGCCGAGCACGTCAGCGTCGTCGCCCGCGGTGGTAGTAGCTTCGGAGAAGGGAGCGTCGAAGGGAACGATTTCCCAACCTGCGGGAAGGGTGGCTGATGCGATGCTGTCTTCCAGATCAGAATTGACGAAGACGATCGCGCTGAAGGCGGGCAGGGCTGTCGCAAGGGACGCGGCAACAATCACAGGACCGAGGCCACGCCTCGGGAAGGAAGAGTGTTTCATGTAAGAGATGTCGGGGTGAAAAACGAAATGGAGTTGCGCCACCGCGTTCGGAACTCGCCTAACAAGACCCAAGAAATCTGGCAAACCGTAATATCGCGGAGTCGGCGACTTTGCAAACTTTGCAGGAATTGGCGGCCCAATTGCCGCTTTCACCGCGCTACCGCGCGGTAAGCAAGTGAACATATGTATGTAGTCATCCCCGGACCGGCAATCTGGTGCACTCGGAGCGGTGAATGGACTAAATTAATGCCGTTCTGCACAGGGCGGAGCCGCCGGGGAAGGATAGCCATTCCGTGGCAGCGGGGCTGGCTTGCCTTGCCATGCGGCGGATGCCCGGCCAGAGAAGAGCTACACATGCGAATCCTCATCTACGCCATGGGCAGCGCGGGCGACGTGCATCCCTTCACGGGTGTGGGCCGGGCTCTGCAGGCGCGGGGGCATGAGGTGTTCATTATTACGAGCGCCTTTTTCGAGGAGTTGGTGCGGCGGGCGGGGCTCGGCTTCCGGGCGATGGGGACGGTGGCGGATTTCGAGCGGGTGCAGGGCGACCCGCACCTGTGGCATCCGACGAAGGCTTTTCCCTCGATCATACGGAACGCGGTGAATCCGAGCTACGAGATGATCCTCGGGGTGGCGAAGGAGCTGCATCAGCCCGGCAATACGGTGATTGTCGCCAGTTCGCTGGCTTGGGGTGCCTTGGGCGCCGCAGAGCTGTTAGGCGTGCCGGTGGTCTCGGTCCACCTGGCCCCTGCCCTCTTCGTGAGTTCTCACCGGCAACCGGTGCTGCACGGCGCGCCAGTGCCGCAATCCGCGCCGCGTTGGTTGAAAGCGTTCCAATGGTGGGCGGCTTCGAAGATGGTGAACCATCACGTGCTGCCGGAGTGGAACCGCTTCCGCAAACTGCACGGGCTGCCGCCCGCCAAGGGCATGCTGAAGGAATGGCATGCGCCGGCCCGGGTGATCGCCTTGTTTCCCGATTGGTTTGCCGCGCCGCAACCGGACTGGCCGGCGCAGACCCGCCTGACCGGCTTCCCGATGTTCGATGAGGCGGGGCTGCGCGAACTGCCCGGGGGCTTGGAGGAGTTCCTGGACGCGGGCGAGCCGCCGGTGGTCTTCACGCCCGGTAGTGCGATGGACCGCGGGAATGTCTTCTTCACGGAGGCTGCGGAGGCGTTGCGGCTGCTCGGCAAACGCGGGATTTTCCTCAGCCGTTTTCCCGATACGATCCCTGCGAATTTGCCGACGACGATCCGCCACTATTCCTTCATCCCACTGAGCCGGGTGCTGCCGCGGTCGGCCGCGCTGGTCTATCATGGCGGCGTGGGTACTTGTGCGCAGGCCTTGCAAGCAGGCATCCCGCATCTGGTGCAGTCGATGGCGCATGACCAACTGGACAACTTGAGCCGGGTGCGGGATCTGGGAGTCGGGGATGGTTTGCATCCGCGGCAGTTCAAGGCCAAGCGGATCGCCGCGATGCTCGAGCGCCTGTTGGGGGATGCGGAGGTGAAGCGACGAGCGACGGAGATTGCGGGGAGGTTCCGGGCGGCGGAGTGGGTGGAGGAGACATGCCGGCTGGTGGAGGAGATGGCGCCGGGGAAGTAGGGGTGTTTTGGGTGGTGGTGGGGCGGCAAGGCTTGGTATGCCGGGGTGGCACATGGTGAAGTGCCGTCCGATGCTGTAGACGGGGATAAAGCACGGCAGTCAGGGACCACTCTGCCGGGCGGTGCCCCGCGGTCCCAGGTGGGCCGTCCGTTGTTGGAGGCGTTCCGGTTATCGGGTGGACCGGTGGCTTCGCGATCATTCCCTGCGGTTTTGTTTGCATGCCTGCGCCGGGACCGGAAGACTCCGCACCGCTGCTGTCCTGCTGTCCGTTCGCCTGATGAAAGTCGTTGCCATTGCCAATCAGAAGGGAGGCGTGGGGAAAACCACCACCGCGCTCAACCTCTCCGCCGCCCTCGCCCTGCGAGGCCAGCGGGTGCTGCTCATCGACCTCGACCCGCAGGCGAATACCACGAGCGGTCTCGGCCTCGACGTGGATGGCGAGGGCACGGTTTATCCGGCGCTGCTCGGCCAAGCGAACGTGGCGGACAAGATCATCTCCTCCGGGCGCGAGAATCTCTCGGTGATTCCTTCGCACATGGATCTGGCGGGCGTGGAGATCGAGTTGGCCCGCGGCGACGACCACCTAGTGCGCCTGCGGACCCACCTGCAGGGTCTGAAGCCCAACGATCTCTTCGATTTCTGCATCCTGGACACCCCGCCCTCGCTGGGGGTGCTGATGACCTCGGCGCTGGCCGCGGCCGATGAGATCCTGATCCCCCTCCAGTGCGAGTGGTTCGGTCTCGAAGGGCTGGCGAAGATCGTCCACGTGATCGACCAGATCCGCGACTCCGGGGCCAATCCCGATCTGACGCTGGAAGGGATCGTCATGACGATGTTCGACGGTCGGACGAACCTCGCCAAACAGGTGGTCGAGGAGGTGGCGAATTACTTCCCGGAGCAGCTCTACAAAACGGTGGTTCCCCGCACGATCCGGATCGGCGAGGCTCCAAGCCACGCCAAGACCATCTTCGAGCACGATCCGGACGGGATCGGGGCGAAAGCTTACCACGGGGTGGCTGAGGAATTCCTGGTGCGGCACGCCGCGGTGGGCCCTGCCTTGGCTTCCGGCTGACTTCCGGCTGACTTCCGGCTGCGCCGGGACTCGCTGGTTCTCTTTGCCAAACGGGGGATTGCCCTTGACCCGGCGGGGCTTGGATCGCCATAGTTCGACGGCTGCCGGAATATTCGGGTAGCTTAATATTTTAGCTCCCTTGCGAACGGTGGACGGGCCGCGCCGGGGTAGTTTACCCGTCGAGTCGCCCTTTCCAAATCTCTCACCATCAGAATGTTTGCTCGATTATTCGGCAGCTGGTTTTCAAACGACATCGGCATCGATCTCGGCACTGCGAACACCCTCGTCAACGTCAAGGACCAAGGAATCGTCCTACGCGAACCCTCCGTGGTCGCGGTCAAGGCCGGGACCAATGAGGTTTTGGCGGTAGGTGACGATGCAAAACGCATGCTGGGCCGGACCCCCGGCAATATCGTCGCCATTCGTCCGCTCAAGGACGGGGTGATCGCCGACTTCGAAGTGACGGAAGCGATGCTCCGGCATTTCATCCGCAAGGCCAACAACGGCCGCCGCCGCAATAACCCGCGGGTGGTCATCGCGGTGCCCTCCGGGATCACCGAGGTCGAGCGCCGCGCGGTCAGCGAGTCCGCCGAGCAGGCGGGTGCGCGGGAAGTCCACATCGTTGAGGAGCCGATGGCGGCCGCGATCGGGGTAGGCCTGCCGGTGATGGACGCTTCCGGGAACATGATCGTCGACATCGGCGGCGGCACCACGGAAGTGGCGCTGATTTCGCTGGGTGGCATCGTCTTCGCCCGCTCGGTGCGGACGGCGGGCGACGAACTGGACGAGGCGATCGTTTCCTACATGAAGCGGGCCTACAACCTGATGATCGGCGAGCGTACCGCGGAGGACATCAAGATCCGCCTCGGATCGGCCGCGCCGCTGCCAAAGGAAATCACCATGGATGTGAAGGGCCGCAACCTCGTCGCCGGCCTGCCGAAAACCATCACCATCACCTCGCAGGAAATCCGGGAGGCGATGTCCGACCCGCTTTCCACGATTGTGGATGCCGTGCGCACGACGCTGGAGCGCTGCCCGCCTGAACTTGCCGCCGACCTCGTGGACCGGGGCATCGTGCTGGCCGGTGGCGGTGCCCTCCTGCGCGGGCTCGACCGTCTTCTCCGGGAAGAAACCGGGCTACCCGTCCACGTCGCGGAGGATCCCCTCAGCGCGGTGGCGGAAGGCACCGGCAAGATGCTTCAGGAGATCGAAGTGCTGAAGCGGGTGACCACTTCATCCCACTACTGAACGGGAGCCCCTCGCCATGAGGCCGCTCAATCTTGTCGCATTCCTGTTGTTCCTCTGGGGCGCCGTCTGGGCACTGACCCGGAGCGAACACGCCGTGCGTGAAATCCAGAGCACGTATTACACGTGGCTGACGCCCTTCCTGACCTCCGGGTCGAAGATGGAAGCCAAGGCGCGCTCGTTTCTCGACGAAGTGAATCATTCCAAAAAGCTCGAAGCCGAACTGGAGGTGATCCGCACCGAGTACGAGCGGCTGAAGCAGGTCGAAGCGCATTCCGAGGAAGTGGACTCGGAAAACACCCGGCTGCGGCGCGCGCTGGCCTTCCAAAAGCGGATGGATTTCAAGGCCATGCCGGTGCGGATCATGCGCCGCCAGCCAACCACCTGGTGGAAGACCGTCGATATCGACCGCGGCAGCAAGTCGCAGGGCGAGCCGATCCAGGTGCACCAACCGGTGGTCGCGGATCGCGGCTTGGTCGGCAAGGTCGACCGGGTGGGCGACTATCTTTCCTCGGTGATCCTGCTGACCGACGAGGCCTGCCAGGTTTCCGTGCAAATCGAGGGGACGCCTGAAGTGGGCATCCTCAGCGGCCAGCGCGGGCAGTACCGAGCGCGAGCCCCTGCTGCGTCTAAGATTCCTTTCCGCGAAGGCCCGGATCAGTCCTGGCACGCGTGTTTTCACCACCGGGCTCGGCGGGCTGTTTCCGCCGAACATCCTGGTAGGCACCATCGAGTCGTCCGACCAAGGGCCGCTCGATACCGAAGCTTTGGTCCGACCTTCCGTCGATTTCACGGATCTGAGCACGGTGTTCCTCCTTCCGCCCGTGAATCCGTGATCCGTTATTCGCTCAGCCTGTTGGTCATGGTCCTGCTCGCCCTGATGGTGCAGCAGTTCATTCCCGCATTGACCGGGCTCTACGACACGCGGCTGCTGCTGGTGCCGCTGGTCTTCCTGTGCGGCTCGGTCACGGTGGGCACGCCGGTAATGCTGGCACTGGCCTTCGTCTGCGGCTTCCTGTGGGATGCACAGGGCGCGCTCGGCCCCGCAGGCGGCGATCCGGCGGTGTATACGCAGCCCGCGGAGACCTTGCGCTTCGGCTATTCGATTATCCTGTATGGCGTGATCGGTTATCTGATGCAGGGCATCCAGCCCTTGTTCCGCCAAGGAAAGTGGCAGTTTTCGACCTTCCTGGTGGGGGTCTCGATCTTCGTCTACCTGATTTCCGAGTATCTCATCATCAACTTCGTGCGGGGGGATTTCCACTTCCCGCTACCCACCCTGTTCCAGATCGTCTTCAGCTCGACGTTCACGATGCTGTTCTCGCCGCTGGTGTTCTGGCTGCAATTCCACATCGCGGAACGCTGCGGCTACGAGATCCGCTTCGAGGGCCTGAAGAAGAAGAAAAAGCCGCGCCGCAGCCTCATATGAATCTCGAACCGCGCTATCGTCTCCGGGTTTACCTGCTGACCGCCCTCGTGCTGGGCGGCTTCGGCGTGCTTTTGAGCCGCCTTTACGAATTCCAGATCGTCGAGCGCGAGGGCTTCGTGAAGAAGGCCCCCGGTCCCCGCACGATCACCGTGCGCGAACCTGGCATCCGCGGCACGATCAAGGACCGCAACGGCATCGAGCTGGCCCGCAACCGCCGCGACTACGAGATCTCCTTCAACCTTCAGGAAATCCAGGATGCCTTCCGCCGCCAGCGTGCCGACGAGAAGACGATCGACACTCCCTTCTGGGACGACGGGATGCAGCGCCTGCGCAAGGAGTCCGATATCCTCGATATCGTGAAAAAGCAGGTGATCGGGCCGCTCGAAGAACTGGGCCTGGCCAAGGACTTCAAGTCGAAGGCCCTCGTCAGCCACTACAAGACCCATGGCGGACTGGTGCCCTTCAGTTACACGACGGATATCACCTACGAGCAATTCGCCCGCTACGCAGAGCATTCGCTCGACCTGCCCGGGGTGTATCTGAATGTCAAACCGCAGCGGGAGTATCCCTACAAGGCGCTGGCTTGCCATACCCTCGGCTTCCTCCGCCAGTGGGGCAAGGGCGACATCCCGGAGGAGGCTTACAAGCGCTTCGGCTACCAGTACGTGGGCGACGACCGGGGCGTGGCCGGCGTGGAGGCAACGCTGGACGACATGCTCCGCGGGGTGACCGCCGAGAATCCGAACGGGGCCGAAGGCTACAAGGTCATCGTCAAGGACGAGAAGGGCAAGATTGTCGGCGAACGGCCGCTCGATGCCCAGGATCCCGGCACCGGCGCGGAGGTCACCCTGACGATCGATGCCGAGGTGCAATACCTCCTTTCCAACGTCCTGCGCCGTGCCGGCACGGCGTCCGGGGTGGTGATGGACGTGCGCACCGGCGAGATCCTGGCGATGGCCTCGATCCCGGACTACAATCCGAACGATTACGTGCCGAGCATCACGGAGGCGAAGAAGCACGAATACGATAGCAACCCGCTATTCCCCATGATCGATCGCTCGATCAGCGCCTTCTCGCCGGGCTCCACCTTCAAGGTGCCGACCGCGCTGACGGGGGCGATGAACGGCTTGGCCACGCGGGTCTACAACTGCAGCGGCTTTGTGCCCTACGGGAGCACCAAGGTCCGCTGCTGGATCGACCAGAAAGGCGGCAGCCACGGCGGTCTGACCCTGCCGCAGGCGATCCAGAAGTCCTGCAATCCCTACTTCATGAGGATGGCGAATGACCTCGGCCCGAAGAAGATGCTCGACGGTTTCAAGATGCTCGGCTTCGGCGAAAAGACCGGCATCCCGCTGCCCGGCGAGTATCCCGGCATGGTGATCGGCAGCCGCGAGTGGCAGCGCCGGAATCCCAAGGAACGCGCCGTGCCGACCCCGGTGAACGTCGCCTTCATGTCGATCGGCCAAGGCTACTCGCTGGCCACCCCGCTGCAACTCTGCGCGGTGACTTCCTGCGTGGCGAACGGCGGCAAATACTATCATCCGCGGCTGGTGAAAAAGTCCGTGGACCAGAAGGGCAAAGTCCTGATCGCCGACGAGCCGCGCCTGAAGGTGGACCTGATCAAGGAGGGCGTGAAGCCTTCCGACCTCGAACTCATCCGCACCGGCATGCGGATGGCGGTGAACCAACCGGGCGGCACCGCGGGCCGCGTGAAGATTCCCGGCTACGAGATCGCGGCGAAGACCGGCACCGCCCAGGCCGAGATCGTGAATGGTTATCCGCGCCACAACTCGTGGACGATGGCCTTCGGCCCCTACGAGAACCCGCGCTACGCCATCTGTATTTTCGTCCACGAAGGCAAGTCCGGCGGCGCGGTTTGCGGCCCGCTGGTCCACCTCGTCATGCGCGGCCTGCTGTCGCGGGACGAGGGCATGAAGCTTCCCCTTCACCCGCTCGAGCCCGTGCCCGGCAAGCTCGAAGCGATCAAGGAAATCGCCCTTCCGGAAGACGTCCTTGCCGCCATCGACGTCACCCAGGACGACGGCGAGACCGGCGACGAAGCGGCCGATGCCGCGACGGCGGCCGGTATCGTGCCGGGCAATCCCGACAACAATCAACCTGCAGTTACTCCTAGTCCAACCATCACTCCCGAAGCGGATGCAGGCGGCACCGTGGCACCGCGCCAAGGCAAGAAGACGCCCCGCAAACGCTGAACCCCTTTTTCAATCTCCTGCTTTATTACAAATCCATGATCCAGAAAATCAAACGCTTCCTTGGAATCGGGCGACCGAATCCCAAGGAAGGCAATACCGTGATCGTCAACGTCGAGCGTCTCGAACGCCGCGTAGCCCTCCTCGATAACGGCGTTCTCGAAGAATACACCGTCGAACGCGAGGGCGAACAGAACATTGTGGGCGGCATCTTCAAGGGCCGCGTCAAAAACATCGAGCAGGGCCTCAAGGCGATGTTCGTCGATATCGGCCTCGATAAAAACGCCTTCCTGCACTTCTGGGATGCCATCCCCGCCGCTTTGGATGCCGGTCTCGAAGAGATCGAGCGGGCGAGCAGCCACAAGAAGAAGCAGCAGCAGAAGATCACTTCCAAGGACATCCCGAGCATCTATCCGATCGGCTCGGAAATCATGATCCAGGTTTCCAAGGGCCCGATCGGGACCAAGGGGCCGCGGGTGACGACCAATATCTCCTTGGCCGGACGCTATCTGGTCTTGATGCCCTTCACCGAGCAATTCGGTATCTCGCGCAAGATCGAGGACCCGAAGGAGCGCCTGCGCCTGCGTAAGATCATGCAGAAGCTGAGCGTGCCGGAGGGCATGGGCATCATCATGCGCACCGTCGCCCACGGCACCCGCGCCCGCCATTTCGTGCGCGATCTGGCGATGCTGATGGAGCAATGGCACTCGGTGGAAGACAAGCGCGACTCCGGCCCGGCACCGCTCTGCGTGTTCCAGGAACCCGGGCTGATCGAGCGCACCGCGCGGGATTTCCTGACCGATGAAGTGGATCAGGTGCTTTGCGACGACGCTCAGACGACCGAGCTGATCCGCGAGATCGCCGGCAAGGTCTCGCGCCGTGCCAAGCGCCGCATCCATCACATGGCGACCTCCCAGCCGATCTTCGAATCGGTCAATATCCAGAAGCAGATCGACGAAGCTTTCTCGCGCCAGGTATGGTTGCCCTGCGGTGGCTACATCGTGATCGACGAGACCGAAGCGCTGATCTCGATCGACGTGAACACCGGGCGCAACCGCGGCTCGAAGGACGTCGACAAGATGATCTTCGAGACCAACGTCGAAGCGGCCCAGGAGGTCGCCCGCCAGCTCCGCCTGCGGAACATCGGCGGCCTGGTGGTGGTGGACTTCATCGACATGCGCCATCGCAAGGACCAGCAGACGGTCTACAAGGCGATGAAGGACCGGCTGAAGAAGGACAAGGCCAAGACCCAGGTCCTGCAGATCTCGTCCATCGGCCTGATGGAGATGACCCGCCAGCGGCTCAACGAATCGCTGCGCGACACCATGTTCGAGCCCTGCCCTTACTGCCAGGGCCGTGGCCGGGTGAAGACGCCGATGACGATGAGCGTCGAGATCCAGCGCCGGATCGTGACCGTCATCAACAAGCACCGCGAACAGGCGGGCGACCTGGTGATCGTGGTCAATCCCGACGTCCTGACCCGCTTCAAGACCGAAGATGGCAAGCACCTCGTGGAGCTTGAGCGCCAGCACTCCGGCCGCCTGATCTTCCGCTCCGATCCCTCGCTGCACCGGGAGCGCTTCCTGATCGTGGACTCGGGCACCGAGAAGACGATCGATCAGGGTTGAGACCGGAATCGCAACAACCATCCCAATGAATGCCGCCCCTCGGGGCGGCATTTTTCGTTTTGAAACCCTTCATGCGATTTTCACAGAAGGATGAAACTTCGATCTATCAGGATGCGGAGAGGATAAGTATCTTCTCCGCGTCACCGCGCAATTCTCCTCCATCCATGAAATTCCCCCTTCTGCTACTCCTGCCGGTTCTTTCCGCCTCCGCCCTCGAAACCCGCTGGGCCGCCACGGGCACCGTTACCAGCGTGACCGGCGCAGGTCTCACGGCCACCGTGGGAGCACCGGTGAGCGTGGAATTCTCTTATGACTCCGGGGCCACTCTCTACCGGCCGTCCAATTTCTCCTTTTCCACCAAGAGCTACTACTGGGGACCGATTCAGCTCTCGATGGAGGCGGTGATCGGCGAAAGCAATTGGAAGGCCACCTTACCCGTCAGCTCCTTGCCCGAAGCCATTCCACAGTCTCCTTTGGAGGCGGTCTATGCAGTGGCCCAGAATGATTCTCGCACAGATACCCTCAGGGTGACCACAAGCATCGAAAATGGTGCAAGCTTCGGTAGCTTTCCCTACACGGGAGCTGCCAGTGATCGCAGCATCGTGGTGGAGTTGCTAGACTCCCCCAATCCCAGCCTCTTCTTGATTCCCGGCCAATTTCCGGACGATTCGGTGGTTCCGTCTTCGATTAGCTCCGGGACCGGCGAAATCAAGGCTGGCACCGGCTCGATCAAGTTCAGCATTGATCCCGCTTCCGTGACCGTGGAAACGGGTGATCCGTTCAAGGTTGCCATCGAGAAAACGGCCACCGGCATCAAGCTCCGTTGGCCCACTGTCGAAGGGCAGCTCTACCTGCTGAACGACTCCGATGACTGCACCGGTTGGCAGTTCATCGAAGCCTTTACGGGTACCGGCGCAGAACAGGTCCACGAGATAACGGACGCCTTGACCGCGCATCCCGGGCGGCGTTTCTACCAAGTAGTGGTCGACGACTAAGCCCCGCGCTCCAGCAGGATTTCCCCGTTACGCACGACCAGGTCCACGCTACCCTTCATCGTCTGGTCGAGGAAGGGCGTGTTGCGGCTTTTCGACCTCATGAACTCCGCCGTGAAGGTGGTGCTGCCTTCGGGATCGAAGAGGATGAACTCCGCCGGCTTGCCTTCCGACACCGGCACCGGTTCGAGGCCCATCAAACGCCGCGGCTCTGCGGAGTAGCGCTTCACGATGACATCCCATCCGATCTGGCCACGCGCGACAAAGCGGTCGAACATCGAGACCAGCGCGGTATCCATCCCGGTGATGCCGTTCGGGGCGCTGGTGAAATCCTGGGCCTTCTCGAAAGGCGTATGCGGCGCGTGATCGGTGGCCAGCAGGTCGAAGACGCCGGCCTTGAACGCTTCTAACAGCGCGGCATTGTCCTCCGCCGTACGCAGCGGCGGGTTCATCTTGTAGTGGGTGTCGTAGTCGCCGATGTCCTCGTCGCGGAACATCAGGTGATGAGGGGCGACCTCGCAGGTCACCTTCACGTCGCCACGTTCCTTCCACCAGCGGATCGTCTCCATGCCGAGCTTGCTCGACACGTGCTGGATGTGGATGTGCGCGCCGGTCGCGTGGGCCAGCCGGATGTCGCGGTCGATCATGATCTCCTCCGCGCAAGCCGGGCTGCCCTTGATGCCGAGGCGATAGGACATCGCGCCTTCGTTCAAGGCCCGCGGTCCGGCGAGGTCGTGAACCTCGCAATGGCTGGCGAAGAACATCCCGAACTCACTGGCATATTGCATCGCCCGGTAGAGCACCGCGGAGTCCCCCACCCCATCGCCATCGTCGGTCAGCATCTTCACGCCTAGCGCTCGCATGCCGTCAATGGCGGAAAGTTCCTTGCCAGCCCGCTCCTTCGTAATGCAGCCCGAAGTGTAGACCGGGATCCGCGCCACCGCCTTCGCCTTGTCGAGGACCATCCTGACGACCGCCGCCGAGTCGATCGCCGGAGAGGTGTTCGGCATCATTACCACGCCGGTGATTCCGCCGTTGATGGCCGCCTCGGTGCCACTGGCGATGTCTTCCTTCGCTTCGAAGCCCGGCTCGCGGAAATGGACGTGGGCGTCGAACATCGCGGGCATCAGCAGACGGCCCTTGCCCTCGATGACCTTCGCGCCTTCCGGCAGCGGCAGGCCCGGCGCCACCGCCGTGATGATCCCCTTCTCCACCCGGACGTCCGCCTCGTGGAAAGCGGGCGAATCTTCGGACACCACACGGACCTGGCGGATCAAAAGCACGTCGGACATGTGCGGTTCATGCCATCCCGCCCCCGGCCCGTCCAGTGCCGCGAAACGGGATCGACGGCATCGCTTGCGATCCTCAATTCTTGGGTCGCCATGGAACCCCGCCTGACCCTCATCACCCTCGGCGTCGCCGATCTCGACCGCGCCGTCGCTTTTTACCGCGATGGCCTTGGCTGGCCGACCCGCTACAAGGCGGGCGAGGGCGTGGCCTTCTTCGCTACCGCCGGTACCCGCCTGGCCCTGTATGGTCTCGAAGCGCTCTGCGAGGACATCTCGCCGGAGACGCGCCCGGCGAAGGGTTTCAGCGGCATCACCATCGCCCACAACGTCCGGACCAAGGAGGAAGTCGCCGCCGTGCTGGGCGAGGTCGAGCGGGCTGGCGGCAAGATCATCAAGCCTGCCCAAGACGTTTTCTGGGGCGGCCACAGCGGCTATTTCACCGATCCCGACGGCTACTACTGGGAGGTCGCGTGGAATCCCCTGATGCCCCTGGACGAAGCCGGGGTCATGAGCATGCCGAAGTAGCGCAGCTCTCCAGAGCCGCGCATGTGGGCGTGAGGAGAAACCCTTTCGGCTTGTCCGAGAGAAAAAGCTCTGAAGAAGCGAAGCCTCGGGCGTTCCCAAACACAAATATCCGCGGCTCCATAGAGCCATGCTACTTCGTTCAGGGGAGAAGCTGTTGAAGAAGCAGCGCTTCCGGTGTCCGCGGACGCTAACGTCCGCGGCTCTGGAGAGCCGCGCTACTTGAGCAGGACCAGCAAAGGCCGGTGATCGCTGGCCTTGGTGACTTCCTGGGTGTCGAGAATCTTCGAGTTCTTGCGGTCCACGGAGTCCTTCAAGGCGGGAGAAAGCATCACATAGTCGATCCGCGAGTACAGGTCCTGGAAGTCCCAGTGGTGGGTCCAGTACTCGCCCCGCGAATCCTTCAGCGGCAGGGTCGTCAGAGCGTTCGCATCCCGCCCCGAACCTTGGATGGCGCGGATCGAGGGACTATTCCGCGTGTCGTTGAAATCGCCGTAGACGACCAAGCGGGCCTGGGGATCCTCCGTGAGAATCTCATCGAGTTCGCGGCGCAGCAGATGGGCCTCGTTGCGGCGCATTTCTTCCTCGTTGCCTTCCTGGATCTCCCTCTTCGACTTCAGGTGCACGCCGAGGAAACGGAAGGTTCCGCGAGGAGTCTCGATGCTCGCATCCAGGATCCCGCGCTGCATCTTGAATTCCTCGCCCTGCAAGCGGTAGGAAAGATCGTCGCGGGGGACCGTCTTGCCGATGGGATACTTCGAGAGGATCACCAGGCTGCGGGTGGGATCGATACCGCGATTCAGGTGAGCGTGCGGCATCGGCCAACCGGCGTCGGCCAAGTGCTTTTGCAAGTCCTTCACATCGTCCTCGTTGCCGATCTCTGCCACTCCCAGGATGTCCGGCTTCGCCGCCAGCAGTGCTTGGGTAACGGCCGCGCGCTCCTTCTCCGGCTTCGGGGCCGCGGCACGGTCTCCGCCTTCCGTCCGCTCCATCGTGAGCCAATTACGGACATTGTAGGTCACGAAACGGACCGCGGAGGAGTCCGTGGCAATCTCTCCGGCGGGGGCTACAGGCGCTGCGACCGGCGCTGGCGCTTCCTCGGCCAGCGCAGCGGGAGCAGGTGCCGGCTTGGGCGCTTCGTCCGCGGTCTTGACGACTTTTTGCCCGGCCCAGTCGCCTCCTTGGTCCTTGTCGCGGCAGGCGGCAAGTCCAAGCGAAAGCGCCAAACAAAACGCCCCGAGCAATCCCGGGGCGCTTGGAAATGAAAATTGCCGTGGCATCATGCCTCAGACCTTCTCGACCGGCTCGCTGCCTGCGGCCTGCTTGATGCGGATCTCGTCCTCCTTGGCCTTCGCTTCGTCGCGGGTCGGGGTCTTCACCTCGTCCTCGGACTTCGTGATCTCGCGCTCGAAGTCTTCGCGGGCCTTCTTGAATTCGCCCATGCTCTTGCCGACGCCACGCGCCAGTTCGGGCAGTTTCTTGGCTCCGAAAAGGAGCAGAACGATAAGGAAGATGATGATCATCTCCTGGCCCCCGAGGGAACCGATACCAAGCAGCATGTTCATGGTCTTGAAGAATAGGCCTCCCAGGCGGCCCTTGCAATGCGAATCACGGAGTGCCCAGACCGGGTCTTGCCGTCATTGGATGGAGCGCCCGCGATCGCGCGGCTCGTCCAAAAAATCAATCCTCACCCCTTGATGTCGGTCTCGAAATCCTTCCGGGCTTTCTTGAACTCGCCCATGCTCTTACCGACGCCGCGCGCCAGTTCGGGCAGCTTTTTGGCTCCGAAGAGAAGCAGGACGATGACGAAGATGATCAGCATCTCCTGGCCGCCGAAGCTGCCGAATCCGAGCAAAGTGTTCATGATGGTGAGCTTAGACCGCGCAGCGGGTCTTGCAATCAGCAATAAACGGGCCGCGCGGCGGCTCTCTTTCGCGGTGGCCCTATTCCCGGGGATCGCGCGAAAGAATTCCCTTTTCCGGAATCCCCCGGTATCGCCGGGGCGTGCGTTTGCCCGTCCATGAAATCGAGGAAGAATTGAAAGCTGCCATGGCCAGCGGCGCGCGGGATCGCGTGCTGCTCAAGGCTCCCACCGGCTCCGGGAAATCCACGGCGGTGCCCGGCATGCTGATGGATGCGGGAATCGGCGGCAGGATCCTGGTGATCGAACCGCGGCGGATGGCAGCGCGCCTGCTGGCCGGCTGGGTCGCGAAACTGCGGGGTGCCAGCCTCGGCGGCGAAGTCGGCTACGCGGTGCGTTTCGATACCAAATACGGTCGGGACACCCGGCTGATCTACATGACGGACGGGGTTTTCCAGCGCTGGCTGCAGGAAGATCCATCCCTGGCGGGTGTCGGTGCCGTGGTTTTCGATGAGTTCCACGAGCGCCGCCTGGCGGTGGATGTGGCGCTCGGCCGCTGTCTCGACCTTCAGGAAGCCTCCCGGCCCGATCTGCGGGTACTGGTGATGTCCGCTACCTTGGAAACCCGCGGGCTGGCGGCCTATTTGGCCCCGGCGAAGATGCTGGAAGCGGGCGGTCGGACCTACCCCATCGAGATCGCCTACCGCCCGGATCGGCCGAAGACCAACGACCGCCGCGGCGGGCCACCGCAGGAGACCCCGGTGTGGGATCGCATCGCCACGGTCTGCAAGGAAGTGCTGGGCATGCCAGAGCTTGGCGACCTTCTATGCTTCCTGCCCGGGATGCACGAAATCCGCAAGACGGTGGAAGTGCTGGAGAACTCGTCGGCGTTCCGGAATCACGATATCTTCCCGCTCCACGGCGGCCTGCCCCCTGCCGCGCAGGAGGCTGCGGTTTCGCCGGGAAAACGTCCGAAAATCATTGTATCTACGAATGTTGCAGAAACCTCGCTGACGATCGAGGGCGTGCGTACCGTGATCGATGCCGGTCTGGCACGGGAAGCGAGCTTCGACCCGCGGCGCGGCATCGATACCCTGCTGATCCGGAAGATTTCCCGGGCCTCCGCCGAGCAGCGGGCAGGCCGCGCGGGGCGCACCGGGCCAGGCCGAGCCTTCCGGCTCTGGAGCGAAAGCGAACACACGCGGCGCGAGGCCTTCGATGCGCCGGAGGTGCGGCGCGTGGACCTCGCCGAGACCGTGCTGCTGCTCAAGGCGGCAGGCGTCCGCGAGATCCGGAATTTCCGCTGGCTGGATGCTCCGCTCGAGGAAAGCGTGGTCCGCGCCGAGTCCCTCCTGCACGATCTCGGGGCGCTGGATGCCCATGGGGAGCTGACGGACGAGGGCCGCGCGATGGCTTCCCTGCCGCTAGAGCCGCGCTATTCGCGGCTGATGCTTGCGGGCGTCGAGCAAGGTTGCGTGGCGGAGATGGCCTTCATCGCTGCGGCGGTGCAGGGCGATGGGATCTTCGCCTCGAAGCGCGGCGGGATCGGGCGGAAGGATTTCGTTTTCCCCGGCGATGGCAGCGACTTCGAGGCCGAATGGCGCGCCTTCGATTCGGCGGCAGGAATGGAATTTGACGGCAGGCGCTGTGCTCCCCTGGGCATCCATGGACGCGGCGCGAAGGAGGTGGCGCAGGGCTTCGACCGCTTGCACCGCCTGGCGCTGCAGCGCGGCTGGCCATGGGAAGGCGTGGACTTCGCCAAGCGCCGCGAAGCCGTCGGGCGGGCAATGCTGGCGTCCTTCAGCGACCGGCTGGCGGTGCGCTTCAATGAGGGAACCCTGGCCTGCCGGGTGGTGGGCAAGCGCCGTGGCAAGCTCGACGAGGAGAGCGCCGCCAGGCAGGCCGCCGCCTTCGTGGCCGCGGAGATCACCGAAGTGGAAGGCCGCGAGGTGATCGTGCAATTGCGGCGCGCCACGGCCATCGACCCGGAGTGGCTCAAGGAGCTTTTCCCTGAAGATTTCACCATCGCCGATGGCGCGAGCTACGATGAACCCCGTAGAAGGGTCGTGGCCCGCAAGGAGACCCGCTTCCGCGACCTCGTGCTGGAAACCAAGGAAAGCGATCACGGCGTGAACGAGGATGCCGCCGCGGAAATTCTCGCGGCGAAGGTTCTATCCGGCGAACTCATCTTGAAGAACTGGGACGCCGCGGTGGACCAATGGTGCGCGCGGCTTTCCTGTCTCGGCCAATGGATGCCGGATCTCGAACTGCCCGGCTGGTCCGAGGAAGACCGCGCCGCGGCGGTGGCCCAGATTTGCCACGGGGCGCTCGGCTACAAGGACATCAAGGAGCGCCAGGTCTGGCCGGTGCTGAAGGAATGGCTCAGCTCGGTGCAGCGGGCCGCGCTCGATTCCTACGCACCCGAACGGGTCACCCTGGCGAACGGCCAGCATCCCAAGGTGACCTACGAGATCGGCAAGGATCCGTGGATCGCGCTGCGGGTGCGCGATCTCTTCGGCGTCTGGCAGACGCCCACCGTCGCGAACGGCCGGGCACCGCTGCTGGTTCACATCCTCGCGCCGAGCCAGCGGCCCTGGCAGATGACCAAGGACCTCGGCAGCTTTTGGTCCGGCGGCTACGCGCAGATGAGAAAGGAGCTCGCCGGACGCTATCCGAAGCAGCCATGGCCGGATGATCCGAAGGCATGGCTTGCCGGAGGCGGCGGGAAACGCTGAGTTGGCAGGGCCGTGTGGAAGCTCCTGCTATTATTGTCGATCATCCCCCTCGCCGGTGCGTGGGCGGCGCGGCATTGGTTCTGGACCCGGGTGCGGATCGAAGGCCTGCGCCGCGACTGCGAGACCAGCGTCAAGGACCTGCGCGTGCGCATGGGCTTGCCCGCCGGCCGCCGCGGCAGCGAGACCCACGCCGCCGCACTCGGCAATGCGGTGCGCGAGTGCGGGCTCGCCCTGTTAGAGCGGGAGGGCGACGCGATCGCCAAGTCGCGGACCAAGGGAGCCTATCTGACGCGGGCATTGCCAGCGCTGGTGGCTGTGGTGGCGGTCTTCGCCATTTTCTCGAAGCGGGTGCCGGGCGGTTGGGCGGTCGCCGGGGCCGTGGGAGTCGTCGCGATCTGGACCTTGCTCCGGCTCACCGGGATGGCCGTTGAATGGCGTGCCGTGGCCCGCGGCACCGAATTGCTCAAGGCCAGCCGGGCGCTCAAGCGCGTGGATGACGAGCAGGAGGTGATCCGCTGCGCGAAGGCCAGCGTGTGGAGCACGGTGTGGCCGTTTTGATTTTCAGATTCTACAGGTCCGTGTCTTCCGGAGATTCGGGCTGCGATGCCGGATCCTCGGGCTCCGTTTTGCCAGCAGCGGCCCTGCGTCCCATAACCGCGAAGCTTAGCAAGGCGACGCCGATGAGGCCCCAATCCCCGATCATCGCGTAGAGCGTGCGCGTGGGATGCTTGGGGATATCGACGTCCACGAACATCGAGCCGCGGGTGAAGTGGCTGCCATTCGCATCGCGCAGTTCCTGCGGCTTGCCCGTGCGCGGGTGCAGGGTGACGCCGGTGGTGGTGATGGCGGCGCTGACGCCGGTATTCGCACAGCGGATCAAGGGCCGCCGCAGTTCAATGGCGCGGAAACGGGCATTGGCGAATTGCTGGGCCGCGCCCTCGCTCTCCTTGAACCAGCCGTCATTGGTGATGTTCACGATGATCTGCGGTTCGTCGCGGGTGAACTTCCGCAGCAAGCGCGGCACCGTGTCCTCGAAGCAGACCGAAGGGATGATGCCGACTTGCTGCCCCTTCACCTCGGCCTTCATCGGCTCCAGGCTCTCGCCCATCGCGAAGCCTCTACCGAAGCGGGTGCCAGTCTGTTGTTCGTAGATTTCCGCGAGGAAAGGCAGCTTGTCGACGAAGGGAATGTATTCGCCGAAGATCACCAGGTGATGCTTGCGAAAGGTCTCCAAGCCCCCGTCGGCCGGCAGGATGGTCATGGTATTCCATGCCTTGCCGTTTTCCTTCATCCAGTATTCCTCGCCCTTCTTCTCACCCTCGAGCTCGTTCAGCCCCATGATGAGCGTAAAATCCCCGCCCTCGCGGACGCGTTCGATCGAGGTGAGGTTATTGAAGGGCATCATCGCGGTGCCGTCGTCCAGGCGGAGGATCCGGCCCGTGAGAGCGGTCTCCGGCCAGAGAACCCAATCGGGCTTCGGCGCGACGGGCCCTTCCAAGGCGGCGAGGGTCTCGTCCTCGTAGCCCATGTGGATCTCGGTATCTTCCCACGCCACCTCGCCTGCGGTCTGCGGGATATTGAGCTGCACCAGCAGGGCCTTGAGCTTGATCGATTCACCCTGATGCGCGGTTTTGATCCGCCAGAAGCCATAGCCATAGCAGGCCGCCATGAACAAGGTGGCGCAGCCGAGCGCGACCCGCCGCCGCATCTCCGCGGAGTGGTACTGCGAGGCGCGTCGCACGCAGATCTGGATCAGCACCGCCTGCACGAAGATCGGCAGGATCGACAAGCCGGTCGCACCGAATAGGTCGGCGGCTTGTGCGAAGACCGGTGTCTCATGGAAAGCCACGCCGAGCGGGTTCCAGCCGAAGCCGGTCAGGAGCCAGCTCCGCAGCCACTCCAGCCCCGCCCAGGTCGCGGCGCAGGCGAAGGCATGCAGCGGCGCGTGGAACAGCCCCTCTTCTCCCCCACCCTTCCGCCATGGGTTTCCCCAGGTAGCAGCGAAGACCGACCAACAGGCGGGGAACAGAGCCAGATAGAGCGAGATCGCGACCCAACCGGCATCGCTCACCGTCCGCAGCCAGACCAGGTTCGCGAGGAAGAAGCACAGCCCTGTTAGATAGCCGAGGGCGAAGGCCTTCCGCTTCCGCCGTTTTTCGTCGAGGGTCCAGAGTGCCACCAGCAGCGGCACGAGGACGACCCAGACCAGTTTGCTGACCGAGTGCGGCGGGAACAGCAGGGCCATCCCCAGGCCACTGGAAATGGCCCCCAGAAGACGGAGAAGGCGTACGAGGAATGAGGGCATATTAATCAAGCGAGGCGGGCCTTGGCGTCGCTTTCGATCCACGACCAGAGGCTATCGAGCGAGCCCCCGACCTTCGAGCGCGAGCCGGCGAGATCACCGGAGGGCGCGGCCTTGCCGTAGAGGTAGAATTTGATCTTCGGCTCGGTGCCGGAGGGCCGCACCGCGAAGGCGCGGCCGTCCTCCAGATCGACGAAGAGCATCTTCTCCTTCGGCAGCGGATCGCCTTCGGCATCGAAGAGATCCTGGGTCGCGAAGTCGCGGACCTTCGAGACCTTCGAGCCATCGACTTCGGAGGGCGGATTCAGCGAGTAGGTGCCGGCGAGAGATTGGATCTTCGCTGCGCCATCGGCACCTTCCATGGTCAGGGATTTGCCGCGCTCCTCGTGGTAGCCGAATTGGACGAAGATGTCGTCGAGCAAAGTGGCCAGCGATTTGCCGACCGATTTCGCGTAGGCGGCCACTTCGGCGAACATCACGGCGGCACCGTTGCCGTCCTTGTCCCGCACGAAATCGCAGCCGAGGTAGCCGTAGCTCTCCTCCCCTCCGAAGAGGAAGAAGCGCGAGTATTCGAGGCGCAGCGCGCGGGTGGTCGCTTCATCGAGCGAGCGGTAGTCCGTGCCCTTCTTGTCGGCCGGGATCGCCGCCTCATATTTACTCAGCTTCTCGGCGATGTATTTGAAGCCGGTCAGGGTATCGACCACGCCGATGCCGTAGTGATCGGCAATCGCCCGTTGCAGTTCGGTGGTCACGTAGGTCTTCACAAAGAGAGCGCGCGCCCGCGTGGTGTCGTTCAGCCAGCCGACCTCGAAGGCGGTCTTGGCGCGATACCAAGCCATCAACGAGCCGATCTGGTTGCCGGTCAGGACGCGCATGCTGCCGTTCTCTTCACGCACCGCCACGCCCATGCGGTCGTTATCAGGATCGGTGCCGATCACCAGCTCCGCGCCTTCCCTGACCGCGAGATCGATGGCCATTTTCAGGGCTGGCGGATTCTCGGGGTTCGGAGATTCCACCGTGGGGAAACGGCCGTCCTGGATGTCCTGCTCCGGGACCGTGATCACCTCGAAACCCAGCTCGCGGAGCATCGGCGCGATGATCACGCCACCCACGCCGTGGAGATTCGTGTAGACCACCTTGGTGCCGCCGCCCTTCAGCAATTCGGGACGCATGAGCAGCGACTTGAGACGGTCCATGTAAGGCCGGTCGATGTCCGCGCCGATGATGGTGACGGCACCCTGCCGGTCCTTCGGCAGCGGCTCGTAGATTTCGTTATGCAGCGAGTTCACCTCGGCGATGATCGCGGAAGCGTGCGGCTCCACGATCTGCGCGCCGTCGTTGAAGTAAGCCTTGAAGCCATTGTCGTGGGCGGGGTTGTGGCTGGCGGTCAGGACCACGCCGGCATCCGCCCGCAGTTCGCGGATCGCGAAGGACAGCTCGGGAGTCGAGCGCCCGGACTCGAAGAGGTAGGCATCGCAGCCCAGTTCCGCGGCGGTTTTCGCGCAATATTCCGCGAAATCCCGGGAAAAGTGCCGCGTGTCGTGGGCGAAGACCAGCCTGGCCTTGCGCGCCGTGCCGGCGTGCGCCTTCGCGTAGGCGATCAGGCCGCGGACCGCGCGGGAGAGATTGAAGAAATTCATCGTCGCGGTGCCCGCACAGGGATGCTCGGGACGATCGTTGGGACCACCCTTCCCCTGCTCCGCCCGGGTCACGATGCGCCCGATCGTCCGCCCGCGGAGTCCGCCGGTGCCGAAGGCGAGGGTTTTGAAGAAGCGGTCGTTCAGCTCCTGCCATTCGCCGGCCTCCGCCAATTCGCGGACCGCTTCGCAGGCGACCGGCGTGGCCGAGCCGGCGAGCAGCAGGTCGATATTGATGCGGGAGCTTTGCAGCAGGAGGCCGTGGGCCAGGGCTTCGTCAAGTCGGGAGGCGAGGTCGCTCATTTCGCGCTGGATGCTAGCGGCCCGATGCCCCATGGCAATGCCTCCCATGCGCCATCTGCTCGAAGCCGCCCTCGCCCAGCGCGTCCCGCTGCGAGTCCCCGGTACCAACGCGCTACGGTTGATCGACGGTGCGGGCGACGGCCTCCCTGGCATTGAGCTGGAGGACTTTGCAGGGCGCTGGCTGCTCTCGACCCGTGATCGCGAAATTCCGCGGGAGATGTCCGAATGGCTCCGCAACCAAGCCCGGACGGTCTATTGGAAGCGGCTGGACCAGCAGCAGAAAGATTCCCCGGCGCACCTCTCCGGTCCGTTCCAGGAGCAGCCCTTCACGATCCACGAGGGCGGGCTGGCCTTCGGGATCTCGTTCCAAGCGGGCTATTCCCAAGGCATCTTCCTGGACCAGCGGGACAATCGCGCGGAACTCCGTGCCCGCCTGAAGCCGGGCATGACCCTGCTCAATACCTTCGCTTACACCGGGGCCTTCTCGGTCTATGCCGCCGCTGCGGGTGCGACGGCGACGACGCTGGATCTGGCGCAGCCCTACCTCGATTGGGCGAAGCGGAATTTTTCCCTGAACGGCTTCGACCCCGAGGTCCACTTTTTCTGCAAGGGCGACACCTTCCACTGGCTCACCCGCTTCGCGAAGCAGGGCCGGAAGTTCGACGGGATCGTGCTCGATCCGCCGACCTTCTCGCGGGACAAGGAGGGCAAGGTCTTCCGGGTGGAGAAGGATTACGGAACTCTGGCCGGGCTGGCCTTCGCTTGTCTCGCCCCGGGCGGATTCGTGCTGGCTTCGACAAATTGCCGGACCCTGGATCCGCGGGCTTTTGAAGCGCAGCTGCGGGGTGCGTCCCGGCAACCGCTGAAGGTCCGGTATGCGCCGATGCCCGGGGACTTCACGGGCGAGGCTTATCTGAAGAGTCTGTGGCTCGACCGTTAGGGACGACCTCCCAACCAAAGGAAAAAGCGGCAGGGTTGCCCCTGCCGCTTCGGAATCAAAGAATCACGGATCGCTTAGGGCGCCGGTGGGGTCTTCGGGGCACCCGGATTGTATTCATCGCGGGTGAGGAAGGTGTCGTCGTTCTTGTCCAGCTTGTCGAACTTGACATCGACCTTGGCCTGCACGGTTCCGCGTGGGAAGGTGCTGGCGAACTCAAGGTTGGTGAGCTGGTTGTTTTCGTTCGCATCCGCGAGAACGAACTTCAGGAACTTCTCACCCTTCGCAGGCTTGGCCTTGCCCGTCTTGAGCAGGGTCCACTCTGCCCGGGAAAGCTCGTCGTTCGCGTCGTCGTCGGCGATCAGGAAGGTCTTGACGATGTTGATGAACGGGCTCTTGCCGGGAGTCGCGGTATTGAGTTCGGCGAGGTCGATTCCGCCGTTGAGGTTCAAGTCAGCCACCCGGAAGGACAGCTCTTGCTTGGTCGGCGCTTCGATGTCGCCGATGTAGACGAGGTATTCTTCGAGCGTGAGGCTCTCGCTCTTGACGAAGTTGGCCTTCTTGAACTGCTTGTTCACGAACTTCGGCTTGGAACCTTCCGGGAGCGTGGTCGTGAACTCTTCCTTGTTCAGGCTACCGTCGGCAGGAGCGATGTCGGCAGCGGCGAACTCGAGTTCACCAGCGGTGGGGGCACCGGCCAGAGCCGTACCAGGAAGGGCAACCGCGCAAGCCAACAGGGAAAGGCGGGTGAGGATAGTTGATGTCATGGTCATGGTATTTTGCAGCAACAGGTGTGCGGCGCGGGTGCTACCCGATGGCGGGGCCGATGGCAAGTTGTACCTACGTCCTAACATTAAATTCACAGGGTCTTCACATTTGCGACCCGTAAAATTACTGTCGCCGTACCGCCCCGCCCCGCCCCGGTACAGGCGCGCCGCGCCGTGAATTCGCCTGCAAGACCGAAGATTTTGGATTCTGCGACCGCGGCCCCGATTCAAAGTTGGATTTTCGATAAATGATTGAGGAACAGGGCCCGGAAATGCGCTGCTGACAGAAGAATACCGCCTCCAAGGGTTGGCAGGCGGGTGTCGAACGGCTAAACCGCTCCCGTCCATGCCGCACTCGACCCACATTCATAATCCCGACGTCATCATTATCGGCAGCGGCGTGATGTCCGCGAATCTCGGCGCGATGCTCAAGCGCCTGGAACCCACGCTTTCGATCCAAGTTTATGAAGTCACGGAGGAATTGGCGCAGGAGAGCTCGCATGGCTGGAACAATGCCGGCACCGGCCACGCGGGGATCTGCGAACTGAGCTACACCCCGCACCGCGAACCGGACGGCACGGTCAAGGTGGCCAAGGCGATCGAGATTTTCGAGCACTTCGACCACTCCAAGCAATTCTGGGCCCACGCCGTGGCCAGCGGGATGGCGGACAAGCCGAAGGAATTCATCACCCCCCTGCCCCACATCAGCTTTGTCCACGGCAAGGAGATGGTGGAATACCTGCGCGCCCGCTACGAAGGCATGGCCGCGCACCATTTCTTCCGCGGGATGGAATTTTCCACGGACCGGGAGAAGATCGCTTCCTGGGCACCCCTGCTCCTCGAAAAGCGCGGCGAGGTGCCGATCGCCGCGACCAAGATGGACGGCGGCACCGACGTGAACTTCGGCAATATCTCCCGCAAGTTACTCGGCTGGCTGGAGAAGCAACCGGGCTGCGGGATCGCCTCGAACCACCGGGTCACGGATCTGACCAAGACCGCGACCGGCTGGGAGGTGAAGACCAGGAACCTGGTCACCGGCGAATCCCACGAGAACAACGCGAAGTTCGTCTTCGTCGGCGCAGGCGGCGGCAGTCTGGCGCTGCTGCAGAAGTCCGGCATTCCGGAGGCCAAGGGACTCGGCGGCTTCCCGATCGGCGGGCAATGGCTCGTCTGCGAGAACCCCGAGATCGTCGCCAGGCATCAGGCCAAGGTCTACGGCCAGCCGCTCGAATCCGCACCGACCATGGCGGTGCCGCATCTGGATACCCGCATTCTTGATGGCAAGAAGACCCTGCTCTTCGGGCCCTTCGCCGCCTGGACCACCAAGTTCCTGCACAAGAAGGGCAGCTATCTGGACCTGCCGCTCTCGGTGAAGCCGGACAACCTGGCGACCTTGCTCAAAATCGGTGTCAGCAATCTGCCGCTGGTCAAGTACCTCATCCAACAGGGCACGCAGAGCATGCAGGACCGCATGGATGTGCTGCACGTTTTCTATCCCGGGGCCAAGGCGGAGGACTGGAAGCTCATCGAAGCCGGGATCCGCGTGCAGGCGATCAAGAAAACCGACGGCGAAGCGGGGATCGTGCACTACGGCACCGAGGTCATCACCAATGAGGATCGGAGCATCTCCGCCCTGCTCGGCGCCTCCCCCGGGGCTTCGGTATCGGTCAATATCGTGCTGGAAGTGGTGAAGAAGTGCTTCGGCCACCTCTTGGAAACACCGGAGGGCAGGGCCCGGATGAAGGAAATGATCCCGACTTGGGACGAGGATATCAAGAAGCCGGAGAACGCGGCGCGCTTCGCCGAGGTGGACCGGCGTTCAAACGAACTACTGCAACTGATTTGAATAGCCGCGGGGCCGGCAGCGTCCATTGAGGGAGCGGAATCTCCGAATCCGGGCCTTCCGCAACTTCTAGCTCGTCCCGTGGTTCGCCACGGAGAGAATGGAAGCCGCACTGACCTTCCCGAACTTCCGCATGCCATCGCCACGCCCGATCCCAGCGAATGACAGCGTGGATGGAGACGAGGTGGATGTGGCGCTGATGCATCGGATCGCGGAGGGTGACGAGCACGCCTTCCGGCAGCTCGTGGAACGCCATCAGAATGCCGTGGTGGGCACGGTGGCGCGGATGCTGAACGACCCGACCGAGGCTGAGGACATCGCCCAGCTGGCCTTTCTGCGGATCTGGAAGCACGCCAAGCGCTGGCGCCCGGAGGCGAAATTCACGACCTACCTTTTCACGATCACGCGCAATCTAGTCTTCAACGAGTCCCGCCGCCGGACCCGCCGCAAGGAGGTCTCCAGCGAGGAGCGCGAGGAAGACAGCGGCTTCCAGATGGCGTCCGAAACGCGCCATGAGCCGCAGGAGGAAGCCATGAAGGTCGAGATGCACCAGCAGATCGACCGGGCGATCGCGACGCTGCCGGAGGCGCAGCGCACCGCGGTCATCCTGTATAGCTATGAGTCCCTAGCCTACGAGGAGATCGCGGTCGTGCTGAAGACCTCGGTCTCGTCCGTGAAAAGCCTGCTGTTCCGGGCCAGGACGACCTTGCGGGAAAAGCTGGCAACATATCTGGCGGAGTAGGTTTCCTGAAACCTCGTGGACTGGACGGGCGGATCAGATAATGAATCCTTCACCTATCCGGACATGACATTCGTGAAAAATCCCCTCCGCTTCCCGATCTTCCTGGTCACCCTTCTGGCGGGATTCGCCCAAGCCGCCACGACTCTGGTCGGTCTTGAAACCGATTACACCGGCCCGCCGAGCACGTCGATCAACACCTCGGTCTCGCAAAGCCGCAACCTCAGCAACCTGGCCGGCCTCACTCCGGGCCAGACCATCCAGCTCCAATTCATCCCGGACGATCCCATGACATGGGACGGTTCCCTCTTCTATCCGGCGGGCGACCTCCTCCTCACTTGGACAGGGATCATAGAGATTTCAGTAGGCGGCCATTTGCTGACTTATACCGACACGTGGAGCCTGGAAGCCCTGAATGCACCGGAAGGGGGCCCGGGCGGTGTCTTTGGCTACGATGTTCCCGGGCCGGCTCCGGTGCTGCGAACCTTGGACCTGCCTTGGGGCACGGATCTCAGCAACGTCACGATCACGCTGCGGGATTTAAGCACCTTCTCGGGCGGCGACTTCCACGCCTCCTCATTGCAGCTCAGCGGGACCCTCCGGACGGTCTCGGTGCCGGAGCCCTCGGCCATCCTGCTTAGCATCATCTTGCCCGCCGTCATGCTGGGTCGCAGGCGGCGGAACGCGTGAACCGCTCAACGTTCCAACAACTGCTGGAACTTCGGCAGGATCTTCTGGAACAGCGAGTTCTTGCCACCGCGGGCCAGTTGCTCGCCGATCAATCCGACCTGATTGTCCGGATCCACCGGGCCGGGCGATTCGGTGACGTGCTTGCCGGTCCTGATCCGCCGCGTGAGGAAAGGCGCATCCGCCTCCCGGGAAACGGCAGCCTCCACTCCCCCGCCCTGCAGGGACACGAGACCGAGCGGAGCCGAGGATCCGTCGGCTGTTAGAGTGGCGGCGATTGCCTTGCCGGCCGGGCCTTCGAAGGAAAACCCCTCCTTGGTCCCGCTACGGCGGACCACGGCCAGATCAAGTTCCATGCCGTCCCGCCAACCGGCTTGGACTGCCAGCCACGCGAGCATCTGGAGCGCGGTGCTGCGGTGCGCGGGATGGTAGACGATCTCCACCGTATCCACTTTTGGCAGCGCGCCAAGCACCAGCGGGTCGTCGTGCAGCGCGGCCACGGAAACGCGGAATTGAAAGCTCCGGGTCCAGGCCAGATCCTGCACCACCAGTTCGCGGGTCGCGCCTGCCACGGCGGCGGAGATCGTGGCGAAGGAATCCACCGGATTCGCCCATTCGGCGCTATCGAAGACGAAGCGGTCCACGAGGCTGTAGAGACGGTCCTCGAAGATCGGAGTAAGTTCGCCCTGCCACCAGAAAATCAGCGGCAGATCGGAGGCGAGGTGGGCGAAGACGGTATTCCGCAGGCGCCCGGTGGCCTTGCCGGTGAGGGCAAAGGAGATTTGTTCACAGCACACCGACTTCTGACCGTGCAGGAGGTGGCAATGCGCGGTGATCCAAGCGCGGATCGAAGCCTCGGGAGCGGTGCGATCGATGCCGATCAGCAGCGCCCGGCAGGCATGCTCGGTCGTCAATTCGCGCACCGCCGCGGAGTTCTTCTCCAACGAACCCGGTTCCTCGGAATACACCGCCAGGTTCATCAGCGAGGCATTCGTACGCGCCTCGTCTTCGTCCCACAGCTTGCGCAGTTCCTTGTCGATCGAACCGATCGGCACTTCGCGACCGAGTTCGGGATGCATCTCTAGAGTTGCCATGCTGCGCGGATCTTAAATCTCAAATTCTAAATCTTAAATCGAGAGCGGGCTCGTCGTCCCACGTCACAACCTCCGCCATGAATTGCCGTCCTGCTGCAAAAGTTCGTCGGCCTCCTTCGGGCCCCAGGTGCCGGCGACGTATTGCGCCATCGGCGGCGGATTGTCGCTCTGGTGCCAGGCATGTTCGATGTTGTCGATGAACTTCCAAGCCTCTTCCACCTCGTCGCGCCGCGCGAAGAGCGTGGCATCGCCGGCCATCGCATCCAGCAGCAGGCGCTCGTAGGCTTCCGGGCTGCCCTTGCCGAAGCTGGTGGCGTAGTGGAAGTCCATTTTCACCGGCTCCAGGCGCAGGCTGGTGCCGGGAATCTTCGAGACCATGCGCAGCGAGATGCCCTCGTCCGGCTGGATGCGGATCACCAGCACGTTCGCCCCGGGCACGCCGCCGGGCAGGGCATTGAAGAGCACGCAGGGCGGAGCCTTGAAGTGCACCGAGATCTCGGTCGCCTTCTTCGGCAATTGCTTGCCCATGCGGATGTAGAAAGGCACGCCGCTCCAGCGCCAGGTATCGATCATCAGGCGCACGGCCACGTAGGCCTCGGTCATGCTCTCGGGATCGACCCGGTCTTCCTCGCGGTAGCCGGGAACCGTTTTGCCATCGACATGACCGGCGGAATACTGCGCGCGGACGACGTTCTGGGCGACCTTCTCCGGGGTGTCCCACTGGCGCAGCGAGCGGATGACCTTGACCTTCTCATCCCGCACGCCGTCGGCCCCGAGATCGGTCGGCGGCTCCATCGTGATCAGGCTGAGCAGTTGCAAGAGGTGATTTTGCACCATGTCGCGCAGCGCGCCGGCAGTGTCGTAGTAACCGCCACGGCCGCCTTCCATCCCGAGGTTTTCGGCACAGGTGACTTGGACATGGGAGATGTAGCGATTGTTCCAGAGCGGCTCGAAGATCGCATTGGCGAAGCGCAGCACCATGATGTTCTGCGCAGTCTCCTTGCCGAGATAGTGGTCGATCCGGTAAGTGTCCTTCTCCTGGAAGGTCTTGTTCACCACCTTGTTCAAGTGCTGGGCGGTGGCGAGATCGGTCCCGAAGGGCTTCTCCACGATCACCCGTGACCAGCAGCCGTCCTTGGACTTGTTCAGGCCGGCCTCCTTGAGCTGCTCCAGGATCACGTCGAAGAACTCCGGCGCGCTCGCAATGTAGAACAGCCGGTTCCCCTTCCCGCCGCGTTCGCGGTCGATCGCATCGAGCCGTTCGGCCAGGCGCTTGTAGCCATCGGCCTCGTCGAACTCGCTCTTATGGTAGTGGATATTCTCCACGAACTTGCCCCACAGCGCGTCATCGTGGCCGGAGCGCGAAACCTTGCGGTTGAGCTCCTCCAATCCCTTGCGGAATTCCTCATCCGACTTCTCGCGCCGGGCGAAGCCGAGGATCTTCACTCCCGGCGGCAATTCGCCGTCCACCGCGAGATTGTAGATGGCCGGCACCAGCTTGCGGTGGGTCAGGTCTCCGGTGGCACCGAAGATGACGACGGTGCAAGGCTCCGGGCGCGACCGGGAGACGAGGTCTTCGCGAAACGGGTTCGTCATGGCAGAACGGCGGTGTCGCTCAAAGCGCACCAATGGGGAAGCGAAATGGGTATGAATTCTCGTCAACCGGTGGATGAGGCGGAGCGAAGCGAATAACACACCGGCGGAAAGCGGCTTAAGGAAGCGGCGTCGAAGGGGTGCTTCCGGCAAAGCGATAAATGCATTTCACCATGCATTTGCGTGCATTGCAATAGACAAAACTGCATTTCCACCTCATGCTGCAACCTTGATCGGTCACCTCCAACTCCAGCGGAACTTCTTCAGCCACGACCGCTGGCGCACGGCACGGGTGCGTTTCTTCCCGGGTTTATCCGAAGATGAGAAGCTGATCGCGCGGGGAAGAGAGCCGGAAAGGGAACACTTCGGAGAGGTGATAACTATCCTTGAATACGGCACTTACGGAATCGACGCGGACGAAAAGGGCACACTCGCGGCACACTCGCGGCACACTCGCGGCACACTGACGGCACACTCACGGCACAAATAGAAGAAGGGGAAGAAGGGGGAAAAAGGAAAGAAGGGGGAACTTCTTTTGCACGGGACGGAGCGAGCTCCTGTCCCGTGCCGGAGTTGAGGTGGTCGGAGGAGACGGGCTTCGCGGGAATCACGGAAGGGGACTGCAAGCACCGGGGGCAGGCGTATCCGGCGCTCGACGGCCCCAAGGCCCTCAAACGCAAATCGCTTGCAACTGCGCTCCTCCTGCGCGAAGGATCGCTCGTCGATGCGCGGCTCACCGCTACTACGCACCCTGATCGTCCTAGCCGCCCTCTTGGTCACCGGCCTCGCCCTTGCGCGCCTGACCCACTCACGCTCGGTCCAAGCGCCCGTCGACAAGGAGGAACCCGCCGCAGCCCCGGTCGAGATCAAGAAAGCCAGCTTCGAACTCTTCCTCTCCAGCACCGCGAAGGAAATCTCCCTCGACGCCGGTGCGGCTCCCGCGACCACCCTCTCGGGCAGCCTGGAAGTTCCCGGCGATCACCCGGTCATCTCCCTCCGCGTGGCATGGACCGACAACTCCCCCGGCCACCGCTTCGCCAAGCTGCGGCTCGAGATACCCGGCAAGCCGACACTCGAACACGTTTTCGATTCCTCCGGCGACATCGACGACATCTGGGAACCATGAGCGACGAACACCACGACTGCTGCGCCCACCACGCGCATCACCACGAGTTGGTGATCGACGCCCTTCAGGTGCGCTATCGCAACACTCTCGCGCTGGAGGACGTCTCCTTCGCCACCTCCTGCGGCAATCGCGTGGCCTTGGTCGGGCCGAACGGCGCGGGCAAGAGCACGCTCCTGAAGGCAATCGCCGGACTGGTCCCGCGCAGCGCCGGCAAGATCCTGTGGCGCGGTTCCGCCGTGAAGCGCTGGTCGCGGGAGTTCGCCTACCTTCCCCAGCGCGAGGAGGTCGATTGGTCCTTCCCCATCACCGTCCGCGGCCTGGTCGAGATGGGACGCTATCCGCAGACCGGCATGTTCGGGCGCTTCACGGCGAAGGACGATGCCGCGGTCGACAATGCGCTGGCCTCGCTGGATCTGCTCGACCTCCAGCGCCGCCAGATCCGCGAACTCTCCGGCGGCCAGCAGCAGCGGACCTTCCTAGCCCGGGCGCTCGCGCAGGAAGCACACGTGCTTCTGTTAGACGAACCCTTCACCGGGCTCGACCGGAATGCCTCGCGGCAACTCGGTGACTTGTTAGAGCGCCTGGCGAATGAAGGCCGCTTGGTGGTGGCATCCCATCACGATCTCGCCAGCGTGCCTCGGCTCTTCGATGAGGCATTGCTTCTGAACACCCGGCCGGTCGGATTCGGTGCTGCCGCCGAAATCCTCGGCGCAAGCAACCTCGACCTCGCCTTCGGGCACATCACGGATGCGGAGGACCGTGCCGCGCCCCAGCCCGTTACCTCCGACCTCTGAGCGCCTTGGACCTCTTCTCCAATCCCTTCTACCAGCGCGCACTCGCCGCGGCGTTGCTCATCGGCTTCGCCAATGGCTTCTTCAGCGGCTTCGTGGTGCTGCGACGGAATGCCCTTTCCGTCAGCGCTCTCTCGCACACCATGTTGCCGGGGATCGCCTTCGGGATTCTCCTCACCGGAGCGCTCACGCAGGCCAGCGCCTTCGTTGGAGCCCTCTTCGCGGCGCTGATGGTCGGCCTCGGCTCGGTGGCGATTGCCCGCGGCAACCGGGTCGCGCAAGGCACCGCGCTGGCGGTCATCTACACCTCCGCCTTCGCGGCCGGCGTGGCGATCTTGCCCCGGCTCGATACCCGGCAAGAGCTGGAGCACTGGCTCTTCGGCGACATCATGGCGGTCGGCGATGGCGATCTGCAGATCGCCTTCTGGATCGGTGCTTTCACCCTGATCTCGGCCAATCTCCTGATGAGGCCGCTCCTTCTGACCCTCTTTGAACCGAACGTTGCCGCCGCCCAAGGCGTGCCGGTGCGCTTCATGCACTACCTCCAGTTCACCCTGCTGGTGTTGTCGCTGGTCAGTTCCCTTCAGGCGGTCGGCTGCGTGCTTTCGGTGGGAATGTTGATCGCCCCGGCAGCGACAGTCTCCCTGCTCACGGACCGTACCTCGGCTTTGTTCTGGGGCGGCGGTGCGCTGGGTGCAGTGGGTGCCGTCGGCGGGGTTCTTCTCGCAGCTTGGATGCGGCTCGCTCCCGGGCCGGTGATCGTGATGCTGCTGGGCGTGATGTTCCTCGCCGCCTGGGTCTTCAGCCCGAAGTATGGCGTGATCGCCCTGCGGAAGAGCTGATACCTGTAAAGCGAAACCCCGGCTACGTCGTGACGACGCAACCGGGGCTTGATCAATCGATCCAAGAATCCATCCGGCCTATCGTGCCCGGTAGAATTGCCTGGCGGGTGCTGCACCCGAAATGACATAGGGCGAGGTAGCCCCGGGCACGTCGGCGAACGGCGTGAGCAGGTCCGGGGAGGACTGGAGCACACCCGTGTAGGTCACCGTCTTCTGGGTCCCGACATGCGAGATGGAGATCATCGGCGTCGGTCCGGTGGATGAAGTCAGAACGCTCATCGCAACGTTATCGATGTCCTGCCGGGCGTTGAATCCGCCCGTACAGGCCGCCGGCAATCAGGCGGAAGGACTCGTTCGGCAGATCGAAGCCGGGCACCAGCACGTCGGTAAAGATCTGATGCACCGTGGCCGCGCCATTCACATCCTCGGTCATCTGCAGGCTGACATAAGTGCCGCCGAAGACATTGGTATACATCGTGACCGTCGCCCGATGGAACTGGTTCGAGTTGAGCGCGAAGGGTGGAACCAACGCCACAAGTGGAGCGGTAGGAGCGGCCGGACCGATCATCCGCACGGCGCTATTGAAGTGAGCGAATCCAAAGGCAAGCGCGTCCGGAATGCCGCCTGCCCCGCTGGGGTCTTCCCAATTCTTCGGCCCGGTCGCGGCCGGATTGTTGGCGCCGGTCTCGCCGTAGGTCGCGGTTCGGAAAAGCCCGATGCCGATCCCGTCAGCCGTGGCGCTTTCCGGGAGCGGGCTACTGATCCGGAAGTCGAAGTTCAAGCGCAGCGCGACGATCGGAGCAGAGGCCACCTTGTTCCACGCCACCGAGTTGTTGTTGCTGTTGGTCGCGGAAGTGATCTCGATCGCCTGCAGGTTCGCGGGGACACCACTGGCGGTGACAAGAGGTGTGAAACCGCCGCCGCTTGTGGTGAAGGCATAGGTCGAATTCAGCGCCACACCGTCGAAGTTATCGGTCAACAAAGCCGGAAAGGTCGCCGGCGGAAAGCTCGAGGCGAGCTTCGGATCGGTGCCGACGCCCACTTCGCGGGGGTCACTGAAACCGTCTTCATCGGTATCGGCTTTGTTCGGATCCGTTCCCGGCTGACCCGGGCCCGTGGTGGGCAGGTCGAGATTTTCCACGTTGTCCAGGAAGCCGTCACCATCGGTGTCTTTGACCAGCGGATCGCTACCGGTGTTGGTGGCGCTCACCCAAACGCCGGTATCGGTTTCCACGAGGTCGCTTAGCAGGTCATCGTCCGTGTCAGGATCGTTCGCCTTGGTCCCGAGCACATACTCGCCCAAATTGCTGAGGCCGTCCGAATCGAAATCGTCACCGGCACCGTTCGGGGTAAGGGCCGACCCGGGATCCAGGCCATTGTTGGTCTCATACTGGTCGGGCAGTGTATCGCTATCCGTGTCGGGGCTGTAGGCCTCGACCAACTGCCAGGTCGTTTCCTCATTCGCGAAGTAATCCCCCGGCTTCTGCGAGATCGAGAGCTCCATATTGTCCCCGCCGGCATTCTCATACATGGTGTATTCGAGATTGTGTATCCCCGCGGTCAGTTCGATCGCACCGAAGGCAGGCAGGTTGACGTTGGTGCCCCTGAAGACTTCCTGGCCATCGATGACGAGGCGCTCCCCGTCGTCGGCACGACCACGAAAGCTGTAGGAGCCCGCCTCCCGGATGAAAATCGGTCCCGTGGCTTGCGCGGCGAATTGTTCCCCGTTCCCGGTAGTGGCCGGAAAGCGCCGGTCGGAACCGAAGGAGCCCGCGGGATCGCCACCGGAATAGTTAATCAGGGGGCTTAACTGCGTGGCCGAAATTCCGGCGTTGGTCCCCGCCAGCAGGGCATCCGCGGTGTCGAAGTTTTCGACCGTGCCTGAAGCCGCATACACTTGGCGAACCGTGAAGCTTCCCTTTCCGTCCACCGACGAACCGTTGACGAGAATGGGTAGTTTGGCATCGACGGGATCGTTGCTCGTGAGATCCAAGGTCGCATTATAGGACGCCTTCAGGCCATCCCCGTTGAAGCGAAGCGTGAAGGTTTCCGAGGCATTCGGGGAAATGGTGACAGGGAGGGTCAAACCCTCGACCGCAAACTTCGCTGCATCGGTTCCCGTGAAGCCTGCCGCAGTGATGGTCAAGTCGGCGTTGCCCGTGTTCGTGATCCTGAAGGGTGCCGTTTGCACGAACCCCGCAAACCCCACGACCGGCACGAAGCGCGGCAATGGCACGGGATTGCCTGAAACTGAAGCAAGGGTGTCGAACCCCACGATCGGCGCATTGGCATCCAGGCCGATGACAACCTCATAAGGACCGCCGGTTCCGCCGGGAAGACCCTGCCCTGATCCCGGAGTGCTCGGGTCCCCTGGCAAATTGCCCCCCGGCTGATCCGGCACGTTGATCCAGTTGCTCACGACCACATAGTAGGTCCCGCTGGTTGCCGCGGTGTAGCTCAGCTTACTCGAACGGTTCCCATTCCCGATATCGTCGTTGAACGCCACCACCGTGTTGACTTCCCCCGGGCCGTAGACTCCGACAAACGAATCGAAATCATCGGTAATCCCGGCATTCTTCAAGTCGACCGAAATGACCTGCCCGGCATTGGCGCTCAGCATGAAGAAATCGAAGTCACCGCTGAAATCTATGTCCCCGTTGGCATAGGCTCCGTCCTCGGTGTGGCCGTAAGCGACCTTGATGCCGCTGCTCCCGGCGGTCAGGCCGGTCGGATTCGCGGTGGAGAACGAGTCGTCCTGCTCTGTTTGGGCGATCTCTTGCCCGAAGACCGGGGTCATCCCGCAGAGCACGGCGAACAGGCCCGCAAGGAGCGGTTGCCGGGCTCCCGGCGATAGGTCGGCAGATCCGACGGATGGGCGATTGCAGGTCTTTTCGCTGATCATGGTTTGTATTATTATTGGCTTAACTTGGCAGCATTCGCGCCACCACCCTGACATCTGAAAATGGCGACGCATGGCCACGTCCCTATTCAGATCATCCAGGTCGGAAGCGAGGCTGCCGGACCTCCCTGCTACGAGAGGAGTCTCACATCATTTCACACAAATTCAGCAAGTAGCAGCAGGCGCGCCAGCCAACAACGGAAAGCCGTCATTCCACCTCTCCTGATCGCGCATAATTCCATGCGAATCAACGGCGAGCAATCATTGCGCCACGACGCATCGGCGAGCAGCAAAAGTAATGCTGCCGCATGATTTCTCTCCGCCCCCGCAGGCCCGGAACATCATCGTTGTATTACAGGAATACCGGAAGCTCCGCAGTTCCAAGCAGGTAGGCTCAGTCCAACCGCGACCTATCTTGGATCACATTACATTAGTTTACCTGCCTGCTCGACGACTCGACAACCAAGTTGGCGAGTGGTCTCACGCTTGCCCAAGGATTCGGAAAGGATTGAATTGAAAAAATCTGTGCTGTGCCGAATCACGTCAGACTACCATCGAAGGTTTACTCGTCGCTGCAAAGTCGCAGGAAAAAATTGCGGTCCCGAGGCGGCGGATGAATTGCGGAAAAACGGGTGATCTCCAGGCGATCTCGGCGAAACACCGCGCGCCTCCTATTTCCGGATCACGTGGAGCACCTGAAAATCCGCAGGCTTCAGATCCCGCTCTCCGGCGAGGTAGGCTTCGAGAATCTCCAGAGCCGCCGTTGCCGTCGCGATCCGGGTCCGGAACAAATCGCGGTCTGCCTTCCTCAGGTCCGCGTCATCGAGGGCCTCCACTAGATGCCTCTTGAGCCAAACCTTCTTGCCGAGATAGCCCACCAACTCACCCAGCACGTCGAGCGCATAGCGGTGTTCGTCATCCCGCTGCTTGCTCATGATCCGGTTGCAGATGAAAGCATGGCAGATCGGCGGCCGGCCGACACCCAGCTTGCAGCCGGTGGGACCGAGATACCCGGCCTTCGTGTCGAAAGTCACGCGCGAGCCATGGACCGCGAGAAGGAACGGGCTCTCCGCCGCCTCCCGGCAGATGGCAGTACGGCAGCACGGCGTGGGGCACACGCTGCAAAACGGAGCGCACACCGTCTGCATGACCCTGGCCACGCCCTGCTCGATCAACCGGTAGTCGTCGAGCAAAGCGTCGAATTCCGGATCGGCCAAGGCGGTCATGGTTCCATTTCCGCCTCCAAGCGCAGGAAGCCGCTGTCCTCCACGGACAACCAGGCACGGCGCATTTCCGTGCTACCATCGGTAGAGATCAAGTCGTCGTGCACGGCGGGAATCCATGCCTCCAAGTCGCTCGCCTGCAAGACTGAAAGGATCGCATCGTCCCGATCCTTGCGCAGTGTGTAATCCAGGACGAAGCGCGGCTCACCGCCGTTCGGATCGACAGACGAGGCCAGCGTGTTGAAGGCATCCGGATCGCTGCCCAGCATGTATTCGACCACGTTCGGCAGGCCATCGGCATCCACATCCTCGGTCTGGCCCCCGCCGGAGACGGGGAAATGGGTGAAGCGCCACGCTGCGTAGCCGCTCGCGCCGGTGCCCGGCGCCGCAGTAGAGGCGGCCCATGCCGCAGGATCGCTGCCTTGATGGTGAATGCCTAGGCGGCGGATGGAGGATCCGGTCCCCGAGGCAGTGCTTGGCCACGGTGCGGCGGCAAGGTAGTTCACCTCATCCTCGATCATCAGGCCGATGTAGCCGGGCTCTTCCGCGGGCGGCGTCACAAAGCGGCGCAGGCGCACCGTCCCGGCGGTATTCCCCAGCGTGTTACCCGCCATCCATGGCCCGATGAGGCGGCCTCCGGCCGGCACCCCGTATTGCATCCGGAAGGCGTTGGCCTGAGCTGGCAGCAAGTCCGGATCAAAGGACAGCAGCACGATCGACTCGCCCGCGGCAATCGGGAAGGAGGCCGGGAAATCAAAGTCGATGTCGCCGCGCAGGGTCCATTTGCCGAGCTCATCCGCGCTGGCCCCCGTATTGGTGATCTCCACGAATTCGGGCGTGCCGGTCGCCGGGAAATACTGGATTTCCGAAGCTTGCACCGGGCCGACGCGGGGCTCGGAATTCGCCGCATCCGGCGTGTAAGCAGCAAGCGGAGCCAAGCTGCCGCTGCCATCCGGATAAGCACCGTATGAGACACCGGGAAGCATCGGCGTGAACTCCGCCTCGTTCTCGAAGTTCAGCAGCTTGCCGGTCGTGGGATTCGCCGAGAGCAGCCACAGATGCCCGCCGCGGTTGCCATCGAGCGGCATCTCTCCCGTGGGGCTGAACAAGGAATCATCGAAGCTCACATAGCCGCCCGCGGAAATCGTGGTGCCATCCGGAATCCGGAAGCGCCGGTAGTCCGCGGCGCTCTCGATTGCAGCCGCGGTGCTGAGGAACCAGCCGCCGATGTCCACCGGGCTGCCACCCGCGTTGTGAAGCTCGATGGCATCGCGGGCCGGCAGGTCGGTATTGGCAAGAATTTCATTCACCGTCACCGTGCTGGCCGGCACCGCCTGGGTCAGGCCGGGATCGCCGTTCACCGCCGTGCTCGCCTGCCAGTTGAAGGGGTCATCATAGAATGGCGTGCCGACGCCGATGAACTCGATCGCACTCCCCTCCCCGTCCGCCCGCGCCGGCCAACCGTCCCCCTCATCGTCACCATAAGCGAACTCCGCGATCAAATTGCCGTTACGTTCGAGCAGGATGACTGAGTCGCCACCGTTATCGAGGCTGCCGTCGCCCGACCATGCACCGGCGATGCGCGCGGCCGCGGCACTGCCATAGCGGAGCGCGAAGGCCTGAGGATTTCTAACCACCACCGCGCGCGCGCCGGGGGCCAGCGTGAATGCGGGCAAGGTGACCGCGGCCACCGGCGAATCCTCGGCCAGCGACACGCCATCCAGATTGATCGCGGCGGCGCTGATGTTCTTCAGCTCGATCCACTCGAAGTCCGCGGCCTCCGCCTCCGGCATCGCGGCAGCTTCCGCGGCATCAGGTCCCAGCGGATTGAAGTTGATGGCACTGACCAGGAGCGTGTCCGCATCGGCATAGGTCTCGTTGACCAAATACAGCGCCTCGACCGGGCCGCTCCAATTCGTGGCAGGCATGGCGAAGCTCCCGGAGCGGAAGGTGCGTGCGATCAGCTTCATCGTCGCCGGGATCGTCACCGGACCGGTGTAGAGGGTCGCCGAGGCGGACGGGGCACCACCCTCCGCACGCGGGTCGCTGCCATCCGTCGTGTAGTAGACGGAATTACCGGCCTGCACCCCGATCGCGGTGTTCAGACCCGCCGCCACGGGCCCGGAGGCACGGGCGATGACGGGTTGCGAGGCAAACTGGCCGTCGATCCACGACGAACGCGTGGACAACCAGTTCTTCATCGCATTGATCTCGGTCGTGATGTTGTTGGAACCCGCGCCATACCAGCGCGTGTAGTCGCGGCTGGCCGGATTGTCCGTATCGGTCGGCTTGAATTCAGTCCTGTATCCTTCGAAAACGCTGTTCACGTTCGCAGTCGCCAGCGGACCCTTGCGCAGCTTCTGCCAGCGGTCGACGTAGGTCTGGCGGAACTCGACATCCGCAAACAGCGTGCCCCACCAGGCAAAGGTGAAGTAGTTCGTCGCGTCTCCCCCGCCGATCCAGGACGTGGGATCATCGTCGCGGCCATCGGTGGAATTCGCGGAGCGGTCGAAGTCCCAGAGCGGCCCCGCCGCCATCTTTCCGGCGCGATCCTTTTGGAAATACGCACTGAGCCGCAGGGCATCGACGTTCTTGGCCAAGCCGTTAAAAATGCTGTGATCCGCCCACGCCGCGGAATCGATGTAGTTGCGGTAATTTCGCGTGCTGAATCCGCCCGCCGCCTCCGTGTAGAGGGCATTCTCGAAAGTCTGGAAATAATTCACCAGGTAGCTCGACTGCTGACTCGCCAGATCGGCCAGCTTCGGCCGGTGGATCACCAGATTGTCCCCACCGGTACCCGGAGGCGGCAGATTGCGGTTGGTCCTCCACGAAAACTCATCGCCCTCGGGCGAATCGACCTTGAAGATGAAGCCGCCGCTCACCCCGGGGTAAGTCGTCTCCCCTTTCTCCATGTCGTCGATATCAACGCGGTCTTCGCCCCGCCGGATCGTCTCGCAGAGGATGTAGACGCCACGGTAGTCGGCATTCCCGTAGCTGAGCTGGTCGCCGTTCTGGTTGAAGAAAACTTCCACCAGCCGCGTGCGCGGGGACCAGCGGCCGGCCTGCCGGCTCATCTCGTAGATCCAGGCATTCCGCGAGAAGGCCCGGTCAAAGTTGTGGGATCCGATCAGCGCCCAATCTTCCCCGGCCGGCATGCCGAGGATTTCAGCATCCGTGCCATTGCCGCTCTCGTCCTGAACTTCGATCCCATAGGACTTTTTCGGGAAGCTCGCGGAACTCCGGCCGCGGATCTTCATCGAGGCATTGAGAGTCGTGGTCGGAGCCACGGAAGTGCCCAAGGAAGCGTAGCCGCTCTCATCACGGTCATAAATCTGGATGCGGACGTTCTCCTCGGCATCCCCGAGCTCGAGTCCGCCACGGTTGTTCAGGACCAGGATCGGCAGGGCCGATTTGAAGGGCTGGCCCGGTGCCGCGTAGCTCGCCAGGTTCGCGTCCAGCAGCTCATACTGGCGGGCACCGATGAATCCCAGCGCCCCCGTCGCGGGTGCAAAAATACGCGCCCGCACGACCTTGCTGGCGCTGACGCTGAAAGGCCCCGCGTAGGATGCGGAAGCGGCGGTCGGCGTGCTGCCGTCCGTGGTGTAACGGATCTCTTGGCCACCGATCGCACCACCCAGGGTCAGATTGAAACTGCCGCTGAATGTCCCCGCATTCCGCGAGAAGGTGACCTCCTGCGGGATCACCAAACCCGCGCCGCCGGAGTTCTTCGCACCCGGCGTCGGCATCGCGAAATAGCCCGCGGGCAGGGGCGGACCGCCCCCTGCCACTGTCCCGGTCAATTCCGGCCGAAGCAGGAAGTCGCTCGACGTAAGGTTCTGGTTGAAGCCTTGGATGCAGAGCACGTTCGCTCCCGCCACCAGCAGGCCCGAGCTTTCCGTGATATTGAAATCCTCGAAGATCACTGCTAGCGGGTCTTCATGGCTCCCCGTCGCGGCGCTGTCCCACGCCGGCGCGGCGAAGCTATTGCGGCGCAACTGGGTGCCGCTGGACATCAACGGCTGGCCGTTCAGCCAGCAAATGAAGCCGTCGTCATACTTCAACCTGAGCTTCAGGCTCATGACCTGGCTTCCTGCCGCAACCGTGAAGGGCACCCGTAGATAGCAGGAGGTCCTGACCGTTCGCATCGACTGGTTGTTGCCGCCGGGCCCGATGTCATTGAGGAAGCTGGTATCGGGCGGGGAAATATTCGTGTCGTAGCCGATCCCCAAGGTCGCGGTATTCCAGCCGGTGGGAGTGTAGGCCGTATTCTTCCAAGTCGATAGCGGGCTATTCGCCGAAGTTGGCACGATCCAGTGGCAGCTGGCACTCTCGGTGAAAAAGGTAACCGGAGCCTCGCTGGAAGGCGGCCCGTAGGAAAGATCGCTGAACTGCGCCGGGAAAGAGGGGTTGTATTCCGACACCGCCGTCTGCCCGTCCGGCAGAATCAACCCGAGGTATTCCCCGCCCGCACTAAGAGCGAAATTCGAGTGCAGCGGCTGGCCCGGTACCCGGCGGTCTTTTTCCGAGGCGAACACGATCAAATAGCCGCCCGCCGGAATCGTAACGGCAGGGAAACGCCACTTCGTCTTGGCGCTCGCATTGTCGGTGAGATACCAGTCGGTTAGGTCCGCCGCAGTCGCATCCGGATTGTGAATTTCCACCCAGTCCGGGCGATCTCCATCTCCATCTTTGATGCCGCTTTGGTTGCTGGCGCAAAACTCATTGATAATGAGGCTCGCGTTTGAAACAGTCGCTAGCGCCGTGAAAAGCAGCGTGAAGGCGATAAAATAGCGCATTGAAGGGGTTTTCAGAGAGATGCAGGGGTGAGCGGAATCGCTTGGGTCGTGACGATTACGTCACAAACCAGCGTCCGGTTTAACCGACGGCAAGAGACAATATTTTTGCATCGTCTGGCACCGAATCGGAACAGGGCGACAAACTTACGGAATCATACACAAATCTGGTGTGGACTCCGGGCGTCGGTCCGCCTATTGGGATCGCACCCATGGCCTACTTCCCGGACATTCCCAAGATCGCTTACGAAGGTTCCAAATCCAAGAACCCATTCGCGTTCAAACATTACAATCCCAACGAGGTCATCGAAGGGAAAACCATGCGCGACCACATGCGCTTCGGCGCGGCCTATTGGCACGTCATGCGCAACGGTCTGGCCGACCCCTTCGGCCCCGGCACCGCGGTCATGCCATGGGACGACTACTCCAACTCGGTCGACAACGCCAAGAAGCGCGCCGACGTGTTCTTCGAGTTCCTCGATAAGATCGACATCGGCTACTACTGCTTCCACGACCGCGACATCGCGCCGGAGCTGAATGACTTCGCGAAGTCCACCCAAGCGCTCAAGGACGTGGTCGCCCACCTCGGCGGTCTCCAGAAGGCCACCGGCAAGAAGCTCCTCTGGGGCACCGCCTGCCTCTTCTCCCACCCCCGCTACTCGCAGGGTGCCGGCACCTCGCCGGATGCCCGGGTCTTCGCCTACGGCGCGGCCCAGGTGAAAGCCGCGATGGATGCCACCCACGAGCTGGGCGGCGAAGGCTACACCTTCTGGGGCGGCCGCGAAGGCTACGCCACCCTCCTCAATACGGACATGAAGCGCGAGCTCGACCACCTCGCCGCGCTCCTCCACATGGCCGTGGACTACAAGAAGAAGATCGGTTTCAAGGGCCAGTTCTACATCGAGCCGAAGCCCCGCGAACCTTCCACCCACCAGTACGATTCGGACTCCGCGGCCTGCCTCAACTTCCTGCGGCAGTATGACCTGCTCGGCGACTTCAAGCTGAACATCGAGACCAACCACGCCACGCTCGCCGGCCACACCATGGAGCACGAGCTCACCGTGGCCCTCGGCGCGGACGCCCTCGGCTCGATCGACGCGAACCAGGGCGACACCTTGCTCGGCTGGGACACCGACCAATTCCCGAGCGACATCTACGGCACCACCAAGGTGATGCTCAAGGTCCTCGAAATGGGCGGCTTCACCACCGGCGGCCTGAACTTCGACGCCAAGCGCCGCCGCGAGTCCCACGAGCCGGTCGATCTCTTCCACGCCCACATCGGCGGCATGGACGCCTTCGCCCGCGGTCTCAAGGTCGCCGCCGCCATCCGTGCCGATGGACGGATCGATGACTTCGTGAAGAACCGCTACTCCTCATGGGACAGCGGCATCGGCGCGGAAATCGAAAAGGGCTCCCTGGACCTCGACCAGCTCACCGACTACGTGCTCCGCAATGGCGAACCCGTCGTCGCCTCCGGTCGCCAGGAACTCATGGAAAACATCCTCAACGAACTTCTGTGATCGAATCGGGGAGTCCGCTCCCCGCAGAAGATCACCTTCCAACGGGTGCCAAACGGCCCGGCGTGCAAGCGCCGGGCCGTTTCTTTTCTTGAGCCCCGAAGGGGCGGCCGGGAGACAGCCCCGGGTGCAACCCGGGGTAGCGTGTCGCCCCCTAATCGTCCCCTGAAGGGGAACCGGGAGGCCGCTTCAGTCCCAAACGTACCGCTCATCCCATTCCACGCCGTATCGTGTGAGGAGACGCCGGAATTCGTCCTGAAACGTGGTCTTCCGATGATGCTCGGCCTGATTCGCAATGTACTTCTCCAACTGGTCCCCATGTCCCGGACTGATCGAAAACATCCCATATCCACCCTGCCAATGAAATGCGCCAAAACTTCTGTCGCGCTCCTTCACCCATTTCGAGGATCCAATCTTGATCTCCTTCACGAGATCCGCCGGGGAAATGGTGCGAGGGTGCGAAATCAAAAGATGGATGTGATCCACAACCGACCCCGCGGCGAGCAAACGCCCGCCCACACTCGCCAGGATCCCTCCGATATAACCATGGAGATCGTCACGGAAATCATCATCGAGCCATGGCTTCCGATCCTTGGTTGAGAAGACAAGATGAACTAACAACGATGCGAGAGACTGCGACACGATCAAGAGATTGATCACCTGCGAACGCCAGATCAAGACCGTCCTCCCGCCCCCCCTTCAGGGGACACAAATCGTTACGCCGCAGGACCCCGGGTTCCACCCGGGGCTATCTCCCGGCCGCCCCCTTCGGGGCTTCGGAGCCCTCGTCGATCCCGGCAACCCCCGGCTCAAACCCTCACTCCGCCCCCACCTCGTCCGACACCGGCCTATTCAACTTCTCATGCCGGATATCCCGCGCCTGATCCAAGAACACCGCGTCCTCCCCGATATTCTTCGCCAGATCCCCGATCCGCTCCAAGGACCGCGCGACGAAGACCAAATGCAGATAATCCTCCGCCCGTTCCCCACCCTCTTCCAAGCGTGAGGTAAAGGTCGCGATCAGCCGCTTGTGCATCTTGTCCAGATCCTTGTCCCGAAGTTGCAGCGACTGCCCCAACTCCGCATTCCGGTCCGTGTAAGCCGACATCGCGTCGCGCAATTGCTGGTCCGCCAGAGCATACAGCGGCTCCAGAAACGAAACCTCCGCGCACTCCGACCGTGACAACATCTTGCGCGCGCGCTTCGCGATATTCGTCGCGTGATCCGAAACCCGTTCCAGATTCGCGGCGCACTTCATCGAGGTGATCACCAGTCGCAGGTCGCTGGCCACGGGGTGGAAGCGAACCAGGGTCTCCATGCCGATCCGGTCGATCCGCAGTTCGGCCTCGTCCACCTCGTCATCGTCGGCGATCGCCGCCTTGCAGCGTTCGAGGTCCCGCTGCAGCAGCCCCTGCATGGCGCGTTCGAGATTGAGGCGCGCCTGGCCGGCCATGGCGATGACTTCGTTCCGGAGCGATGCGAAGGCTTGGTCGAATTCGCGGAGAATGTGTGGGGTATCGGAGTGCATGAGAATCAACCGAAGCGGCCGCTGATGTAGTCGAGAGTGCGCTTGTTGCTGGGATTCTCGAAGATCTTACGCGTCGCGGCGTACTCTACCATTTCCCCCAGATAAAAGAAAGCCGTGCTATCGGAAACCCGCGTCGCCTGCTGCATGTTATGGGTGACAATAACGATCGTGTAGTGCTCCCGCAGGCCTAGGATCAGGTCCTCCACGTGCGCCGTGGCAATCGGGTCCAGCGCTGAACAGGGCTCGTCCATCAGAATGATCTCCGGGTCCACCGCCATCGTCCGGGCGATGCAGAGTCGCTGCTGCTGGCCGCCGGAGAGACCGGTGGCCATGTCCTGCAGGCGGTCCTTCACCTCGTCCCACAGGGCGGCACGGCGCAGGGACCGCTCCACCACTTCATCCAACGCGGCCTTTTTCTTCTCGCCGAGGGTTCGTGGACCGTAAGCAACGTTGTCGTAGATGCTCCGGGGAAAGGGATTGTACTTCTGGAACACCATCCCGACGTGCCGGCGGAGCTGCACCGGATCGATCGATTTGTCAGCGATATTCGCGCCCTCGATGATGATCGAGCCCTTGGTCACCCGCGCCCCCGGGACCAGATCGTTCATCCGGTTGAAGCAGCGCAGCAGCGTCGTCTTCCCGCAGCCGGACGGCCCGATGAACGCGACCACCTGATTCTGAGGAATATCGAGCGTGACGTCCTTGAGCACCTGCTTGTCGCCATAGGAAAAGTCCACCCCCTTGATCTGGATGGCCGGGATGCCGGCGGGTGCGGCGTCTCCACTAGCGGGCGTTTGGGGTGCTTCGTGCGTCATCGGCGGGGTCACGGGCCGTCTGCGGGGCGGGGCTTCGGTTAGCAGTGACATGGCGGATTGTAAAGGTCTCGGGCCCACGGGAATTCGGGCGACGGAGGAACTCTGGCAGGGAATTCGTAGGGCGCGGCTTGCCACCGGTGACGTTTTCGCCACAAATCGCGGCGGAAGCCCTTTCCCATGATCTCCATCCAACGCTTTTTCGGAAAAGAAGACCGCTTTTTCGACCTGCTCATCGCCAGCGCCGAGGAGGCGCGCAATAGCATCGTCGATCTGACCCTAGTCCTTCGCCGCGAGAATGAACCCTCGCTGGAGAAGTTCGCGGAAGTCCGTAAAAAGGACAAGGCGATCACCCAGGAAATCAACGACCTGCTGGTGAAAAGCTTCGTCACGGCGCTGGAGAGGGAGGACATCGAGGCCCTGACCACCGCCCTCTACAAGATCCCGAAGACGGTCGAGAAGTTCGTCGAGCGCTACCAGATCTCCCAGGACCGGATCGCCAGCGTCGATTTCAACCGCCAAGCCGCCATGCTCGACGAGGCGACCTCGCTGGTCGTCCAGATGATCCAGGCGCTCCGCAAGGGCATGGACATCGTGAAGATGAAGGAGCTCAACGACCGCATGCAGCAGATCGAGGGCGAAGCCGACCGCCTGATCATCGATTCCCTGCGGGAACTCTACAGCGGCAAATACGAGGCCCTGCTGGTGGTGATCATTTCCAATCTCAACGATCTGCTGGAGAAGGTCTTCGACCGCTGCCGCGACGTCGGGAACGTGGCCAAGCAGATCGCCTACAAGAACTCTTGAAGCGCCACACATGACGCTCATCCTCGTCGTTATCCTCGTGGCCCTGGCCTTCGAGTTCATCAACGGCTTCCACGACACGGCGAACTCGATCGCCACCGTGGTCTCCACCAAGGTCCTGACGCCGCGCCAGGCCATCATGCTGGCGGCCGCGACCAATCTCGTCGGTGCGCTGGTCGGCCACGCGGTGGCCAAGACCGTGTCCTCGGGCCTGGTGGATTCGCAGTTCGTGACCTCCGCCACGATCATCTGCGCGCTCCTCGGCGGCATCGTCTGGAACCTGCTGACCTGGTGGCTGGGCTTGCCCTCCAGTTCCACCCACGCCCTCGTCGGCGGCCTTTGCGGCGCGACCTTGGCCAATGCCCAGAACAACTGGGGCGCAATCATCTGGTCCCAGGAGAAAATCAAGGACGGCAAGGTGGTGATGGAAGGCGTCTTCCACAAGGTGATCATCCCCATGCTCGGCTCGCCGGTCGTCGGCCTGGTGGGGGGCTTTCTGGTGATGACCCTGCTCTACGCGCTGCTACGCAACTCCCGGCCGATGTGGGTGAACCGCTTCTTCGGCCGCGCCCAGATCTTCAGCGCCAGCTACATGGGCTTTGCCCACGGCCTGGCGGATGCACAAAAAACCATGGGGATCATCACGCTGGCGCTGGTGACAGCGACCACGGCCGGCTCCTTCGAAAAACTGCCGGATGTCCTCCACTTCCTGAAGATGGAGAAGACCCCGGCCGCCGAGCAGCTGCTGAACACGGTGATCGCCGATGAGCACACCCTGGAGACCGCGGCTGCCTTGGAAGTGGAGGGCTTCAAGATGCGCTCCGGCGAATTCCGCGAAGCCTTCCTCTCCCTCGCCGCCGAGGTCCACGAATCCCTCGGCGATGAAGCCGGTGCCGCCCGGACCCGCGCCGATGTGAAGAAGGATTACGACGCCAATGTCGCGAGCCAGGACGCCAGGATCCTCACCAAGATCCCGATCCTCGGACCCATGGCCGCGGTCAAGATCACCGACTGGCCCAAGGCCTTGGATGCCGAGGCAGCAAAGGCTGTCGAGGATGGCAAGCCGCCCCTGAAAGCGATGGCCACCAAGGTCCGCGATCTCGCGCCCGATGTCCCCCCGTGGATCAAGGTCGTCTGCGCCCTGGTCATGGCCGCCGGGACCTCCGCCGGCGGCTGGCGTATCATCAGGACCATGGGCCACAAGATGGTGAAACTTCAGCCCGTCCACGGCTTCGCCGCCGAGACCACCGCCGCCACCCTCCTGGCCGTCACCGGGAATCTGGGCATGACTGTCTCCACCACCCACGCCATTACCACCGCCATCATGGGCGTCGGCGCGACCAAGCGTTTCAGCGCGATCGACATGCACATCGTCCGCAAGATCGTCGGAGCCTGGGTGCTCACCCTTCCCGCCTCCGCCGGCGTCGCCTATGCCGCCATGTGGCTATGGCTCAAGGTCGCCGGGTAAGGAGTGCGGTCGCCCTGTTAGGAACGCGGGTCTGGAAAGCCGCGCTACATCTTGATCACGGCGATCACGGGGCGGTGATCGGAGGCGACGGCTTCGGGAAGGACGCTGGCCGGTTCCTTCGGCTCGAGGCCGCGGAGGAGGATGTGGTCGATCTCGGACTTGGGATCGGCGGCCGGGCAGGTGAACTTCGGGTCCTGCTTGGGGACCGCGGTCCATGGGGAGGCGAAGGACTTGAGGACGGCGGAGTCGGGGCCGGCATTGAAATCACCGGCGAGGACCATCGGCTCGTGATGGTTCTCAAGCGCCTTGGCGAGGGTCTGCGCTTGCTTGAGGCGACGCTCGTCCTGCTGGTGATCGAGGTGGACGGTGATCATGCGCAGCGGCTTGCCGTCGATCTTCACTTCGGCCTCGAAGGCGATGCGCGGTTCGCCATCGCCCGGGAGCTGGTGGACCTGGGTATCGCCGATCGGGAAGCGCGAGAGAATGGCCTGGCCGTAAGCACCGCCATCGAAGTCCATGGCCTTGCCGAAGGCGACATGCAGACCGGTGAGGCGGGCAAGCTCGGCAGCCTGGTCGACCTTCTTGCTGCGTGTGCACTGGTTGTCGACCTCCTGGAGGGCGACGAGGTCGGGCTTTTGCTCGACGATGAGCTTGGCGATGCGTTCGAGGTCGAGCTTGTTGTCCTCCCCCACCCCGTGATGAAGGTTCCAGCACAGGACGCGGAGTTCACCGGCAGAGACGGACGCGGCGGCGAGCAGAAGGATGGAAAGGGAGCGGAGCATCTTGGGATGGGCGATACGCGGATGGTGGGGGTTTCTCTCGTTCGGCGGGGATTCGTGAAGATGAAATGAAGTCGCCCGTGCTAAGAAAGCATGCTTTAATCAGGCGGATGACCTTCGCCAGCAAGATCACGCTCGGCCGCATCTTCCTGGTGCCGGTCTTCGCCGTGTACGTGGCGCGCTACGGCATGAGCGTGGCGGCGGGTCAACCGCAGGAAAGCCTGCGCTGGACAGCCCTAGGGCTCTTCGTGTTCGCGAGCGCGACGGATGGCGTGGACGGCTACATCGCCCGCCGCTTCAACCAGAAATCGAAGTTCGGGGCCTTCATCGATCCGCTGGCGGACAAGTTCCTGCTGATCACGGCGATCCTGTTCCTGAGCTTTTTCCCGTGGGGCGACAACGACTGGCGGATCCCGCCGTGGTTCGCGGCGCTGGTGATCGTGCGGGACATCCTGATCGGGATCGGGATCCTGCTGGTGAAGCGCTCGGCGCGGGAAGTCCACTATGCGCCGCACTGGACGGGCAAGGTCTGCACGGCCACGCAGATGTTCGCGATCGGCTGGGTGATGCTGAAGGTGGGGAATCTGCCGCCGGTGTATCCCTGTCTGGTGGCGGCGGTTTTCACGCTGTGGTCGGCGTTTAACTACTATTTGGAGGCTGCGCGGCAATTGCGGCGGCAGCCGGTGATTGAAGGAAACCACGGATGAACAAGGATTGACACGGGTGGAAGGTCGGGGCGGCGGCGATTGGGGCCCTTGCCCAGGATCCGTGTTCATCGGTGTTTATCCATGGTTTGCTATTCCCGGTTTCGCCGCAAAGCCCTTGCTAGCGGCGATTTGCTGCCCTAAAGCCCCTTCCATGCCTACTGTCGCCATCGTCGGACGCCCGAATGTCGGGAAATCCGCGCTCTTCAACCGCCTCGCGAAGCGGAAGATCGCGATCGTCCACGACCAGCCGGGCGTGACGCGCGACCGGATCTCCGCGCCCTGCCTGGCGACCACCATTCCCTGCACCCTGATCGATACCGGCGGTATCGGCGGGACGCTGGAAGACGGATTCGCCGAAGCGGTGACGATCGAAGCCGATATCGCGATGCAGACGGCGGATCTGATCCTCTTCGTGGTGGATGCCCAGGACGGGATGACGCCGGTCGATCTCGATCTGGGCGCGAAGCTGCGTAAGGCCAAGCCGCCGGTGATGCTGGTGGTCAACAAGGTCGATGATGACAAGCACACGAAGAATGCTGACGAGTTCGCGCGCCTGGGCTTCGGCGAGGCGGTGCGGGTCTCCGCCGAGCACGGCAAGGGCATGTCCTTCCTGACCGAAAAGATCGACGAATTCCTGAAGCCGCTGGTCGGTGAGATCGAGCAGCTCGTGGCCGAGGCGGAGATCGCCGGGATCAAGCTGGCGATCGTCGGCAAGCCGAATGCGGGCAAGTCCTCGCTGGCCAACGCGATTCTGAATGACCAACGGACGATCGTTTCGGAGATCGCCGGGACGACTCGGGATGCGATCGACCTGCCCTGCGAATTCGCGGGCGAGAGGTTCACGCTGATCGACACCGCCGGCCTGCGCCCGCGCTCGAAGCGGGACACTTCGGTGGAAGTCTTTTCCGCGATGCGCTCCGAGCGGGCGGTGCGGCGGGCCGACCTGTGCATCCTGGTGGTCGATCTGGCCGCGGGGATCAGCTCGCAGGACAGGAAGATCGCGCAGATGATTCTGGAGGAGAACAAGCCCTGCCTGATCGTGCTGAACAAGTTCGACCTCTATCATCCCGAGGCCCCCAAGAAGGCGCGGATGGAAGAGGCCACGGAGCACGTGAAGCGCGAGTTGTTCTTCCTGGCCTATGCGCCCTTCGTCGCGGTCTCCGCGAAGAGCGGCCAAGCGGTCGATCAGGTGCTTAAGGAAGTGCTGAAGATCCGCAAGGGCGCGCAGAACGTGCCGAGCACCGGCAAGCTCAACCGGATGCTGCAGGACGCCATGCAGCTCAATCCCCCGCCCTCCGACAGGCGCTCGGCCAAGCGCGTGAAGCTTTACTACGCCACCGCCGCGGTGGAGGAAAAGTACAGCGTCATCCCGGTGCCGACCTTCGTGCTCTTCGTGAACGACAAGAGTTTGATGCCGAAGAGCTACGAGTCGTATCTTTCGAACCGGCTGCGGGAGTTCAATCCGGTGGCGGGTGTGCCGATCGTGTTCTCGGTGAGATCGCGGGATCGCCGGGAGTGGGAGAAGCGCGATCCTCCGGGCGGGGCGCGGGGCGGGAAGAAGACGTCCTAGCGGGTCGCGGGTGTCGCCTCTCCTTGGGCATTGGTCATCGACGGGGATCTCCCGGCGGACCAGCGTCGGGGCGATGAAGGCGATGTTTGTCCATGCGCATTACGACGACTACGAGTTCACGGCAGCGGGGACCTTCGAGTTATGGCGGCGTGGCGGAGATGACTTTCGTGGACGGGTGGTGGTGTGCACGGACGGACGGGCCGGCCATCACTTCCGGACGCGGGAGGAGACCGGGCGGATCCGGCTGGCGGAGCAGGAGGAATCGGCGCGTCTGGGCGGCTACGAATTCCAGCCGCTGCGGCTGCGTGATGGCGAGATGCCGCGCGAGGCTTGCCTGCAGGCCACGGTGGAATTCCGCGCGGCGCTGTGGAAGGCGATCCGCGATTTCGAGCCGGACTATCTCTTCTGTCCGCCGCTGGCGGCCGATCCGCTGACGGGGATTCACAACGATCACCAGACAGTGGCGGAAGCCATACGCCAGCTGGCGTACATGATCAATGTGCCTCACGCCTTCACGCCGGAGTATCCCGCGGATGAAACGAGCTCCGCGCCGTGCAAGGTGCCGGTAATCCTGAATGTCCACGACTGGTACATGTCCGGCGCGAATGCCTGCGACCTGGCGGTGGATGTGGAGGATGCCTTCGATGTGATCGCGCGGCTCTCTTGGTGCCACCAATCGCAGGTGCGGGAATGGCTGCCGTGGGTAGGACGCCACGACCTCGCCGCGCCGGAGTCGCTGGACGAATGGAGCGCCGCGCTGCGCGAACGTTTTGACCGCAAGAACCGCGAGCTTGAGCTGCCCACGGCCCGGGCCACCGAGGCGTTCCGGATCACCGCTTGGGGGGCGGTGCCGACCCTTGACGAGTTGCTGAAGGACTTCCCGCCCCTGATCAAGGACGGCGCGAGGCTGGAGCGGCTTGCGGAGCGCCTGTCCCGCTGGCGTGGAGAGTAATCCGGAGGGCGGGATAGAACAGCGCGGGAGCAGGGTATCGATACGATAATTCTATCGGGCGCTGCGCTATTTTCGGGATTCGGACTGATTCCAAGGCCTGTCATACAAATCGCAGCTTTACATCCGGGAGCCAAAGGATTTGCATGCAAGAGACGGGAAGGGAAAAAACCCAATTTTTCCTCCCTCCCCCGTCGAAACCCGAATTGTCCATGAAAACCCCATTGTACTCCCGCTACAGCTATTCCTTACTCCTGTGCCTTCAAGCCGTCGCCACCGGCGCGGAAATTCCGAAGCTCTTCAATAACGTCGCCCTCAACCTCCCCGGTTCGTGGAACGGCGGCCCTCCCGGCGTCAACGATGTGATGTTATGGGACGCCACCTTCGTCGACACCGCCTCTGGCGCGGGTTCGCTTTCGCCGCTGGGTGGGGACATGTCGGTCCAAGGGATCAAGGTCACCAACGTCGGCGGCACGCGCAACCAAACGACCCGCTTCGTCGGCTTCCAAAATCCACTCTCAGCGAACACGCTGACCATTGGAGCGGGAGGCGTCGACATGACCAACGCGACGCAGGCCTTCCTCGCGCAGTCCAAGATCCTGATCGGCGCGGACCAGACCTGGACCATCGGCAACGCTAGCACGGTGGCCAATTCGATCGCCTTCAACAACAACGAGGACCTCGCCTTCCAATCGCTGATTCCCGCGGCCACCTTCAACCTTGGCGGCAAGACGGTGACGACCACCGGCGGCGGTTACATCACGATTTCTTCGGGCTACGTGATCAGCAACGGAACTTTCAACAGCGGCAACAATCTCTTCGTTATCCAAGGTGGTGGCAGCCAGGTGATGAACCTGCAGGCCAGTCTGAATCTGATCGTGAGTTCCGGACGCCTCCGGCTAGCGGCAAATAGCGGGGTGGCCGGGGTTTCGCTGGTTTCCGCAGCCCCGGTCACGGTCAACGCGGGCATTCTGGAGATGCGCGTGGGGGGGGCACTGTCGACGACCCAAAACGGAGCAATCACGCTCAATGCCGGATCCGGACTTTCCTATCTGGTGGATAGCACCGGCCCGCTGGCTGCCACGGGTGCTATCAACGTGGCCGGGAGCACAACCCTCCGGGTCAGCGGTGGCGGGATTCCGACCACCTTGCCGGTCTTCTCGGGAGGGCTCACCGGTTCCGCACCGATCAGCTTCCTGAACACGGCGACCGCGGCGGGCGGCTTGCTGCGTTTCACCGGCGACAACAGCGCTTACTCCGGCACGTTCACAATGAACGGCCTGACCGGGAACCGCACCCTCCGGCTGGCGGGTGCGAATTCCGGCAGCACTGCCGCCACATGGAATGTCGAGGCCGGGAACATCCTACAGTCGGAGGGCTTGGCGGTATCGCTCGGGACCTTGAACGGGGCCGGCACCTTGACCAACTCCCATGCCACGAACCCGGCGACCTTCACGATCGGGGCCGGCAATTTCAACGGTGCCGTGACCGACGGACTCTCCGCGACCACCGGCATCACCAAGACCGGCCCCGGGACCCTGTTCCTGACCGGCCTCAATAACTATACGGGCGCGACCACGATCAACCAAGGGAGCCTGATCTTCAGCCCGGATCATTTCGGGAGCGGTGCGATCAACGTGGCTGATGGCACCACCTTCGGCACCCAGGTGAAGTTGCCGGATACCACGCTCACCGGCGGCGATCTGACCGTAGGGTCCGCCACCGGAGCGACCCTGCAATTGGATTTCGGCCTCAACCCGAATCCGGCGAATCCCCCGGTAGCAGTCACCGGTCTGGTTTTCAACGGTCCCTCGACGGTGAAGATCATCGGTAAAAATCTGACCGCGGGCACCTTCCCGGTGCTCCAGTATACGACCTTGGGCGGCACCCCGCTCAGCGGTTTGACTTTGGCGCTGCCAACACGCACCAACGGCTCGCTGAGCGATACGGGATTCGGGGTCAACCTGAACATCACCTCGACCGAGCAGGTCAAGTGGAACGGCGATGTCAGCAATGACTGGGACATCGATCCGACCGGTGCCAACGTCGTGGGAACGCCGAACTGGCTGACCACTTCCGGCAACGCCGCGACCCGCTACATCCAAGGCACCATCGGGTCCGATGCGGTGAACTTCGACGATTCCGCCAGCGGCGGCACCGAGAAGACGGTGAACCTGACGGCCACGGTAACGCCGAGCGGGCTGACCTTCGACAATTCGGCCAAGAACTACACCCTCACCGGCAGCGGCAAGCTGAGCGGCGTGACGATCTTGGAAAAGAAAGGCACCGGAATGGTGACCTTGGCGAACACCACGGCGAACGACTACACCGGCGGCACGATCATCACTGCCGGGGCCTTGCGCTTGGGCGACGGCGTGACGCCGGGCGCGGGGGTCATATCCGGTGCGATCCAGAATGAGGGAACGCTGATCCTCAACCGGCCCGACAGCTTCGACTTCACCAATGCTCTCACCGGCAACGGCACCCTCGAAAAAGCAGGTTCGAATACGGTCAGTTTCACGCTTCCCACCACCATCACTACTCCACTGGCCCTCACCGCCGGGAAGCTGAAGTTCAATGCCGGAGGATTCCTCACCGGCACCCTGAGCGGTGCCGGTGAACTGGAGGCTGCGGGCGGCACGCTGGAAGTCGGTTCCAACCTCGATCTGGTCCCGAACACGAACACCGGCCTGACCACCATCAGCGGGGGTAGCTTGCGTCTGAACAAGTCCGCAAACGTGGACGCCTTGGGCGGTAATATCGACATCATGGGTGCCGGCGTCCTGGCAACGGGCAATCCCGATCAGGTGGCGAACACCGCCACCGTGCGCGCGCTCGGCACTTCGGCCGACTCCTTGTCCGGTGTTACAGGCCTCGAGACCTATGCCAATGTCGTGGTCAACGGGGTGCCTACCACCCAGCTGATCCTGCGCCACCTTGCGGTGGTGACCGGCACGGGCACGGTCAACAACGGCATCCTCGGTGTCGCGAGCGCGCACACCGCCACCGTCGAGAGCGTGGTCATGACCTCTGCCGATTCCATTCTCCGCGTGGCAGGCGGCAGTGCTCTCTCCACCATGAACGTCGGCAGCGGCGGGATCACCGCCAGCGGGGGTGACGTGCAGGTGAAATTCAGCAACACGGAGTTCCCCGCCGTGCTGAATCTGGCGGGGGATCTGACCACGACCGGCAACTTCACGTTCAGCAACGGCGCCTACCCCGGAGCAGTCGAGAATGTCGTCAACCTGATCGGCAACCGCGTCTTCAACATCGGGGCGGGCACCACCACGACCTTTGCACCCGACCTTGCGACCACCACCGAAACCCTGACGAAATCGGGCGCGGGAACGCTCTCGTTGAACACCACTTGCGACGCTACCATCGCGGGCGGGACCACGGTCAGCGATGGCTCGCTGCTGGTGAACGGTTCGCTTTCCGGGAGCATCCAAGTGGACGCTACGGGCACCTTGGGGGGCAGCGGGACGCTCTCCGGGGCGGCCGTCGTGGATGGTACGGTTGCACCCGGTGCCGCCGCGGCGATCGGGCTTTTGACTTCCACCAGTTCGGTCACCTTCGAGCCGGATTCCGACTTCGCGGTCGGCGTCGGTAGTTGGATCGGGACCACGCCGGGCGGAGATTGGGATTCGCTTAGCGCCGCATCGCTGGCCTTCACCGCCACCGTCGGCAATCCGCTGACCATCCACGTTTCCGGCTCGCCGACCGGCTTCACCGAGAGCAACAAGGTCATCGTGATTGCCAGCTCGACGGCGGCTCCGACCGGCTTCGATCCCGCCGCGATCGTGGTGGAATCGGCAGGTTTCAGCGGCACCGGCACTTGGGTCGTGCAGCTCAATGGCAATAATATCGAGCTGGCCTACACCGCCGGCACGGGCAGTCCGTTCAGCAGTTGGGCTAGCGGCGCGGGACTCACCCCGGGCAACAATGGCCAAACCGACAATCCGGACTTCGACGGGGACAACAACCTGGTCGAATTCGCGCTGAAGGGAGATCCGATGACTGGCAAAAGCAACACCCAGGTGGCATCCAAGCTCGCCAGCGTAGGCGGTCAGACGGCGCTAACGCTGACACTGCCGGTGCGCAACACCGCGACATTCTCCGGCCTCACGGAAAAGGTTGCGGCGGTCGATGGTGTCACCTACCGCATCCAAGCTGGCGATAACCTGAACGGTTGGACCTTGGAGGTATCGGAAGTGATCGGGGCGGATGCCGCGGCGATCCAAGCAGACCTGCCCGTTCTGCAACCCCTGTCCGGGTGGACCTACCGCACCTTCCGCAGCCCGGGTGCCGTCAGCGGGGATCCGATCGAATTCATCCGCCTGCAAATCACTCCCACCCCTTGATCGGGCCTTAAGGATTCAAGGGCCTGCACCGCCTCCGGGGGTGCAGGCTTTTTCGTTGCCCGGAGGCCCGGCGCGGATGGCGGATTGACTCCGCCCGGTTCCGCGTGCACAGCGGGGTCTCTTGCTGCTGTATCTCCACGTTCCCTTCTGCCACCGGATCTGCCCGTACTGCTCCTTTTACAAGCACACGCCGGGCGATACTTCGATCGGCGCTTTCATCACGGCTCTGTTAGACGAGGCCTGCAAGCGGATCGGCGAGTCGGCGGAGAAGCCCCGCACGCTCTATCTCGGCGGCGGGACGCCTTCGATGCTCTCGCCGACGCATTTGAGGACGCTCTTCCTCGGCCTTGGCGCGATACTGGATCTCACGCGGCTCGACGAGGTGACCATGGAAGCGAACCCCGCGACCTTCGATGTCACGAAGGCGCGGCTGTTCAAGGAACTCGGGGTGACGCGGGTTTCGCTCGGCATCCAGTCCTTCACACCGCACGTGCTGGAGGCGCTCGGCCGCGAGCACAGTGCGGAGGAAGCCGCCGCCGCGGTCGGCACCCTGCGCGAGGCCGGCATTCCCGAAGTGAACATCGATCTGATGTTCGCGATTCCCGGGCAGTCGGAAGCGGATTGGCGTTCGACGCTTGAGACGGCCATCGGCCTGAAGCCCGATCACATCTCGGCCTACAACCTGACTTACGAGGAGGATACCGCGTTCTTCGAGTCCCTGCGGCGCGGGGAGGTAGCGGAGAGCGAGGACGTGAATGCACGCTTCTTCCTGCTGGCGGACGAGATGCTGCGGGCGGCTGGCTTCGAGCACTATGAGACTTCGAACTACGCGCAGCCGGGCAAGCGTTCTTCCCACAACCGCGGCTACTGGCGCGGCGAGGACTATCTCGGGCTCGGTCCTTCGGCGGTGTCGACCGTGGCAGCGCAGCGGGTGAAGAACGTCGCGGATACCGCCGCCTACGTCCGCATGATCGCGGGCATCGGCAGCGCGGTGGTGGAGACGGAGTTGCTGGATGGGGAGCAGCGCCGCCTGGAAAGGATCGCGCTGATGTTGCGGACCGACGAGGGGGTGCCGCTGGATCTGTTAGATCAAGCCGGGGTGTCGCGTCTGTTAGAGCATGGGCTTGCAGAGCAGCGGGGAGAGAGGTTGGTGCTGACGCTGGCGGGGTCGCCGCTGGTCGATCCGATCGCGGCGGAACTGGTTTGATCTGCCGGGAGATCACCTGCCCTTCGCCAGCACGCCGCTCCAGAAGGCGGGGACCTTTTCCATCAGCTTGTCCATCGCCTCCGCGCGGCTGCGGCGTCGGGCGCGCTGGGTCGCATTGCCAGCGTCCATGCCCGCCGTCAGGCCGCTGCTGCTGGCCCGCTCTTCCAGGATACCGTAAATGTAGCCGCTGCGGGCATCGCGGACCATCAGGGTTGCCACGGTGGTGGCCTTGTAGGTGTGATTCGGGGCGAGACCGAGGGTGGCCACGCTCAACGGCATGAAGGCGTCCTGAACCTCATCCGAGCTGTCGAAGCGATAGACCGCCACGATATCCGCACCGAGCTTCTGCGCCTCCCGATCGAGTTCGCGGTAGGATTCCACCTGGCTTTTCAGGGTCAGCCGGTTGAGCGCCACGACCCCGGCGATCCCGGGCAGGGAGGCGACCTGCGCCGCATGTTCCGGCTTCTCGCCCTGGGTGCTGTCCTCGAGCCGGAAGCCATCGCCGGAAGGGGCGATCCGGGCCACGGCCACCCGGGCCGGAAAGCGGACCGTCGGGCGCGCCAGGGAATTCTCCTGAACGGCACCCGACGATCCCTTGGTCATGGGCAGGGAAAGCTGCGGCGGCGTGTAGTAGTCGCAAGCGGCCACGGTAAGAACGGCCATGGGGAGGATTATCTTGGAAATCATTTCCGGAGCCTGCCATTTGCCGCCGCTTTCCGGTAAATCGATAGATTTTCGTTGATCATCGCGAAAAACGATGTGATCCGGGATTGGAGCATTTCCGGCGGCGGTTCAGCTTTCCGGCGTGCCCGATGCCTACGCCCTCGCCAAGAGCCTGCTCTTCCGCCTCGACGCCGAATCGGCCCATCACCTGAGCCTGCGCGGGCTGCGCCTCGCCGAACAATCGGGGGCCTTGTCCGCCCTTTACCCGGCAGCCGAATGCCTGTCGCCGGTCGAGGTCATGGGCCTGCGCTTCCCGAACCGCGTGGGCCTCGCCGCGGGGCTCGACAAGGAAGGCAACACCATCGATGCCCTGGGCCGCCTCGGCTTCGGCTTCGTCGAGATCGGCACCATCACCCCGCGTCCGCAGGCCGGCAACCCGAAGCCGCGGCTCTTCCGTCTGGTCGAGCATGAAGCGATCATCAACCGGATGGGCTTCAATAACCCCGGGATCGATGCCGGGGTCGCGAACGTCCGTGGCTCCAAGGCTTTCGACGGCGCGATCGGCTTCAACATCGGCAAGAACAAGGACACGCCGAATGAGGATGCCGCGGACGACTACCTGGCCTGCCTGCGCGCCGCCTATCCCGTGGCGGATTACATCGCGGTCAATCTTTCCTCGCCCAATACCCCGGGCCTGCGCGATCTCCAGAGCGAGGAAGCCTCCGCCCGCCTGCTGGAACGTTTGAAGAAGGAGCAGGCCTCGCTGGCCAAAGAGCACGGCAAGCAGGTACCGCTGCTCTTCAAGGTCGCACCCGATCTCGACCCGCCGCACGTCAGCGCTTTGGCCCGTGTCTTCCTCGAAGGCGGCTTGGACGGCCTGATCGCGACGAATACCACGCTCGACCGAACGCCGGTGGCAGGCCACCCGCGGGCGGGCGAAGCAGGCGGTCTCTCGGGCCGTCCCCTCACCCGCCGCAGCACCGAAATCATCCGCGCCTTCGCCGGGGAATTCGGCGGGCGGATCCCGATCATCGGCGTCGGCGGTATCTCCTGCGCGGCAGACGCGATCGACAAGATCCAAGCGGGCGCGAGTCTGGTGCAGATCTATTCAGCCTTCATTTTCCAAGGCCCGCGCTTGGTCAAGGAGTGCTCGGTGGCGCTTGACGGTCTGCCGGGATGAATAAATTCCCGCGGCCTGCCGTCTTCCCGGCAGGCATGCATTCCGCCCTTGCACGAACCTCGTTCTGGCGGAAACTGCCGCAGCAACCTGATCTATGACCATGAACAAATCCCTTGCACTCCTTGCCATCGTAACCGGCGGCTTCCTTAGCAGTTGCGCCGGTCCTGTCGGGCCCAATACCCAGCGCGGAGCTGTCGGCGGGGCCGTTCTCGGTGGTGTCGCCGGTGCCGTCATCGGAAACCAGTCCGGCCGTGCCGGTGAAGGTGCCCTGATCGGAGCGGGAGTCGGTGCTGCCGGCGGGGCCGCCATCGGCAATGCCCAGGACGAAGACAATCGCCGCCGCTACTACAACAACAACGGCTACTAATTCCGTCACGTTCTCTCCAAAGCCGGGCGGGCCTTCGGGTTCGGCCCGGCTTTATTTTTTGGATGATACCCCGCCCCATCCCCTCTAGCCTGACACCGCCCGCCGCGCTTCCATGATCATCCCAGCACGCATTTTACGGATCCTCTTCGCTTTTCTGCTCACGCTTTCCCTGCACGGGCAGGACGAGATCCTCGGCCTGGATGGTGCGGGTGCCTTTGGGAAGGCGAGCGATAAGCCCGCAACTGCCGAGGTCATCGCCGAAGTGACCGCGATCGCTCCCGGCAAGCCCTTCCGCGTGGCCTTGAAGATCACCCACGCGCCGCACTGGCATACCTACTACGTGAATCCGGGGACGGTCGGCGCTGCTCCTTCGATCTCGTGGACCCTGCCTTCCGGCTTCACCGCCGGGGAATTCCAGTTCCCGGTCCCCCTGCTGGGCACCGCCGCCGGAGCACCCTTCTACGGCTACGGCGATGTCACCTATTTCCTCCAGACCATCACCCCGCCCGCAACGCTCAAGCCCGGCGAAACGGTCACGCTTTCCGGCAAGGCCTCGTGGCTGGTCTGCAAAGAGCAGTGCGTGATGGGCAACGCCCCGGTGAGCTTGGAACTGCCGGTCGCCGCGACCGCCGCCGCCAATCCAGCGACCGCAGCCGCCTTCGCCAGCGCCGATGCCGCCCTGCCCAAGCAGCCGGGCACTTGGACGGTCGAGGCCGCCGAGGCAGGTGACAAGGTGACCCTTTCACTGAAGGCCGGAGCGGGTGCCGTCGATGCACCCCTGAACGTCTATTTCTTCAGCAGCGATGCCTTGGAAGATGCGACGGTGCCGCAGGAGTTCACCAAGACCGGCGACAAGCAATGGCAGCTCGTCCTGCATCGCAATGCGGATACCGATCCGAAGCCCGCGAGCGTCTCCGGCATTCTCAAGTCCGACAACGGCTGGACCAGCGGCGATCCTGCCAAGGGGCTTCTGCTGAGCAAGATCCCCTTCGGCGTCAAGACCGTGGCCACCACCGCGACGCCGCCAGGCAGTGCCGCAGGCGATGCCCCCGGTTTGCTGTTGACCTTCTTCCTGATGTTCGTCGGCGGCTTGATCCTCAATCTGATGCCCTGCGTTTTCCCGGTCATCGGGCTCAAGATCATGGGCTTCGTCCAGCAGGCGGGACATGATCGAAAGAAGGTGGTTACCCATGGCTTCATCTTCACCGCCGGGGTGCTGGTCTCGTTCTGGATCCTCTGCGCCCTGTTGCTGGCCGGCGGGATCCGGAACTGGGGCGGGCAATTGCAAAATCCCTGGGTGGTGCTCTCGCTTCTGCTGGTGATGCTGATCTTCGGCCTGAGCATGTTCGGCGTCTTCGAGATCGGCAGTTCGGCCACCGGGGTCGGCGGCAAGCTGGCGAACAAAAACGGGCTTGCGGGCACCTTTTTCTCAGGGGTGCTGGCCACGGTCGTCGCGACGCCTTGCTCGGCACCCTTCCTCGGCACCGGTCTGAGCGCGACGGTGCAGCTCCCGACGCCGCTATTCGTCCTTGGCTTCACCTTCATGGCACTCGGCCTGAGTCTGCCCTACCTGCTGCTGTCATTCTTCCCCGCGCTGGTCGACAAGCTCCCCCGCCCCGGCGCGTGGATGGAGTCCTTCAAGCAGGCGATGTCCTTCCTGCTTTTCGGAACCGTGGCATTCCTCGCGTGGGTCTATCTGCAGCAAGTCGGCGATCAATTGGCCGGGCAGAAGAGCCTGCACGTGCTGATCGGACTGACCGTGATCTCCGCGGGCTTCTGGGTCTACGGGCGCTGGGTCCTGCCCTACCGCTCCGCAAAGGCGCGGACCTTGGGCCGTGTATTCGCCACACTGTTCATCGCGGGCGGCGCGATCCTGGCCAAGCCATCTCCCCCGGCCCCGGCAATCGCGGGAGCACCGGAAATCAAGTGGGAGGAGTGGTCGAAGGAAAGGCAGGACGCGCTCTTGAAGGAGGGCAAATCGGTCTATGTCGATTTCACGGCCCGCTGGTGTCTCACCTGCCAGACGAATAAGGCGGCCGCCTACACCGCTGAGACTGCGAAGCTTTTCCAAGCCCGCCAGATCGTGACCCTGAAGGCCGACAAGACCGTGGACAAGCCCGAGATCGACGCCGAGTTGATGCGCCTGGGCCAAGTGGCCATCCCGGTGAACGTCCTCTACGTGCGGGGCGATGCGGCGCCGCAGCTGACCAATACGGTGCTCACGGCCGGCTACCTCCAAGGCTTCGTCAAGGAGCACATGGGCGATACATCATCGGTCCAATCATCGGTCCAACCTTGAAGGACCGTGAGGCTCGATCGGCGCGGAATGCCGGTCGGGACGCACTCATCACTTTGCACCACTGTCATCTTGGGCCATGGTCGCCGGGTGAGCGATACTCCCCGGCTGGTCCTCGATGATCCTTGGCTCGAACCTCAGAAGGAGGTCATTGCCCATCGTCTGAACCGGTTCCGCCAAAGCGTCTCCGACATCGAAGGCCGCAGCGGCAGCCTGACAGCCCATGCCAACGGCCACAAGCTGACCGGCATCCACCGCCAGCCCGACGGCGGCTGGATCGTCCGCGAGTGGCTGCCGAAGGCCAAGGCGGTGTCTCTAACCGGCGATTTCAACGGCTGGAACCGCGAGAGCCATCCGCTGGCTCCGGCGAGCGGCGGCGTCTGGCAACTGCGCCTGCCGCCGGGCTCCCTGGCCCATGGCCAGAAGGTGAAGCTCCACATCACGGGGGCCGATGGCTCGCGCCGCGACCGGATTCCCGCCTGCATTTTCCGCACCCTGCAGGACGAGCAATCGCATGACTTTTCCGGCCAGATCTGGGAACCCGCCGAGTCCTACGTGTGGAAGCACGAATTCGACCCCGCGACGGTGAAGGTGCCCTTCATCTACGAGGCCCACGTCGGCATGTCGGGCGAGGAAGGGCGGGTCCACACCTACCGCGAATTCGCGAATGCCACCCTGCCCCGGATCGCCAAGGCGGGCTACAATGTGGTCCAGCTCATGGCGGTGCAGGAGCATCCCTACTACGGCTCCTTCGGCTACCATGTCTCCTCCTTCTTCGCGCCGACCTCGCGCTTCGGCACCCCGGAAGATCTGAAATACCTGGTGGATATGGCCCACGGGCTGGGGATCGCGGTGCTGTTAGACATCGTGCACTCGCACGCGGTGAAGAACTACGCGGAAGGGCTCAACGACCTCGACGGCTCGGGCAACCTTTACTTCCACTCCGATGCCCGCGGCGATCACCCGCAGTGGGACTCGAAGGTCTTCGACTACGGGCGGCCGGAGGTCCGGCAGTTCCTGCTCTCGAACGTCCGCTACTGGCTGGAGGACTTCCGTTTCGACGGCTTCCGTTTCGACGGCGTGACCTCGATGCTCTACTGGCACCGCGGGGCCACCTCCTTCAATGACTACTGGAGTTACTTCGGCGGCGAATCCGACCAGGACGCGGTGCTCTATCTCCAGCTCGCGACTACCCTCGCCCGCCAGATCAAGCCCGGCGCGATCCTGATCGCCGAGGACATGTCCGGCATGCCCGGCCTGTGCAAGCCGGTACAGGATGGCGGCGTAGGCTTCAGCCACCGCCTGGCGATGGGCATTCCCGACTTCTGGATCAAGCTCCTCAAGCACACGCCCGACGAGGAATGGAACGTGAGCGAGATCTGGGAAACCCTGACCAACCGCCGCCATGGCGAGGCCAACATCGCCTACGCCGAGAGCCACGACCAAGCGCTAGTGGGCGACAAGACCCTGGCCTTCTGGCTGATGGACCAGAACATGTACTGGCACATGGGCAGGGAGGATCCGAACCCGATCGTCGAGCGCGGCATCGCCCTGCATAAGATCATCCGCCTGCTGACCTTCGCGCTCGGCGGCGAGGGCTGGCTCAACTTCATGGGCAACGAATTCGGTCACCCCGAATGGCTCGACTTCCCGCGCGAGGGCAATGGCTGGTCCTACCACTACTGCCGCCGCCAGTGGTCGCTGTCCGAAAACCCGGCCCTCAAATACTCCTATCTCGGGGCCTTCGACCGCGCGATGATCGAGGCCGGCAAGGAACACGGCATCCCGGGCAACGAGCGCGCGGAATTGCTCAATCTCGATCCGGTCAACAAGGTGCTCTGCGCGCGGCGGGGCGATCTGATCTTCGTCTTCAATCTCTCGGTCGACCGCTCGATTCCGGACTACAAGTTCAAGGTGCCGGGCAGGGGCGAGTACCGGCTGGTGCTGGATACGGATGCCTCGCCCTTCGGCGGGCAGGATCGCGTGGACGCGGCGATGACCTATCCGGTTTCGGCGGACGGGATGCTATCGATCTACACCCCGGCGCGGACGGCGATGGTGTTCGCACCGGCATAAAACCCGCATCGGCAACGCTTCCTCTCTTTCACCCGGGCTTCCCGCGCGGAGCCCTTCGCCGGTGCCCGGGAGACGGGATTTCGCGGAACGTGTTAGATCGGCCGGGCAGTTTTCACGGGAATTTCCCGGCGGGTTCATCTACCTCGCTCCCGGCACGTGTTCGTTTCGTACCGACTGATCCCCCACTCATGATTCGCTTAAGTCTTCCAAGCCACAAACCCCTCCGGATCGGGCTGGCCGCCCTGCTCCTCACGGGCGCGATCATGCTGCTGCTGGATCGTTCCGGCATGCCGTGGACGGCGTCCTCGGGAGCTTCGCCGGTGATGCCTCGCGCTGACAGGCCGCGCCCCATCGATCCTGCGACGTCCCTGGCGACTGCCACCTCTGCTCCCGTGGTCCCGGCACAGGCTGGCTTGTGGCAAGCCTTGGACACCGCCCGGCGCGGAATCCGGGAATTCCCTGCGGCGCGATCGGAACAGCACGAAGGAGTTACCCATTCCTTGCACCATCCGGCGCAAAGGCTGTCGGCCACCTTCAAGCACGGCGGGATTTTGCTGCGGCCTTCTTCAGGAAGCCCCTGGACCCTGGGCATGAGCTATGCCTCTGCCGGCAAGGACTCGCGGATCTCCACTGCCGGAACCCGCGCCGAATACCGGCACCAGGACGGCACGGTTGAATGGTTCGATAACCGCGCGGAGGGCATCGAACACGGCTTTACCCTGGCGCAGCGGCCGCCCGCCAGCGGTGAATCCGTCCGGCTTGAATTCCGCCTCGACGGCCTGACCGCTTCCGCCGCCGGGAACGGCGGCGACCTCTTGCTGGGCCCCGCGGACGGAGCGGCCTGCTTGCGATATTCGGGGCTCAAGGTGTTCGATGCCCTGGGCAATCCCCTTCCCGCTTCGATGCACGCCGAAAAAGGCGGCATCAGCATCGCGTTCAACGATCACGGCGCGAGCTATCCGGTCACGGTCGATCCGCTGATCACCACCTTGGAACAAAGGCTGGATCCACCCGTGCCGGGCTTCGGTGCCGCGCCCAACGAATTCGGCGAGGCCATCGCCATCGATGGCGATACCGCGCTCGTCGGAACTCCCTACGATGACATTCCCGGCGGTGACATGTCCGGGAGCGTCTATGTCTTCCGTCTCGTTGCAGGCACATGGACCCAGGAAGCCTGGCTGACGGCAAGTGATCGCTTGGCGGTCGATACCTTCGGCATGGCGATCGCGTTTCAGGGAGACCATGCGTATATCGGGGCACCGGGCGCAGCCGCCGGTGGCGGGATCATGTCGAACCGCGGCTGCGTCTACCATTTCACCCGCAGCGGCAGCACCTGGACCCAGCAGCAGATCCTCAGCCCTGCCACGGCTTCGCTCAACGGGGCTTTCGGCAGATCGCTCGCGCTTTCTGGCGATACCCTGATCGTCGGCGCGCCCGACCAGGAATCTTCCCCGCAAACGGCGGGCAGCGCTTACATCTTCGAGCGACAGGGCGCGTCATGGGTGGAAGCGGCGAAGCTGGCACCTCCTGGCGCGACGGCTGGCGACCGCTGCGGCTTCGCGGTGGATATCGAGGGCGATCAGGCCGTGGTCGCAGCCCCGGCCTATCGGAACTCGGTCAATTCCAAGACCGGCTCCGTGCATGTCTTCACGCGCAGCGGCGGCTCCTGGTCGCCAGCGGCCAAGCTCTCGGCAACGGCCCCCGGCACGGGCTTCGGCAGGGCTCTGGACCTGCAGGGAGACACGCTGCTGGTGGGCGCGCCGGACGAGCGCGACTACCGGGGCAGTGCCTTTGTCTTCACCGGCAGCGGCGGCACCTGGTCCGCACCCGCCGCCCTCACGCCCGAGGTCGAGGTCTGCGCGGCCTTCGGATCCGCGGTCTTGCTAGACGGGGACCAAGCTTTGGTCGCTGCTCCCGGCACGCGCTTCTACTACGACAAACCGGCCGGGGAAATCATCCGCTTCGCCCGTCAGGCCGACGTTTGGGCAGAGGCGGGCCCGAGGATCCGCCGCCCGGACGCCTCGCCCGAGGACGGCTTCGGCTTCCCGCTGGCCCTTCACGGGAACACTCTCCTGGCAGGCATGGGCTCCGCGTTTTCTTATGCAGACTATACCGACTCCGGAGCGGAACGCGTGCTGGTCTATCAGTTCACTGGCGGCGACTGGCTCCAGCAGGCAACGCTCCGCCCCAATGACGGCGGAGACAACTACTATGGCGGCACCGCCGTGGCGATCGACGGCGACCGCTGCCTGATCGGCGTCCCTTACGACGAGGACGGCATCAACAATTACCGCCAGGGCAGCGCTTATTTGCTCACCCGCATCAACGGGACTTGGGAAGCGGAGGCCGCCTTTGACAATGAAGACCATCGAATCTTTGAATTCGGCACTGCGGTGAGCCTGTCCGGCACCACCGCGGTGATCGGTTCACACGACGGTGCCACCGTCTATCGCAAGCAAGGCGAAGCATGGGAACTCGATGCCAAATTGCTGCCAAGCAGGCGCGACGTGGACGACATGTACGGCTCCGCGGTAGCGATCCGCGGCAGCAGGGTGATTGTCGGCGCGCCCTTCATCTCCTATCGCTCGAGCAACCAACAAGGCAGGGTCTTCATCTTCGATCGCGGCGAGATCGGCTGGCACCAGACCGCCGTGCTCCAGGCCGGGGACGGGAGCATCGGGAATCTCTTCGGCAGTGCGGTGGCCGTCGATGGCGACCGCGTGTTGGTCGGCGCACCGCGGGTCTCCGGAAGTGTCCGCCTCGGCCAGGCATACACGTTTGTGGAGCAGGATGGCTCGTGGCAGCAGGAGCAGCAGTTCGCCGGGGTGAACTCGTCGGACCACGATCTCTTCGGCGCAACGCTAGCTTTGAAAGGGGATGCCATGTTGATCGGCGCTTCCGGTCAAAATCGGGTCTATACTTACCACCGCAGCGGTAGCATCTGGAGCCCCGGCCAAGTCCTCGCCGCACCCCCCTTGTCCGGCGCGGGTTTCTTCGGCACTTCCGTGGCGCTGAGCGGCGATCTCGCCCTGATCGGTGCACCGGCGGATGAGACTCAATACAGCAGCTCCGATCCGGCGTTCCCCGGCTCCGCGCACGTCTTTTCGCGGGAGAACGGTGTCTGGGGCCACCGGCTCGAATTGCGGAGCGGCAATACCACCGGCAATGGCTTCGGGCTTTCGGTCGCACTTGACGGGGCCTTTGCGCTGGTCGGTGCACCCTATGAAGACGCCGTAACCTCGCCGGTCGGTAACATCACTCCGAACCAAGGCAGTGCGTGGTTCTTCATCCTGAGTTCGGAGCACGAGCTTTTCCTGCAAACCTTCGATACCAACGGGGACAATTCACTGTCCGCTCAGGAATGGCGCGCGGTCTATCCCGCGGCACCGAAGAAGGAACTCTCCTTCGCATTGGTCGATGCCGATGCCTCCAACAGCATTTCCCGTGAAGAGCTCCAGGCCGCCCGCGGCAATCGCAAGCTCACGAAGACCCTGAACCTCTGGCTCGACCGTGCCGCCGCCTTCATCGAGCTCGACCTCGACAAGGATGGCCTAATGACCCGCACCGAGATCACCCCGATGTGGAAGCCGGGAGCGCGCGCGAAAGCGATCGATGCCACCTGGAAGCGAATGGGCGGAGCTGCCGGACTAACACTCGCGCAGTGGGTCAAGGCCCGCATTCTCCCCTCGCTGCCGGCCTACGCCGTCGCGAAGGAGATCCGCGCCTCGCGGCGGTCGGCCTTTGGAGAAAAAGACTTCGATCAAAACGGCAGGCTCAGCCGCAGCGAATTCGGGTTCTTCTTCAAGGAGGGCACCGCCTCGAAGAAAGTGAATGTCGCCTGGCGGGCCGCTACCGCCACCCCGCGGAAAGAGGATCCGCCTGCCGACATCGGTTTGGGCCCTTTTATCGAGGCGCCCTCCTTGCCGCGTTTCTAAGGGAAGAGAATGCGGGTCTCCCGTCGGAGTCGCCACCGTCCCAAGAAAAGCCGCGCTTTCACGGAATCTTCACACAAAAGTTCTTTCCATCCCGTGGTGATAATGAATTTACATTGTAAATCAGTTGCCCATCAAAAACCCCCACCATGAATCCAACTCCTCCGCTATCCCTCCACCGCACGCGACGCCTCGGCATCGCCACCCTGATGGTTCTTGGCGGCGGCCTTTGGCTCTTCAAATCCGCCCCCTCCCCTGAGGAGGGCCGGAAAGCCGGGCATCACGCTCCGGCCCCCTCGCCTAGCCATCCGGCGGGCTCCGCAGCCGGCGGGGCCGCCGCCCTCCAAGCTCTGGCCCCCTCGGAACAGGAAAGCCTCTGGACCGCTCTCGACACCGCCCGCCGCGACATCACGCCCCTGACCGAAAGCGAAGCGGCTCTGCCCGGAAATGAAGGCGTGTCTTCCTTCTCCTATCACCCCGGCCAGGACATCGCGGCCCGCTACACGAACGAAGGCGTGCGCTTCTCCATCGGCGGGCACGACGACCTTCAAGCCGGTTTCGAGTATGATGACGGCGGAGCCGCATCCGAGCTGAGCACCACCGGGATTCGCGCCGAACTCCGCCACCGCGACGGCGTGACCGAATGGTTCGAGAACCGCCCGGAAGGCATCGAGCACGGCTTCACCCTGAGCCACCGCCCCGCCGCTGCCGGAGATGAGGTTCAACTCGAAGTGAAACTCTCCGGACCCCACGCGGTAACGACGGCCGATCCCGGAACGCTTGAGCTGCATTCCCCGGACGGAGAACCCAAACTCAGATACTCCGGCCTGAAAGCGTGGGATGCGGACGGCAAGGACCTGCTTGCCAGCATGACCCCCACCGCGGACGGCATCCGCCTCGCGGTGGACGACCGCGGTGCGCGCTATCCCCTCACGATCGATCCGCTGATCACCAATCTGGAAAAAGAATTGGGCCCCGAAGTCACAGGCTCGGGTGAAGCTGGCGACCGTTTCGGAATCTCGGTGGCCGTGGATGGAATCACCGCCGTGATCGGTGCGGATTCCGACGACACGCCGAGGGGAGCCGACGTCGGCCGCGCCTATGTCTTTTCCCGCGCGGGTAGCAAATGGCTGCTGAGGGCACAACTTGCCGCGCGCGCCGGGGTAAGCGGAGATGCATTCGGCAGGGCGGTCGCAATCTCAGGGACCACCATTCTGGTCGGCGCACCGCTCGACGACTTCCCCGCCCGCGTCGATGCGGGAAGCGTGAGCGTGTTCGTTTCCTCGGGAAATTCCTGGGTCGAGCAGGCCACCCTCAGCCCCGAGGGCCGGCAAAGCGGAGATCACTTCGGTGAGGTTCTTTCGCTTAGCGGGACGACAGCGGCGGTGGGGGCGATCGAAAAGGACAAGCAAAGGGGAGGCGTTTACGTCTTCGTCCGATTTGGAAATAGCTGGCTACTCCAGCGACAATTCCTCCCCCCGGACACGTCTTCTCCCGCCTTTTTCGGCAGGGCGATTTCCATCGATGGCAACAATCTCGCCGTAGGAGCCCGGATCGCGCCCGGAGGCTCTACCAACGGTGCCGTCTACCTCTACACCCGGTCCGGGGATTTATGGACCGCGCAGATCCCGCTCACATTCGCGGCCAACGAACACATCGGGGTTGCAGTCGCCCTGTCGGGCTCCGGTCTGCTTGTCGGGGCCGAAGGGATTGATGAAACCAGTCCGGGAGCGGCCTATTTCTTCACGTTCGCCGAAGGCATCTGGACCCAGAGAACCAGGATCACTTCCGGCTGGCAAGGTGCCGACGGCTTCGGGCGCACCGTCGCTCTCACCGCGAATGCCGCGGTCGTCGGTGCTGCCAGGATTTCCGTGAACACCGGTGGCGGCCTGCGAAAAGGAGCCGCCTGTTTCTTCAACCGGGAGCGCGACGTCCTGACCAAGTCGGCGACTCTCGGGCCCTTGGGAACGGACGTCGCCGGCGAGACGGTTCCGGTGGCGGCAAGCTTGAATTACGCCTTGGCCGGATGGACCGGCACTAGCACCGAAGCGGGAAAGGCCAGCGGCAGTGCTGACGTCTTTGAAAGACACGGCTCGGGTTGGAGTCGCCTTGCCACCTTGAACATGGGAGACAATGCCATCCGCAACCGCTTCGGCTACTCGGTCGATATCGACGGCGATACCTGCGTGATCGGTGCCGCTACCGACACCACCGCTACCGGCACCGAGCGCGGAACCACCTACGTCTTCACCCGGCATGGGACGACTTGGGCGCAGCAGGCCAAGTTCAGTCCGGCCGGAACGGAAGACGGGATCCTGTTCGGTGCCGCAGTGGCGGTAAGCGGCGATACCCTGATCGCTGGTTCGCCCGGTGAAGGCGATGGCGGCGGCAGTGCCTATGCCTACGTCCGCAGTGGAGGCCACTGGCTGCTACAGCAGAAACTCGATTCCAACGGCAGCTCTTCCATCGGCTCCTTCGGGGCTAGCGTCGCACTCGATGGCAATAACGCCGTGATCGGCGCCCCGGACGGCGGAGAGGCACAAGGCAGCGCCTATGTCTTTGTTCGCAGCGATGAGCATTGGACCCAAGAAGCAGCACTCGAAGAAAGCCTGCCCCGTGCAGCCGCTCGATTCGGCAAATCCGTGGCCATCGCCGGCGCGACCGTGCTGATCGGCGCTCCGGCAGAAGAATCGCAGCAGGGAATCGCCCATGTCTTCACCCGCGATGGCACCGCTTGGATCCGTCAGGCCACCTTGAATGGAGCAGCCGACCTTCGCTTCGGCACCGCCGTGTCCCTGAGCGGGAACTACGCACTGATCGGTGCCCCGGGGCCGGAGATTCTGCCCGAGCCCATCCCTGCGAATGGCACAGGTGCCGCCCACCTCTTCGCCCGCAGCGGCGATTCATGGTACCACATCACCCGCTTTACCCCGGAGAACCCCGCAGCGATCCATCGCTTCGGGCAAGCCGTCGCCATCGACGGCAGCATCGCGCTCGTTGGAGCCGGAGAACGCCAGCCTGGCGATCCCGGCTCCAACGGTGCGGCGTATGTCTTCGCCCGCGAGGGCACCGCATGGACCCGCGAGAATCTCATCGGCGGAAAATCACAGGTATCCTTCGCCTCGGCCTTGGCCCTGAGCGGGGACACGGTGATCGCCGCGGCGTCCACCGAGGACTCGGTGAATCCGTTCGACGAGACGAGCACTCCTGACACGGGCGAGGTCTCCATCTTCCGTATCGGCGGTTCGCTGCTGTCCGGTCCGGAGGCTTCGCTGCTGATCGCCTTCGATGAGGATGCCAGCGGCAACCTCTCCCCCTCCGAATGGCTCCGGATTTATGTGAAGCCCCCGGCGGCGGCCAAGGAGAAGCTCTTCACACAGGTCGATACCGATGCCTCCGGTGACGTATCGCTTGCGGAATTCATCACGGCGAAGAGCGTCCCCGCGTTGGCGCGCACTCTCGATGCTTGGATCTCCCGGGCCGCGGCCTTCCTGAAGCTGGATGAAATTCCGGACGGCATCGTCACCCGCAGCGAAGTGGCCGCGATGTGGCCCCCCGGCACTCCGGAGGCGCGGATCAATGCATTCTGGTCCCGGGCGAAAGGCGGCTCCGGCCTCGATCTCAAGGAATGGATCACCGCCAGGACCCTGCCGAACTTCTCGACCTACGAAGCAGCCCAAGAGACCCGCGAGCAGCGTGCCGAAGCCGCGGCGACCCTCGACACGGATCATGACGAGGAGATCAGCTTCCTCGAATTCGCGGGGCTCTTCAAACCGGGCAACAAGCAGGCGATCCGGGCGGCATGGCGCGCCGCCACCGGCACCCGCCGATTCTCCCCGCTGCCCGCGGCGATCACGATCAACGATTTCATCGAAGCTCCGAAGCTGCCGAAGTTGCCCGCCACATGATCCCGGCAGATCCCGCGCAAGGCAGGGACCGCTCTCCGAGCGGTCCGGCTGGGAGCGTGGCCGCTCACCCCGCCGTGTCCGATGGGATTACCGCCGCCGCCATCAGCCGGACCTTTTCCGAGAAAGGTCCCTGCCTCTGGCGGCGAGCCATCTCTCAATAGTCCCGCCGACAAAAGACCCACGCTCCAAGCGATAGCATCACCGCCCCGAACGCCGCAGAGGTGCCGAAGACATACCACGCCGAGTGGCGCTCTTCAGCCTTCTTCGCCGCAGCCCGGGTCCTCGAGTTCGGCAAGCTGCCGGTCATCAGGTCCCACATGGAGATCCCGGACAGCATGGAATCTCGCTCTTTCATCACGATCAGATGCTTGAGATAAAGGGTGCAATCGCGGGTCTTCGGAAGCGGCGAGCCGATCGACCGGGCGACCGCATGCGCCTTCACCATTCCCTCCTCTGGCTTTGGCGTCTCCCCGGTAGTCTCCTTCACCCCTCCTCCACCGGACCAATCCACGTTCAATCCCGCCTCGGGAATCGTGTAGGCGAAGAGATAGAACTTCTCCTCGGTCCAATGACAAATCCACGACAGCACCCACATCAGGATCGCGCTCAAAAGCGCGATCAGGGTGGAGCGGGTCCAGATCCCCACACAAACGGCAACCGAATAGAGCAGGCCGAAAACAAAGGTCGTCACCGGCACCGCCCAGAAGAGCGTGAAATTCCACTCGTCGATCCGGAAACCGATCGCCAGGAACACCACCAGGGTGAAGACTCCCACCTGCAGCGCGACGAACAGCAGACCACCGGCGAACTTCGTTAAAAATAGCTGCAGTCTTCCGATCGGTTTCGACAGCGAGATCCCGATCGATCCCTCCGAGATGAAGTCGGGAAAGATCCCGGCGGTGGAAATCAAAGCCAGCCCCATGGCGAACCAGGCGAGCCATAGCCCCACCATCCCGTCCGTGAACAGCAACACATAGAACGCGGCAGCCTCGGGCTGGCCCTCGCGCAGGATCGGATTCTCAAACGACTTTGCCCCGAAAAACAAAGTCATGCCCTCCTTGTCGAAGCCGATCGAAGCATAGGCGATCGCCACCACCAGCGAGATCCCGAAAGTGATCCAGAACAAACGCCGCGCCTTCAGCAGGCGGAAAGAATCCATCAGAATCGCTAAAACCGCATTCACTTCGCACCTCCTTTCGCCATCTCGCGGGCGCTGTTGACCGCCGAGAGGAAGAGCTCCTCCAGCGACTGCCGCGATTCCTTCAATTCCCGGATCACGATGCCCGCCGTCCGCAGAGCATCGATCACTCCTTGCACCTCCGCCGCATCCTTCGCCGGAATCAGCAGGCGGTCGCCCGCCACTTGCAGGCCCGCAGCCTCAAGCTTCTGCCGCAGGTCGAGCGGCACCGGACCCTGGGTCCGCAGTTCATACTGCAAGCCCGCGCCGGTGAGCGCTTCCACCGAGCCCGAGCGGATCACATTGCCATTCGAGAGAATCGCCACCTGGTCCGCCACCTGTTCCACCTCCGCCAGCAGGTGGCTGTTCACGAAAACCGTGCGGCCCTCCGCTTTCATCGCCTCGATGATCTTGCGGATCTCGATCCGGCCTTCCGGGTCGACACCGTTGGTCGGCTCGTCGAGGAACACCACCTCGGGTTCATTCACCAGCGCTTGGGCGAGACCCACGCGCTGTTTCATGCCCTTTGAGTAGGTGCCGATCTTCCTGTCACCCCACTCGGCCATCCCGACCAATGCCAGCAGACGCTTGGTGCGCTCCTTCGCGGTGGCGCGCGCCACACCGGCCATCCCCGCGGAGTAGCCGATCACCTCCTGCCCGGTCAGATAGTCGGGAAACTTCGCATGCTCCGGCAGGTAGCCCACTTGCGCGAGGGTCTTGCGGTCGCCGATCTTCCTGCCGAGCAAGGTCCCGCGGCACTCGGTCGGCCGGATGATCGTCAGCAGCGACTTGATCAGCGTGCTCTTGCCCGCGCCGTTCGGGCCTAACAAGCCGAACACGCTGCCCTTCGGCACGCTCAGGGAAACGCCCTTCAGCGCCTCGAAGCCGCCGCTGTAGCGTTTCCGCAGGTACTCGATCTCCACCGCGACTTCTGCCATAGTTATGGCAGTTGAGCGGGAGCCCCGGATTTTGCCAAGTGGGAATCGGGCAATGAATTACCATCCGCCCCGCGTGACGACACCGACGACGATCAAACCCAGCACCGCCACCGCGGTCGCCCACCAGTACCATTTGATCCCGGTCTTGCGGTGCGGCTTGCCGCCGAATTCGCGGGCCACGAAGTCGTCGTAGTCGAAGTCTTCGCCCGGCAGGTCGAGCCCGTCTTGCGCGGAGTCCTGCTCCCAGCTCCGGCGGCTGCCGGAGGCCGCGCTCTGCTGCCGCTTGCGGCGCTTCGCCGGCGGGTTGCAATGAGGACACCGGCGCGAGCCCACTCGCACTTCCTTGTCACAACCGGGACAGAGGTAGGTATCCACACTCACAGTTCATACCATGCACTCAAGGCGGCGGCTGGGCCAGCAGCTTTTCGAGCGCACCGCGGATTTCCACGTTCCCGAAGGCCGCGACTCCCTGCGTCCGCAATGCCGGGCTCGCCCTTCTCAAGGAATCCGCAACCGCCACCAGGCACTCGGTCCGCAGCATGTCATCCCCGCGCGCCTCGATCCACGCCGCCGTCGCCGGGGCATCCTTCTCCAGCCAAGCGGCGAGCGTCACCTTCAGCCCGGCACTCCGCGCCGCTCCCGCAGGGAAATCGCTGCTCCACTCGGCAGCCGCCGCCGGCTCGGTCTGCGACCAGCGCTGGAGCACCTGGACCACCGCCCGGTCGCGCGGGGTACCCGCGGGAATTTCCTCCGCGATCAAGCGCGCGGCACGCTCCGGCTCCTTGTTCGAAATCACCACCGCCACCCGGCCCAGCGCTTCGGCGCGCTCGCCCTCCGCGAGCGTCTTCGCCCACCCGATCGCCTCGTCCGGATTGCTCTCGGCCAGCCGCATCGCGAAGTGCGCAGCCAGCCGCTGTCTCGCCGCACTGTCCGGTGCCAGTTTCTCGAAGGCGCTGCGAGCCAGACCGGCATCCACGTCGATCCCATCCCATGCGACCTGCTCCAGCGCCTTCTCGCGCGATGCCGCATCGGGCGTGACCAAGGCATCCTCGAAGCTCCGCTTCAAGGTCCGCACCGCATCCCCATCGTCCCCTTCCCCGCGCTCCGTACGATCCTCCGAACGCGCGGATTTGTTCCCGTTCGCGGACGGAGCCGTCCCCTCCGCATCCTTCTTGCCGCAGGAGGAAGCCGCAAGCGCGGCGAGCAGCAGGATCAAGTGACGGGCGCGGATCAAGGCACGAGGGACACGTTGCTGAAGCGGGCTTCATTCAGCGTCCCGGAACTGCCGCTGGCCACCGCCAGTCCGAAATAGCAGGTCTCCGGCAACGCCGCCGTCAGGCTGCCGATCTGGACCCAGCTTGTCCCGTCGAAACTCTTGTAGGCGGTGATCACATCACCGCTGCGCGTCAGCCGCACCCAGGCATCCGGGAAGGCCGCACTGCCGCTCGCGCTGGTCGAAGTATTGCCATTGAGCCCCGTGCGCCGCACCCAGCGGAAGCTCCCTTCCCCGCTCAGCCCGAGGAAGACGTGCCGCGAATTGGCGGCGAGCGAATCGCGGATCATCACTCCGGCCCGCGCCAAGAGCCCGGTATCGTCCATCGCGTCCACCTTCGCCGTAATCATCCCGTCGCCGCTCAGCGGCTGCCACACGAATTGGAAGGAGTCGGCGCGCGCCTCAAGCCGACCTGCGCCGGAGATCAGGAACTCGCCCTCCCCGGGTGCCGAGCTCGAGCCCTCTAGCGCCGTCCCTACCAAGGTCGCGTCCCAGGGCAGGGGCAGACCCGCCGCCTCCACATCGATCTGGAAAATAGCCTCCGCGGAATCGCCGGCCAAGTCGCTCACCCGCACCTTGAAGACATTCGCCCCGGAGCTTCCCGCGGGTGGCGTCCCGGAGAGACTCCCGTCCTCCGCGACCAGCAGCCACTCCGGTCCCTCGATCTTCATGAAGACCAGCACGTCGTCCGCATCCTCATCGCTCGCGAGCAGCGGCCCTGCCGTAAAGGCCTCGCCCTCGCGCCCGTGTCCGCCGCCGTCCAGCGGATCTTCGGCGAAGAGCGGCGCGTCGTTGGTGTTGATCACCGTGATCAAAAGCTCCACCTCATCGTAGAGACCCTCCGCATCGGTCGCGCGGATGACGAAAGGGTTCTCCCCGATGTCACTGCCCTGCGGCGTGCCGTGCAGCGTGCCATCGCTGTCCACGGTCAGCCAGTCCGGGCCGGAAAATTTGGTGTGGACCAGCACATCGCCGTCATCGGGATCGGTCGCCGCCAGCAACTCCTCGAAAGGCAGGTCTTCCGCCACCTCGCGAAGGACTTGCCCGGTGGCGAAGACCGGCGCTCGATTGGTGCTCAGCACCGTGATCGTGACCGCGATGCCCGCCGTCTTGAAGGGGTAAGTCCCCGCAAGGCCCCGGTCCTGCGCGCCCACGCTCAAGACATGCGTGCCGATGCTCAAGGCCCCGGGATCGAGCACCGTGATGGCCCCGCTCGCCGGGTCGATGGCGAAGGCGGCATCCCCGGCAAGGAACGAGTAAAGCACGCTTTCACCCTCGGGATCACTGGCGGGAACGGTGCCGATGACCGAGCCCGTCGCAAGCCCTTCCAGCACCTCGAATGCCAGGGGGGCCGGCTGCCCGAAGTCCGGCGGGAGATTGATGTCGAAGGGCTCCAGGCATTCACCCGGAATCACCGTCGGCGTGAAAATGTCCGGCCCGGTCCAAGCAACCTGCACGTGATCCGATCCGGCGTCTTCCTTCTGCAAGGTCTCGATGTAGTAGGCAGTCCCCTCTTCCAGATACACCGCGGCGGATTCCTGGGACGCGTACTTGGTCCACTGGTTATAGTAGGTCCAGCCATTGACGCTGGCGATCTCCACCGCGCCCGCCGCGCCGGCATCCGCACTCAGCTTGAGCTGCGCCTTGTCATTGGAGGCCAGGTAGAAGGTGTAGTAGCCGCTGGCAGGCGCGGTCACCAGCGCCCGGATGCGGGAACCGTAGTGGTCGCCCATATTCGCCCCGCTATCGAAGTCGGACAGCGTCCGCGTGAGATCGGGATGGAATGGATATCCGGCGCTCGAGGTAAGATCTTCCAGCGTCGTTCCTTCGATCCCGTTCCACACCTGCTGCCGGATACCGCTACCGGCGATTACTCCGGCTGGCATCACGTGAATGGAAACTTCCCCGCTGCCGCTCCGTGACGGCGCGCCATCATCCACCACGCTGACCAGGAGCGTCCGCTCCGGCACCGCCTGCGCGTCTAACAAACCGGCCAGGGCGATGCGGATCGCACCCGTGCCCGGATCGATGCTGAAGGCTCCGTCCTCGTTCCCCGCCGTGATCGCATGGCCGCCATGGCTGTCGCCGGCGTTCGCATCGCTGACCTCCACGCTCCCAACTTCCTGCCCGGCGAACGCATCCTCGCCGATGGCGAAATGGCCGGTGACGGACGGGGCGTAATTCCGCGACTCCGGCGCGAGATACTTCCCGGTGAGCAATTGCTTCGCGATCCCCGGGCCGGAGAATGCCACCGAAATATGATCCGGCCCGCTCGCCTCCTTGTGCAGCGCCTCGATATGAAAAGCCTCGCCCGCCGTCAGGAAGATCGGAGAGGAGCGGTAGGGCACGCCATCCGCCCAGGTGTGCGGCTCGATCGAACCGCTCAACGAGGCGATCTGCGTCGCTCCCGTCTGGCCCGGTGTGGAATCGAGCCAGAGCTGGCTGGACCCGTCCGAAGCGATCCAGAAACGATAGTTCCCGCTCACCGGCGGGATGAAGTAGCCATGCAGGGAACTGCCGAAATTATCACCGTGCGTCCCGGAATCGAAGTCGGGCTGGAATTCCTCGCTGTCGGGACGTTCCGGCCATTGCGCCACCGCATCGGTCAGATCGCTCACCGCGCTTCCGGGAATGCCCTCATAGTAGGTCCGCACGATCCCTCCCGGCACATGATCGGACACGATGTTGATCACGGTCAGGGTCACGCTGCTGCTGCCGGTGAGCGGCGGTGAACCGTGGTCGCTCACCTCGATCGTCAGGGTCACGGGCGTATCTTCCGCTACCTCGCCGATCCCCGTTTCGGAAGTTGAAATCCATCCGCTGTCCGGATCGATGGAAAACCATCCGTTCTCGTTGCCACCCGTCATCGCATAGAACGGCAGGTCGAAGTGATCGGCATCGGTCGAAGGAATGGCCAGCAAGGCCGTGCCGGGCCGGGTCCTTTCCAAGACGGTCGCGGAAAGGGTAGCCGGGACCGGCGCCTCGTTGAGGTCCGCCACCGTGATCACCACCCGCAGCACCTCGCTCAGCCCGGGCGTATCGGCATCGGTGATCGACACCAGCAACTCGAAGGTCGCCGGATCGTCCCAGCGCGTGGACAGGGTTTCGAAGTCCAGCTTCGAGGCATCGGCCACGCTCAAAACGCCCGTGTTCGAATCAATCGCGAAGGCCCCCGATCCATTCCCGGAAAGGATCGCCCAAGTCAGCACCGCGCTCCCGTGATCTTCCACCGGCACCACGCTGGCCACCGCCGAGCCCGGGCCGCTATTCTCGTCCACCGCGAAGCGCAGCGGCTTGACCCCGCCGGCGACGCTGCCGCTGACGAAGTAAGTGCCCAGCGATCCGTAGTCGGTGTAACCGTCTAACAAGGGATTGCCGCGCCCCGTGCCGCTGACCCGCAGCAGATATTCGCCGGCCGGCAGCACCGCATCCAGCGTGGCATGAAGCGTTGCATCCGGATCCGCAATCGCCACCACATCGCCGCTGGCCGTATCCACCAGTTCGGCCAGGACATCGAGATTCGGATTCACCGCCACCGGATCGACCCGCAGGCTCACCGCGCCGCCGCTGGTCTTGAAACGGAAGGCATCCACATCGGCGCCGGTCTCGATGATGCCCTCGTTCGAGACGCTGTCATCCCCCGCGATTTCGAGGTAGCGCGCGGTCTCCAACTCATCGCCGGTATCGTCGCTGCGATAGTGGACGTCGTTGTTCGAGACGATGATCGCGAGGTCGTCCTGGGTCCGGTTGGCGAGGGCATACTCGCCCTTCGACCACTGGGTCACGTTCTGGTAATAGGCCGTGCCCATGATCGGCGCCCAACCGGTTTGCCCGGAGCCATGGCCGAGATAGTATTCCCCCGTCTCCACCGGCAGCACGTTGCGCCCGTCGTGCGCAAGGCCGAGCGTGTGGCCGACCTCGTGGGAAATCACCTCCGCGCAGTACTTCCCGGTGCTGTAAAAGGACCAGCAGGGAACGTCCGCCGTGAAGTTGAAAGTGCTGACGTGGGCCACGCCGCCGGCCCCAGGAGCGGCAGTGTCGGTAGGCGTGATGATCACGTGCTGGCGGCTGCCCGGTGCCGCATTGTCGAAGATCCGGCGGTCGGTGGTGATGTTGAGATTAAAGCCCTGGAAGTCCTCGCAGACCATGTCCCAGACCACCTTCACCTGCTCGTTCGTCACGCCCGGCGCGGCGGCATCGAAATCTCCCCAACTCGGGAATGGGCCCTTCTCGCCATCGAAGTCCAGGTAGATCACCGCGCTCGCCCCGGGCAGGCTTTGCAGCGGCACGATGTCCTGATAATCGGGCAGCGGGATGTCGATCGGATGCGCCGCGGGAGCGAACTCGGCAGCGGCATCGTCCGCAGCCATCGGCTCGGGCCTGCGGTAGTTCACACAGATCACTTCATCCCGGTCGGTCTTCACCAGTCGTGGCGTCCGCCCGGGTCCGGACGGCTCCACCTTCCACGCCCCTTCCTCGCCATCGAACAGGAGATGCCCCACCAGACTCCCGGCGACCCCTTCCCGAGTCTGGCGCAGGAAAAAGAAGCGGCCCGGCTTCGGAGCTAACAGGCGACCCTCGATCATCAGCACGCCCCGCTCGTCGGAGCTGACTCTCGTCGCCTCGCCGTCTGCCACGCTGCCGTCCGGCAGATCGATATGAAACGCGCCGTCCTTCACCGCCTCGCCCAAAAAACTGTCGTTCAGCGCCATCCCGCTTTCGTCCCCAGGCCGCTCCGGACCTTGCACTTCCTGCTCGCGATGCTTCCCGGACTGCGCATTATCAGTGACAATCTCGCCCCGGCCCCCGGCAAACACGACCCCACGCGGCTTCGGCGCATGCAATGCAACGAAACCTAAGGTTGCGCTGGCCAGCAACGCGGCCAAGATCGCGGGATTCCGCTTCATCGGGGGTGATAATCAACCGAAGTTGACCGACAAATCCGATCTTGCAGATTGCAGTGATAAGTGCAAGCCCCGAAAAGTGACGATTCGGGCTGTCTGACAACTCCGGAGGCAGGGACCGTTCTCCGAAAGGTCCGGCTGGGGACGGCCCGAGGCCGCGCCGAAAAGGTGGTCCGCACAGTCCTCTGTGCGGCGAATGGCCCCCCCCTGCCGACCCACCGACCGGTCCCCCTCCCAGCGCCGGAGGTGCGTCGGAAAGGTGGTCCGCACAGTCCTCTGTGCGGCGAATGGTCCCTCCCTGCCGACCCACCGACCAATCCGCACGGTCCCCCTCCCAGCGCCGGAGGTGCGTCGGGTGGGGAAACCACCGGACCCCGTCACAACACGATTCCCGCCCCGGAGGGCCGGCGGAAATGCGCTTCTCACCCTGGATCGACCTCCGTTCCGACATGGCCTTGAGGCCATGGTCTGCGCTTCTTCAACGAAAGTTCCTCACTCCGTCTCCTTCACCTCCACCCGCAAGAAACCCCGACCCGCCAGCTCGTCAGAAACATCCAACTTGAAGCTACGATACTCATACCCATCCGGCGCGTCGTCCAGATTCGTTACCAGCGGCTCAACCACCGAAACCGCGCTGGAGAAGCCGCCGAGATCAATGCTGCCCTCCACCGTAACCGTGTAGCCGCCGTAGCTGGCTGCGGGCGAAGGATTGCCGCTGAAGCCGGGCGTGTCCTTGAGCACCGCGATGGTCAGGACCAACTCGCGGGCCGTGCCGGAATCGCTGCTGTCCTCGGTGCGCGCGAAAACCTTGGCCCGGTCCGCGGTGCTGTTAGGCAAGCCGCCGAGCGCGAACTCGATCGCGTTGCTGTCGCCGTCATGGTCGGGATCCGCATCGGGTCCGATGACCGCCGGGTCGGTCACATCGCCGAAGATACCGCCGATCCAGTTGGAGAAGGGCGATGCGCCTCCCTCGACCTCGATCACCAGCGCCGCGAGGTCGAAGGCACTCCCGTCGCTCGCCCGGATCGTGAAGGCGTTGCTGCCCGCGCTACCGGGAGGCGGCGTGCCGCTCATGCTACCATCCGCCGCCACGATCAGCCACGGAGGGCCATTCTCCTTTGAATAGGTCAAGGCATCGCCATCAATGTCGCCCGCCGTCGCCGCGACGCTGCCCGTGAAGGCCGCGCCTTCGGTCGCATTCCCTCCCGCGATCGGGTCCACCGTGAAGACCGGCGCATCGTTCACGTTCGCCACCGTGATCGGGAGATCCGCCTGATCGCTAAGGCCCGTGGGATCGGTCACCTTCACCACCAAGCTATTCAGCCCCACATCATCGTTCGTGGGCGTGCCGCTCAGCGCGCCATTGCTCGCCACCGCCAGCCATGTCGGACCTGTAATCTTCGAATAGATCAGAGTCCCGCCATCCGGATCGGTCGCCTCGCCGGAGAGCGTGCCGGAATAGGCCACCCCCTGCATTCCCCCCGCCTTGACGATCGGATCAGCCGTGAACACCGGCGGGTCCGGCAGGTCATTGCTCATCGCCACACCCGCCTGGTTCGGCACCAGGTAGGCACCCGCCACGATCGCCCGCGTGCCGATCCCCGCGCCCTGCCAAGCCACCGAGACATGGTCTCCGCCGCCGCCTTCCATCTGCTGCGCCTCGAACCAATACGCCTTCCCCGCTTCCAAGCTCACCGGCAGCGAGCGCTGGCCGCCCTGGCCATCGAAGGACTGGAAATTCGTATACCCGGACACCCTGCCCATCAGGACCCGGCTCGCTTCGGTCTCATCCGTGCCGAGGTAAAAGCGGCAATCGTCATCTCCCGAAACCCAGAAGGTATACTCCCCCGAAACCGGCGGCACCAGCCAGCCTAACAGACGGCGGCTGTAGTTCTCCGCCACGTTCTCGGTGCTGGTCGACGAGGTGAGACTACCCGTGTAACTCGTGGCCCCGGTCCAGGTGTTCGTCGTGTACTTCGTGGTCCCCGTCCAGCGCTGTTCCCGCAGGCCCGGCGTGCCGTTCGCCAGCACCCGCACGATGGCGTAGCCACCCGCTCCCGCACTGTCCGTGCCCGAGACCACCAAGGTCAGCACCGAGGCCGCCGGTAGCGCTGCCGGCGTCTGGAGCACGAGCTGCCCGCTGGCATTCACCGCGAAGGCCCCCGAGCCATTCCCCGACAAGATCGAAACCGCCGTCAGCGTGCGCGTCACATCCGCGATGATCGCTTGCCCGAGAACGGTCCCCGCCCCCATCACCGAAGTCGCGTTCAAGACCGCCGTGCCACCAGGCAGCGGGCCTTCCACCACATTGCCGACATTCACCGTGACCGTGCGCGAAACCGTCGTCCGGTTCACCCCGCCATCGTCCACTTGGATGCCCAAGCTGTAGCTCGCCACCTTCTCGCGATCCAAGCCGCTGGCGGAGACCTTCAACTCGCCCGTACGCTTGTCGATGAGCACCCGCCCCTCGGTATTGCCGGAAGTGATCGACCAGGTGAACAAGCTGCCCGGCTCCTCCGCATCGCTCACGCTCAGGTCCGCGATCAGCGTGCCCGCCGCCACGCTCTCGCTGGCTGTTAGAACGCCGGGATCGCCGATCGAATCCACTGGCGAGTTGTCGATCCACACCGGGTAGCTCTTGGCCGCGATGTGATCCTTCGCCGTCTGGCTGATCTCATAGCCGCGGCCCGTGACGCCGATGCCGTAGCGCTGGAAGTAAGTATCCAGATTGCGGCCCGTGGCGTCGCAGAAAATCACGTAGAAGCGGTTCCGCTTCGCCTGGTCGCTGGTCCCGCTGAAGGAACTCAGCGCCGCATCCGTGCCACCCTGGTGCCAGGCCATCAGCCGCGATAGCGCAGTGCGATACGCGGTCCAGCCGAAGGCTTCGGAGAGGTTGAAGTAGAAGTCGTAGCCGGTCGCCCCATCGCCACAGGCAGTGCCCCAGAGTTGGCTCGCCGGGGCCAGCGCCATGAAGGCGGTGCGCTTGCTCAGGCGGTTGCCGCCGTTGAAGGTCCCGTGGATGTCGCCGTCCCAGCAGGTGTTGTCGTGGACCAGGTTGTGCAGGAGCGCGGGCACCAGGTTCACGTCCACCTCGCCATGCGTCGCGATCCCGTAGTTGCCGTCGAAGCTGTCCTGGAAGGTGTGGCCGAGCTCGTGGTAGTAGCCCCAATCGCCGTTCTTGAGTGCATCGTCCACCAGCACGTCGCTATCGCCGTAGGCCATCATCACCGGATACCCGGCATGGCCGCCACCGGCGAGGATGTCGCGGTCGGACAGGGCCGACTCGCCGCGCTTGCGGAAGGCCGTGTAGCCCATCCGGTCGTCGGCGGTCTCCATCACCTTCTTCCAGTGCTGCGCCACCGCCTCGGCGGATGTGACGCCCTGCAGCTTCGTCCGCGAGACGTAGGCGGTGAAGGCCGGGGTATTGCCGTAGCCCGGGACATTCTCGGTCATGATGCAGCCCCAGGCACCGGGCAGGTTCTTGAGGGTCGCGTTCCAAGTCGCATCCGTATCCACGCCGAGCTGGAAGCAGGGAGCCTCCAGCGCACCGCTGATCGTCACATCGAAGTTCCCGAGGCTGGCACCCGCGGGCACCACGATCCACACGATGCCGCCGAAGACGTTGCCGGTCTGCGTCGTGACCTGAGTCAGCGGGATGCGCCTCGTGACTTTCGGGAAGCGGTTCCAGCGATCGAGGTGGAAGTTCTCGTCGATGTGGCAGCCGATATCGAGGACCACGCCCGCGGCCACCTTGTCCGCCGGGATCGTGACGGTAAGCGTCGCGCCCGGGGCCGCGTAGAGCCGGGTCTCCACCCGACGCCCGCGGCTGCCCTGGTTCATGAAAACGTCGGCTGGCACGGTGCCGTTCACCGTGAAGGTCTTCGAGACCGTGCTGCCCGCGGCAGGACTCCCCGGCCAATCGGAGGCAGAGGGATGCGCGAACAAGCCTGCTGCCGTCAGCGCGTCGAACTTGCCGGACTGGAAGCGTGCCAGCATCGCTTCGACCGGCTTACTCGCCTTCACCAGCGGTGCCGCCCCGGTCAGGGTGATCGTGCCGTAGCTTCCCTCCAGCGAATCGAGGCCGGCGATAACGTCGGCCTGCTGCGGCCGCACCGCCAGCACCCGGTCCACCGCGCCAGCCGCGATCACCTTCTCGGCCAGCGTCATCGCCGGTCCCGATAGTAACTGGTCGAGACCGTTGAGCGCGCTGTGATAGGCCGGGTAGGAAGCCGCCGCCACCGTGAAGCTGCCCGCATTCGTGCCGCTGCCGCTCACCGAAAGCCCGAAGGGTTCGAGCACCGCTTGCGCATCGGCGAAGGGCTGTGCATTGAGCGCCCAAGGCGTCGAGCACACCACCACCCCGCCGCCGGTCGCGTCGTTGGTGGCCGCGAAGGCGATGATCTTGGAAATCGCGGTGGCCGAGAAACCGCTATGAAAATCCCCCACGAACACGTCGCAGGTCGACAGGTCGTTCGTCGTGGTCGACATCGACGTCGTGATCGTTTTGGTCAGGAATCCCTTGCCCGCGAGGAAGGTCCGGATCGTCGAGCTGTTAGACCCGACCCGGATGGTCGATGGCACGGTCTTGCGGCTCGCCCACAGGATCGAGTTCACGAACAACTTCGAGGTCGTGTTGTTGCTGGTGTTGAAGAAGCCGGTATGAGCCGCCGCCACCGCACGGCTGCCGTTGGCGGCGCGGCCCGCGGCCAGGGCGGGCAGGTTGCCGCTATCGATCAGCACCGGGAACGCATCCCGGCCACGCACCGGAATCGAGCCTGGCGAACCGTAGCCATCCGAGAGCGTGCCCGCCGTGTCACCGATGATGGACAGGAAGTCCGCGGGGATCTCGGCTTGGGCGCGGGCCGGGCGGGGTGCCAGCAGCGCCACCGCGGCACAGGCCGCCGCGATCAGGGAGGGAATCGGTTTCATACAGGGCTTTTCCAACTAATCGCCGCCGGGCTTGCGCGGGATCTTGATCAGGACGGGTTCCAGAATCTGCTGGCGCTGTGCGGCCACCACCGCGTCCGCCGGCAGCTCCGGCCGGGACTTCGCGTGCGACCAATCCTTCACCACTGCGGCGGCGAATTGACGGCAGCTCTCTAACAAGAGGCGGGATTGGACTTCATCCGCTTGCAGGCCGTCGGAGAGCCGCGCGAACTCCATCTGCGCGTAATCCTCCCGGCACACGGCGAGTCCTCGCTCGGCTTCACACGCGGCACACTCCACGCCATGGCCCTCGTGACCGGCGGGGATCGCAGGCACCGGCGCGTGGCTGAAGTCGGGAGCCGGGGCTTGCCCGATGGCCATGGGCCGCTCAAGCACCGCCACTTTCTCAGGAGCCGCTTCAACCGGCTCGCGATGCCGCTGCGACCACCCGGCTACACCGATGAGGACAACCACGGGCAGTAAAAGCCACGGCTTGGAAGGAAGGGACAACCACGCCACATTCCTGTCTTTTATGGCTATTTCAAGCAAATAAGTGACACTTCTCGACTGACAGTAGAAGTCCCCGGCAAGGTCCGGTAAAATCCGGGAAGTCCCGGGGCTGCTTCACTTTACTCCGGTATGGAGGCCTCCATACCGGAGTAAAGTGAAGCAGCCCGAGGATCCCCACAAATTGGACTCAGGGCGCGACCGTGACCGAGCTGAAGCTCGACGTGTTCAGCACCGCTTCACTGCCGCTCGCCACCGCCAGACCCGCGTAACAGGTCTCCGGGAAACCGGCGCTGAGGCTGCCGACCGTGATCCAGTTCACGCCGTCCGCACTCTTGAAGGCGGTAATGAGGTTGCCGCTCCGCACCAGCCGCACCCATGCCGCCGGCACCGTTGCGGAGCCGCTCGATGAGGTGGAGGTGTTGCCGTTCATCCCGGTGCGGCGGACCCAGCGGTAGCTGCTATCGCCATCCAGGCCGATGAAGATGTGGCGTGAGTTCGAGGCCAGGGTGTCGCGGATCATCACCCCCACCCTCGCGGTCGGGCCGGTGCTCTCCAGCGTGTTGATCCGGGCGGTGACCGACCCGTCGCCGCTGATGGTCTGCCAGGCGAAATTGAGGCTATCGTTGCGACCGGCCAAGGTCCCCGCCCCCGCGACCGTATAGATGCCGCCTGCATAGGTGGCAGATCCGGATAGCGTCGCGCCGCCGACGGCACCGGCCTCCCAAGGCAGCGGCAAACCGGCGCCCGCGACCACCTCGATCTGCAGGGTCGCCTGCGCGGCTGCGCCTTCCACATCCGTCGCCTGGATGGTGAAGCTGTTGAGTCCCGAACTCCCCGGCGGCGGCGTGCCGGAGAGCGTGCCGTCGCTTGCCACGGCAAGCCACAAGGGACCGCCATGCTTGGTGAAGGTCACGCTGTCACCGAAGTCCGGGTCCGCCGCGTCCGCCGCCAGGGAGCCGCTGTAGGCGAGATCCTCGGTGGCCGCCGCTTTCACCAGCGGATCGCTGGTGAAAGCAGGCGCGTGGTTCGGATCGTTCACCGTGATTGTGACCGGCGAGGAAGTCACCCCGCCGCCGCTGAAGACCGCCTTCGCCGTGATGGCATGAGTCCCCGGCGTCGCACCGTTCCACGTCACCGCATAGGGCGGGGAGGCATCGGACCCGATCAAGGTCGCGCCGCGGTAGAATGCGACCGAGGTGATCGTCTGGGTGCCGCCCGCGACATTCGCGCTGACCGGGACATTCGCGCCCGCCTCGAAGATCGCGCCTGCCAAGGGCGCATCCACCACCGCCGAAGGCAGTGCAGGTGCCGGCCCGAAGTCCGCGGAGGGAGTGAAGGGGAAGAGCGCCGAAGCAGGGATCACAACCCGCGAGATCCCCGGGCCGGACCAAGCGACGGACAAGTGGTCGCCGCCGCTGCCTTCGCGCTGCTGGGCCTCGATCCAATAGACCTTGCCCGCTTGGAGGGGAATCGGGGCCGACTTCTGAGCGCCCTCTTCGTCCCATGCCTGGAAGCTGGTGTAGTCATCGACCGCAGCGATCTGCACCTTGCTGGCCGAGCTCCCGTTGGTGCCGAGGTAGAGGCGGCACTGGTCGTCGCCGGCGACCCAGAAGGTATAGTCGCCGCTCGTCGGCGGGACCAGCAAGGCAGTCAGACGCCGCGAGTAGTTGTCGCCCGCGCCGCTGGAGGTCGTGGTGAAGGTGGTGAGGCTGCCATTGAAGCTGGCGGTGCCGGTCCAGTTCTCGTTCCAGAATGCGGAGTCCCCTAGCCAGCGCCGCTCCGAGATACGGTTGGCGGGGGCATTGCAGACGACGTTGAAGGTGCCGTCGCCGCTCGATCCGAGATTGTCGGTCGCGCGCATCACCAATTGCACCGCGCCGGGATTCGGCAGCGAGACGCCGGACGACACGCTGACTTGACCGCTGGCATTGATCGAGAAGACCGCCGGGATATTTCCCGCGACGATCGCCCACGAAGCGATGGTCCGCCCCGCAGCCGGGACCGCGGTCATGGTGCCCAGCACCGTGCCGGGCGCGGTCGCCGCCACCGCACTTCCGAAGCCCGGCTCCACGATGGGGGCCGCGGAATCCACCAGCGTGATCGTGTGCACGGAGGGCGTGCCGATCTGAGCGCCGCTGGCCGTGGTCAGCGAGACGGTGAGCACTTCGGGCGTCTCGCTCCCGGCATCGGCAAGCAGGGCCAAGGGCAGCAGCTTCATCTGCTCGCCCGCCGCGAAGCTGAGCGTGCCGGGGGTCAAGGTGTAGTCGTTGCCGGATGCGGCATTCCCGCTTACGCCGTAGTTGACGGTGATCGCCGTCGTTCCTGCCGGGCGGTCGAGCACGGCCATCAGCAGCGGCTCGGCGCCATCGCTTTCGCGGCGGGTGCTGGCGGAGGTAACGAAGCGCACCGTCCGCGGCGCGACATCCGTCGCCGCTCCCGCGATCGGGATCCGCGTGAAGCCGGGACCTTGCCAAGCCACCGAGACATGGTCGCCGCCGCCCCCCTCCTGGTGCTGGACTTCCATGTAGTAGGATTGCCCGGCCACCAGGTTGATCAGCGCCGACTGCTGCGAACCGGCCGTCTCCCAATTCTGGAAATCGGTGTAGGTTGTTAGATTCGCGATCTGGACCTTGTTCGCCGCGCTGGCGGTGGTGCTGAGGTAGAGCCGCGAGGCATCGTCGGAGGCGATCCAGAAGCGGTACTGTCCGGTCACCGGGGCCACGATCTGCCCGGTCAGGCGCCGCGAATAGTCATCGGCCACATCGACCGGCGTGGTGAAGGTCGTCAGCAGCCCGCTGTAGTTGGGAGTGACGCTGCTCCAGGTTTGGTTGTTATAGACCGTGCCGCCGTTCCAACGCTCCTCGGTCACGAGGGCCGGGACCGCGCCGTCGAAGATCAGCACGTGGTGCTTGTTCAGTCCTGCTGTTAGAGAGGCTTGGTTGGCGGCGCGCAGTTCCAGCGTCGCCGTCTCGGCCTGCTCGGAAACCCCGTCGTTCTTCACGCGGATGCGGAGGTTCTGCGTGGTCGTGCCGGGCGGGAAGCTCAGGGTGCCGCCGGGGATGATCGCATTGCCATTGGCGGCATCGACGTAGGACCAATCGACGTCATCGCCGGTCGCGCCGCCGCCACCGCCGGTGTAGTCCACCGTCACCGTATTCGCCGAGGAGGCGGAGAGGACGACGGGAATATCGCGGTACTCGCCATTGGCTCCGGGTTGCTCGCTGGTCGCGGAACTGGAAGTCTGGAAGCCGACGCGGAGGGCGAGGCTTTCGTTGTCCGCGATTTCCAGCGTGGCGGAGGCCGGGCGATCCACACCGTAGCCGGCAGCCGCGACGACGGTCAGGGTGACCTTCTCGGTGCCTTCCGCCAGAGCGTCGTCCACCGGCCTGAAATTCACCACCACGCCGGTCGCCGTGTCGGGAATCAGCACCGGGCCGGTGATGGCGTATTCCGTGCCCTCCGTAGTCTTGCCGAAAAGGCTATAGTCCGCGCCATCCGTGGCCGTGCCGGAGAGGATGTAGCTCACGGTCAGATCGCCGGTGCTGCCGGCCCTGGCAATGTAGAATCTCCCGGTGCCGCCGCCTTCCGAGGCTCCCGAGTTGTAGGCGGAGACGGAGACTCGCTCGCCGCTGTCGTTGTCGCGGATGACGGCTTCGGCGCTGCCGTCGTTGTAGGCCCGGTAGTTGGCGGATGGGGTGATCTTGACCTTGACCGTCTCGGCCGGCTCGGCAACGGCGTCGTTGGTCACCGGGATGGTTACGGTCGCCTCGTTGGTGCCGCTGGCTGCCACCGCGACCGATCCGGAGAGTGTGTTGTAATCGCTGCCCGCGGTGGCGGTGCCGCTCACCGTGTAATTCACGGTCACGTTACCGGTACCGGAGCCGATCGCCCGGAAGATCAGGGTGGCATTCGATCCGCCCTCGGTGCCGGCGTTCCCCGCACGCACGGCGACCAGCGGCGTGTCGGTGCTGTCGGCGATGCCCAGCGTCGCCTGGAAGGATGCTCCCAGGCTGTAGGCATTGTTGAAGGTGATCACGGCCAGGGTGACTTCCTCGACCGGTTCGCCGATGTCGTCATTGTATGGCGTGATCACCACCGGCGCATTGGCCGAGCCGGCCGGGATCGTCAGCTCGCCCGTCAGCGGCGCATAGTCGGTACCGTGGAAAGCGCTGCCCGAGAGCCCATAGTAGACCTTGATCGCCGCAGCCGTGCTACCCGTGCGGCTGATCATGAACATTCCCGAATCCGGCCCGGCCTCCGAGGCGCTCGCGTCCACCGCGGTCACCGTGATCGCCGGGCTGTCGTCATCGCTCAAGGTCACCGTCGCGGTGGTGGCGGAGCTGTCGCGAACATAAGCGGCATTCGAGCTAATGTTAACGGTCGCCGTCTCCGGCGCTTCGAGGGTGGTGTCGTTCGAAGGCGAGACATTCACGAGGGCCGAACCCTGCCCGGCGGGAATCGTCACGGTCGTAGGGAGCGTGGTGTAGTCGCTGCCGTTGGTGGCCGTTCCGGTCCAGGTCACGGTCAGGTTGAGCGCGGCGGTCGTGGGTCCGATCCGCTTGAAGAGGAAGGTGCCGTTGTCGGAGGGGAACTCCATGCCATAGGGATCGCTCGCGACCACCGACACTTGAGGCAGCGCGGTGTCGTTGTCGGCCAGGGTCATCAGAAGCGCGTTCGCCGAATTCGAAAGGAAGGTGCCGGTCGAAACGATCTGCAGGGTGATGGTCTCCGGTCCTTCCGAGGACGAATCATTCGTCGGCGTGACCACCACAACGAGGGACGCCGAACCCGCGGGAATGGTGAAGGTGCGGTAATCGCCGTCCGTCACGTAGTTCGGCGCGAAGTTGTAATCGGTCCCGCGAATCGCGGTGCCACCGGCCGGATTGACCTTCACGATCAAGTCATCGGTGGTCGGGCCGGTGCGGGTCAGCGTGAAGCTGCCGCTCGCACCGCCTTCGACCGGATCGGCGGTCTTGGTCAGGGTGACGAAGGTCTCATTGTCGGCGCTCCAGTGGGCGGTATTGGTACCCACTACCACCGCCAGCGGATTGGTGAAGGTGGGAGTGAAGAGGTAGCCATTGAGCGTCGCGGTGAGCGTGGCAGCACCGGTGGTGATGCCGGACAGGGCATAGTTGCCGGCGGCATCGGTATAGGCGTATTTGGTGCCGTTGCTCACGCGCACGTTGGCGAGCGGCGCGGCGTTCCAAGTGATGTTACCGGTGATCGTTTGGCGGCCATGGCTGCCGACGTTGATGACGACGTGGCGGCGGGTCGTCTTGCCCTTCATGTCGGACACCGTGACCATCGCGGTGATCTGCGCGGTCGTGCTGAAGCTGCGGGTCACCACCGCGGCGTTCGCAGCCGTCTGCCCGTCATCAAATTCCCACTCATAGGCCAGTGCATCGCCATCCGGATCGCTGGCGGTGGCGGTGAAGGTCACGCTGCCGCCGACGGCGATGCTGGTGGCACTCGCACCGAGACTCACGACCGGTGCCTGGTTCCCCGCGAAAGGGCCGCGGAAGTAAGCGAGATCCAGCGAAGGCGGCGAGGTCTCGCCCTTCGAGATGACGGTGAAGTGCATGTCGGCCTCGGGATCGGAGAAGGTCCTGCCGAGGCGGATCCCGCCATCGTTCTTGCCACCGGCGCTGCCCGGGGTGGTGTCGAGCAGGTGGCCGGCATTGCTGCCCATGCCGCCGTAGATCACCAGCGCTTGGTCCGCGACCTTGGCGGGATGGTATTCGAGATTGTAGCTGCGGATGCTGTCCTTCGCCACCGTCAGCGCATAGCGCTTGCCCTCCTCCAGGCGCGGCTGGTCATAGGCATAGAGGCGGTAGACGCCATTGGTCTTCGGCTGGTGAATGTAGCTGTCCGGCAGCCAGCCGAGCTCCCGCTTGCTGACGGTATTGTAGTGCGCGCCGAAGCCGCCGCTGCCACCCATCACGTCGAAGGAGTTGCCATACTCCTGGTTCTTGCCGTTGCCGTAGGCGGTGCCGTCGTCGGTCTCCCAGAAGTTCGCGTGGCTGCGGCCGAGCGAGTGGCCGCACTCGTGATTGATCACATCCATGCCGCCCCAGCCGAGCCAGACGCTGTCGCCGCCGCCCCACGAGGAGCCGCTGCGCAGGCCGCCATTCACGCGGACGATGATGCAGTTGTACTGGGTCGAGTCGTAGCCAAGCTTCCGCGCCGCGGTCCGCGCCTGAGTCTGCATGGTTCCCAGTCCATCGACCTCGGAGTCCTTGGCGATGTACCAGGCGAGGGTCTGCGGCAGCACGATCAGCGGCGTGACCGTGGCGGTGGTGGTCATCTTGCCATACGAGTTTTCCAGGAAGAAGCGGGTGGTATTCCGCATGTCCCCGATCGCCTCGTCCTCGGTATTCGGCGGGGCCATCTGGTCGGGATAGGTGGCGCGGATATAGAGGCAGCGGAAATTCCCGATCGCCCGCGACGAGGTGCCGGGGAAATTGTCCATGAAGAAGGACGGCCCGCCCGGCCCGCTGGCCTGGATCAAAGTACGATACTTCTCGTCGAGCACGGTGACGTGCGCGCCATCGCAGAGGGTGATGATGCGCTCGCCGACTTCCACGGTCGGGGTTTCCTCAGTGACCGGCTCGCCGGATGCGACTTCCTCGGTGGTCTCGCCGGAAACCGGGCAGACATTCTCGACCTTGGTGCCCGCCGGAATCCTTTCGCGGTCCTCCAAGCGTCGCAGCGGGCTCGCGGCCACGGCGAACTCGCGGTCCACCGCTACCCCACGCAGCGGGATCTGCTTGCGCGACATGAGGTCAGCGATCTCGGGGACGGGCCGCGCCTTGTAACTGACGCCGCCGGCCTCGAAATAGCGCAAGGTCAGACCTTCCTTCGGGACCTCCTGATCCGGTCCCGGCTTGCCGAGGTAGACATTATAATCGCCGGTGGCGGAGACCGGGGTCTCAAGTGAATCGACGATCGCCGCAGGCAGGTCCTGACGGATCACGCGCGGCACGGCCTGCTCGAGGGCGAGGCGCGGATTGGTGGCGATCAGTGCCTTGAATTCCGGCCTGCGCTCGACGGCCAGCTTGCGACCTTCCGCTTGCAACTCCTTCTGATATTCCGGCGGGGCATCCTTCCAGCGCTCGACCCAGCCATTGAAGGCCTCGATCTTCGCGAAGTCCGGTTCGGCAATCTCCTCCATCGCCCACTCGCCGAATCCGGCGGGCTTTTCGTCAGGCGGCATGGTCTCCTCGCGGGCACGCTCGGCGACTTTGGCCGGGTCGTGGCCGATGGCTTGCCCCTTTTGCAAAGCAGGGTCCGGCGGTCCGTCAGGCCACGACCATACGGCGGCTAGGGCGATCACCACGGAGGCGATCGCAAGGGTGCGTTGCGGGGACAGCATGGGGTTTTTAAAAAACAGCCCAGGGAGAAGCCGACATTTAGGAGCATTTACGGCTGTAAAAACTGACAGGGCGGTCAGCCTTTGTAGAACTTCATTATCATTCGCTCAGAAAACCTCAAGCATTTGAATAGGAGTTAGAGTGACGATTCAACGCTGGTAGAATCCGTGCCCACCGCTCCTAATGGGGCCCATGATTCGTCCGCTGATTCTCGCCCTGGCAGCCCTCGTGGTCCCGGCATTCGCCGAAGTCCGCTTGCCCAAGGTTTTCACCGACGGCGCGGTGCTGCAGCGCGATCGCCCTGTGCCGGTGTGGGGCCGCGCGACCCCGGGCAAGAAAGTCACCGTCAAGTTCGCCGGGCAGGAGAAGACCGCCGAGGTGAAGCCGGACAGCACCTGGTCCGTCCAGCTCGATCCCCTGCCTGCCAGTGCCGAGCCTCGCTCGCTGGCGGTCGCCGAGGAGGGAGGAAATCAACTCGAGTTCAAGGACGTGCTGGTCGGCGAGGTCTGGTTGGCGAGCGGCCAATCGAACATGGAATGGACCGTCGGCGGCGCGCGCCAGGAAGATCAGGATCTCGCGAATTCCGGACCGATTCCCCTGCTCCGCCTGTTGAACGTGCCGAAGAAAGTCTCGGCCTACCGGCTCGATGACTTCGAGGGCGCTTGGCAGCCCTGCACGCCCGACACCGCGCGCGGCTTCTCCGCCGTGGCTTATTTCTTCGGTCGCCGCCTGACCGAAGAGCTCGGGATTCCGGTCGGGCTGATTCACAGCTCGTGGGGCGGCTCGCGGATCGAACCCTGGTTCGCGGACGAAGGCTTCGAGGGGATCGAGGACCTGCAGGACATGCGCGAATTCCGCCGGGCCCGCACCCCCGGCAGCCCGAAGTATGACGAGGCGATGCGCCGCCATCTCGCCGCCACCCGCACCTGGGTGGACTCCGCGGAGCGCGCGATGAACGAGAAGAAGCCGGTCCCCGCCCAGCCCCCTTCCCCGCCGGTCCTGCCGGTCGGCTCGAACCAGGCGCTCGGCACTTATCAGGCGATGATCCATCCGCTGGTGCCCTACGCGCTGCGCGGCTTCCTGTGGTATCAGGGCGAGTCGAACGTCGGCGAGGAGCTGCTCTACACGCTCAAGATGGAAGCTCTGATCAAGGGCTGGCGGAAGCAATTCAACGCGCCGGACGCGCCCTTCTACTTCGTCCAGCTCGCGCCCTATAACTACGGCGACAACCGCCAGGGCGCGCTGCAAGGCCTCTGGATCGCCCAGCAGGAAGCCCTCAAGATTCCGAACACCGGGATGGCCGTGACCATGGACATCGGCAATCCCGCCGACATCCATCCGCGCAACAAGTCCGAGGTCGGCCGCCGCCTCTCGCTGTGGGCGCTGGCGGATACTTATGGCAAGGCTGACATCGTGAAGTCGGGCCCGCTTTTCGAAAGCTACGAGGTGGCGGGCGATGCGATCAAGGTGCGCTTCAAGAGCACGCCGACCGGTCTCGCAACCCGCGACCAGCAGGCACCGGCGCTTTTCGAAGTCGCGGGGCCGGACTGGAATTTCAAGCCCGCGACCGCGGAGATCTCCGGCAATGATCCAGTGATCCTATTGAAGAGCGCCGAGGTGCCGCAGCCGACGATGGCGCGCTTCGCCTGGTCTCAGACCGCGCAGCCGAACCTGATGAACCATGAGGGCCTGCCCGCCGCCGCCTTCCACACCCACTGGCCGGACGAGCCGGGCATGGGCCGCAATGTCGCCCGCCAGCGCCCCTTCACCTCGAGCGATCCGAATCCCTCGGGCTGGAACGCCGGTCTAACCGATGGCAACTGGTGGGGCGGCGCCGGCAACTGCTTCGCCACCGGCCCGGCACCACAATTCCCGAAGTACGTCACCATCGACCTCGGCCGTCCGCGCGAGGTGCAGGCGGTGCGCTTCGGCGTCCCCGGTTTCGGCTCGACCAAGTCCGTGGTGATCTCCGTGAGCGAGGACGGCAAGGACTTCCAGGAAGTCGGCAAGGAGGAGTTCGCCGGAAAGACCGAAGCGCGCAAGGAACTGCGCTTCGACAAGCGGCCCGCGAGATTCGTCCGCGCGACTTTTCCGGACCATCACGAGCGCCAGGATAACTACAGCGAGAACCACTCCTTCCTGAGCGAGTTGGAGGTGTATGGGCCGGTGAAGTGAGGAGTGCGTTAAAAGCATTGTCCCCAACAGCCCGCCACCAAGGGTAAGTAGTCCCGCCTTCAGGCGGACGAAGCACCGGAAAAGCATCACTCACCGCCAAGTCCCCGGAACGAAAGTCGCGCAGCGACCGTGGATTGCGCGCAGCCCGCTGCCGCTGTCGGCAGGCAGCCTGCTGCCGTGAAGCACCGGAGAGTTCCGTATCCCACGCTCCGTCCGCGGCTCGCCACACCCGGTGCTTCGCCTTTGCAGCGCCCCTTGCAGCAGGCTGCATCGGGACAGCGGCAGCAGGCTGCACGCACTCCACGGCGGCGGAGCCGCGGAAGGCAGATCCTTACAGGCATTGGCCCTCCCGCAACTGATCCGCGGGATCATTTCGAATTCTTCAGCAGGAACTCGATCGCCTGATCGCCCGTTTCCTCCGGCAGGTCCCACATCACGCCGCCATGGCCGACGCCGGGCAGCAGGATCCGCTCGCCCTGCCCGGGCGCGCACTGGTCTAACAGCAGCTGCGACTGCCAGGGCGGGATCGTCGAATCCTTGTCACCGTGGATGAAGAGCATCTTGCAGTCGGTCCGCTTCACGAAATCCACCGGCCGGATCGACTTGGGATCAAAGCCCGCCGCGCTCGTCACCTTCGCCCGCACCACCGGCACCATCGGCGTGAGCATGCCGCTGTAACGGGTCCGGGCCTGATGATACATCACGCCGCCGAGATCGGACATCGGCGCAAGCAGCACCGCGGCCTCGGCCTTCGGCACTTGCGGCAGGGTCTGCAGCGCCACCGCCGTGCCCATCGAATAGGCCCAGATCACCTCGGGGCCCTTCACCTTCTGCGGCATCGCACGGGCGGTTTCCATCACCCGCAGCGCATCGTCCACCTCACGGGTCCCGAAGGTCGCGCGGGTTCCCTCGCTCTTGCCGTGGCCGCGGCTGTCCCAGGCCACGCAGCGGTAGCCCGCGGCGGAGAGCTTCTTGGCCACCGGCAGCATCTGGTCCTTGCTGTTGCCGAAGCCGTGGAGCAGCCAGGCGGTGCCGCGCTTCTTGACACCCGGCGTGGGGTCCAAGGTGTAGGCGGAAAGCTTGATGCCATCCTTCGCCACCACCTCGAAGCGCTGCGGCTTGAGCTTCGTCTCCTGCTCCCAATGCGCGAGGTCGTCCGCCCGGCGCGGCACGGTCATGATATCCGCGGCGCGCTTGAGTACACAGGAACTGCATGACCAGCCGAGTCCCAGCATCAGCACCTTTCGCATCCATCCGCGTTCCAGCATGGCGCCACTCAGCGTTCCCGCGCCGTCCGGTTCAAGCGCGGAAAAATCCGCCATAGCGGCGGCATTCTTGTCATGCGTGATGGATCGGCCGAAAAGAAACGTTACTTGTCGCATGCCGATTCACGCTCCACGCCGCCGGGCGGCGTTCCTTGCCACCGCTTTCGCCCTGCTCTGCCAGGCATCCGCCGCACCTCTCGAAGCGGACATGGACGCCTATCTGGGCCGCGATTTTCCCGCAAAAATCCGCGAGGTCTCCGTCCGCGAAACCTCGATCCACATCGAGGGCAATGTCGGCAAGGAGAGCGGCAAATGGAGCCTCGCCGAGATCCCGATCGAGACCACCGCCGGCACGCTTCCGAAACCCGCGGACACGACGATCCTGCAACCCGCTGCCGATGGCAGCTTCGCGCTCGACCTGCCGCGCCGCAAGCCGCGCGCCGACAAGGACTACGACCGCCTGCTCTCGCGCTGGCAGATCCTCCGCAAGACCGGGGAAGCGGAAGAGGTCGTCTCCGCAGCCCATTATCCGGATGAGGTCGCCTGCCGCTCGCCCCAACTCCCTGCCGGGAAGCTGCGGAGCAAGAAGGGCCTCGGCGGTTGGGGTGTCGGTCACCTGCCCGACGAGCTCAAGGATCTCGGCATCTCCTCGGTGACGGTGAACGTGATGATTCATTCGCTGGTCTCCCTGACCCCCGGCGATGGCACCACCCCCTTCCAATGGCAGGGCCGCACCTACCACGCGCAGGAGAAGGCGCTCGCCGGATTGGACGCCACATTTCTCGAAGCACAGAAGCACGGCGTGGTAGTCTCGGCCATCCTGCTGGTCGCAAATCCCGCGAAGGATAGCAACCCGGTGGTAAAAGTGTTAGGCCACCCCGATGCCACCAAGGACGGCATCTTCGCGATGCCGAACTTCACCTCGGAAGAAGGTGTCTCGCTCTACGGGGCGATCCTCAATCTCATGGCGGAGCGCTGGTCGCGACCCGCTGGCAAATACGGCCGGGTCCACCACTGGATCATGCACAACGAAGTGGATGCCGGCTGGGTCTGGACGAATGCCGGCGAGAAGCCGGACATCGTTTTCATGGACCTCTACCAGCGTTCGATGCGGATGATGGACCTGATCGCCCGCCAGTATGATCCGAACAGCCGCGCCTTCATCACCCTCACCCACCACTGGGCGAACCGCGGCGAGCCGCACTGGTATGGCTCGAAGCGGCTGTTAGAGCTGCTCCAGCGCTTTTGCCGGACGGAAGGCGACTTCCCCTGGGCCCTCGCCTACCACCCCTACCCGCAGGACCTCTTCAACCCGCGCATCTGGGAAGACAGCCAGGCGACCTTCACCTTCAACACCGAGAAGATCACGCCGAAGAACCTCGAAGTGCTGGACGCCTACATGAAGCAGCCGGCCCTGCAATACCGCGGCAAGCTCCGCCCGGTCCATCTCACCGAAAACGGCTTCAACTCGAAGGACTATTCCGAGAAGCAACTCGCCGACCAAGCCGCCGGCATGGCCCTCGCGTGGAAGAAGGTGTCGGCGCTATCCTCTATCCAAACTTGGGACTACCACAACTGGATCGACAATCGCCACGAAGGCGGCCTGAAGATCGGTCTGCGCAAGTTCCCCGACGAAACCGGCGATCCCCTCGGCAAGAAGCCGATCTGGCACCTCTACCAAGCGTTCGGGACGAAGGACGAGGACCAGGTAGCGAAGCCTTACCTGGATGTGATCGGCATCAAGAGCTGGGACGATGCGATCCACAAGGAGCCGATCCGCTAACCCCGCCTAGGACTGAGAGCCACGGGAGCACTTTGCATTTCAAGTCGGCAAGCGAGCGAAAAACTCCAAATCCAAATCCCAAAAGAGATCAACGCGAGGCGGGATAAGCGGATTCAACCCGCTAGAAAACGCTCCAACCGTAACCCTAACACCACGTCGCATCACTTCTTCATAGACCGGCAAATAGTCACCATCCCCCGACAGGACTATGACATGCTCCACCGCGCCGCTATAGGCAGTCCGGAGCAAATCCGTAGTGAGATTGATGTCGACGCTCTTGGTCTTTGTTCTCCTCACTTCCTTCTTGAAGACGAATGGAGTGAGGGTGCCCTCACTGAATCGTTCGGTTCCAGATCTCCCACCAAAATGAAGCTTGGCGATTTCAGAGCGCAAAGTCTCAAGTGCATCATCGTCTCCGGCTGCTGCGGTGTAGTAACAAATGCGATACGGGCATTCACGGGGAGACGAGAAAATTTCCTCGTCCCAAACATACCTGCCAACACTGTGTTTGATTATTCCAGATGAGCGACGACCTGCGGCGACCATCGCTTCATATCTCAACAAAATGTTCTCACCATCGATGAACATCACCGATCGATCTCGCAAGGCAGTGGGCGGGTTACGAGCAAATCCCATCAGCTCTGAATAGGCACGATGAAGTGCTGAGGACAACCGATCTTTCGTGCTTTTTAGAATCCCGCCTTGATGAATTTCCAAGAGAGCCTGTTGTCGGACTCGAACCGACGACCTGATCATTACAAATGAACTGCTCTACCAACTGAGCTAAACAGGCGACTCCTTGGACAATCCCGGCGGCAGGCTTTCGCTTAACGTCGGGGCGGCGATTTACCGCGAATGCGCCGCAGACGAAAGCCTTAAATGCCGGTTCCCTCGTAAAGGCTTGGCCCGCGTACCCCATTTTCGGGGGGCACCACTCACCCGTCCTTGCCTCGGCCCCGCGTTTATCGCTGCTTGGCCGGAACCCATGCGCTTCCTACTGTGCCTCTTCCTGCCCTTTGCCAGCATCCTCGCCGCGGAGCGCAGCCCGGTAGTCCCCACCACGGAGGCACCGGTGCTTTGTGAGAAGAAGGGCGAAGGGCACTGGTTCGTGGACTTCGGCACCGCCGCCTTCGGTAATGTCGAGATCACTGCGGATGCCAATGCCAAGGTCACCCTGCACCTGGGCGAGGCCCTCTCGGCCCCGGGCAAAGTCAATCGCAAGCCCGGCGGCACCGTCCGCTACCAGCGCCATGAGCTGAGCCTGCGTGCCCGCAATGCCACCAGCCCGCCGGTAAGCTGGCAGCCTCCGGGATGGATGAAGTCCGGCTTCCTCGATTTGCCGAAGGGCTGCAAGGAGATGATGCCCTTCCGCTACGTCGAGATCGAGGGCGCGCCGCCAAGCTTCGCCATCGGCCAGATCCGCCGGATCTCCTGGGCCGTGGCCTTCGATGACAAGGCCGCCGTCTTCGAGTCCTCCAGCCCGGAGCTGAATGCCGTGTGGCAGCTTTGCAAGCACAGCATCAAGGCCACCAGCTTCATGGGCCTCTACGTCGATGGCGACCGCGAGCGCAAACCCTACGAGGCCGACGTGCTGATCAACCAGCTCTCCCACTACTGCCTCGATGCGAATTACGAGACCGCGCGCCTGACCCACGAGTATCTGTTAGACAAGCCGACCTGGCCCACCGAATGGCGGCTGCAATCGGTGATCCTGGCCTGGCACGATTCCCTCTGGTCCGGCGACGACCGCTCGCTGCGCAAGCACTACGAAACCCTGAAGGGCCGGGCCATGATCCAGCGCCGCAGCAAGGAGGGCTTCTTCCTCGGCTGGAACGATGGCGAGATCAAGGACATCGTTGATTGGCCCGTGAACGAACGCGACGGCTACGACATGAAGCCTCCGGTGAAGACCGTCGTCACCGCCTTCCACTACCGCGCGTTGGTGCTGTTAGAGAAGATCGCCACACAGCTCGGCAAGAGCGGCGATGCCAAGGAATTCGCCACACTGGCGGAGCAGACCCGCAAGGCCGTGAACGAGCAGCTTTGGGACGAAACCCGCGGCTGCTACGTCGATGGCTGGAATCCGGAAAGCGGCACGCCCGTCAGCCACGCCTCCGCTCACGCCAGCTTCTTCGCGCTGGCCCTCGGGCTGGTGCCGGAAGACCGTATAGCCAAGGTCGGAACCTATCTGAGGGGTCGCGGCATGCCCTGCAGCGTCTATGGCGCGCAGTTCCTGTTAGACGCGCTCTACGATGCCGGCGAAGGCGGGCAGGCGCTCTCCTTGCTGGTTTCCCGCGAGCGCCGCTCATGGCTGAACATGTCGGAGAAGGTCGGCTCCACCATCACCCTCGAAGCCTGGGACCCCTCGCTGAAGCCGAACCTCGATTGGAACCACGCCTGGGGTGCCGCGCCTTCGAATATCATCGCCCGCCGCCTGATGGGGATCGAACCGCTCGAGCCCGGCTTCAAGCGTTTCCAAGTGCGCCCGCAGACCGCCTCGCTCGAACGCGCCCGGATCAAGTTCCCCACCCCCAAGGGCCCGATCTCGATGGAGATCAAGGGCCCGGATGCCTCCGCATGGGAAGCTCGCATCATCGTCCCCCCCGGCACCGCAGCGGAGTTCCATCTCCCCTTCCCTGGCGAGCCCGCGACCGAGGGTGCCACGGACGCCGTCGCGCTGAGGGAGGAGAAGGGCCGCAAGGTGCTCGGCTTGAGGCCGGGTGCCTGGGTGATTCGGATGCGCAAGTGATCGTGCCGCCCTCGGGAAGAGTGCCTCCCTCAAGCAACGCTCTCCGGCTCCCGCCCCGTCCCGCCGCAACGCTGGCACAGCAGCGCCTCGTCTGTCGTCGCCAGCGCCGACCCATCGGTGATCTTCCCATCCTTGATGACCAGCCGCCGGTCGCCCCGCGTCGCCAGATGCTCATCATGCGTCACCACCACCAAAGTCGTATCGCTCTCCGCCGCCAAACCTAACAGCAGGTCCATTACCTCCTTGCTGTTCCGCGAATCCAGATTCCCCGTCGGCTCGTCCGCAAACAGCACCGGCGGGTGATTTACCAGCGCCCGCGCAATCGCCACCCGCTGCTGCTCGCCCCCGGAAAGCTCCGCGGGCAAGTGATCCGCCCGGTCCGCCAGCCCCACCCGTGCCAATGCCGCCTTCGCCGCCGCATCCGCATCCACCCCGCCGATCGCCCCCGGCACCAGCACGTTCTCCAGCGCCGTCAGCTCCGGCAGCAGCAGGTAATTCTGGAAAATGTAGCCGATCTTCGCATTCCGGAAAGCCGCCTGTCTCTTCGGCCCCAGCGAATAGAGATCCACGCCGTCAATGTGCACGCTCCCCTGCTCTGGCCGCTCCAGCCCCGCCAGGGTATAAAGCAAGGTCGTCTTCCCCGCCCCGCTCGGTCCGCACAAGAACACCCGCTCCCCCCGCTGGATCGACAGATCGATCCCGTGCAGCACCTCGATGCTCTTCTTCGCGATCTTGTAGCTCCGATGAAGATTGGAGGCCTGGATAACAGCAGAAGCATCACTCACGCCCCGAACCCTCCCGACTTCCCCCCTCCCCGTCAAGGACCGCCCACCTCACCACCCCCGCTTCGCCAAGCACCGCCGCACACCAAGGAGGGGGTGCGTCTCGCGCCCTGTCTCTCCACCACCCCAACGTCTCCAACAACGCCCAGCCCCCATTGAGACCGCCGGGCACCGCCCGGCAGAACGGTCCCCGCCCGCCACACCACAAGACCCCAATCAAACCCAACCTCCCGCCGAATGCCTGCCCCCCGGGACCGCGGAGGCTCTGCCCCGCAGAACGGTCCCTGACTGCCACCCACCATCACAAGCCCTCCATCAACCCCACCGCTCAAATCCACCCACCCCACCCCAATCCAAATCTCCCACCTGCGTCCATCCTGTCCATCTGCGGTTGAACGCCTTCCCTCCTCCACCCATCCACAAACCGGTTCCACAACTCCCATCGCTTTCCCATCGCCGCGAACCCATCACTCTGCTTGTCTCCCCATGGCATGAGTAAGCTTCCCTCCCCGATCATTGCTGTCAGCGCCGCCGTCGCGGGCCTCAGCGGAAAATGCCTATCCCTCGTCGGCGATCTCAAGGACACCGAGCTCCTCGACCTCATCACCAATGGCGACGCCCTCGGCCTGGCCGCCGGACTCACCGGCATCGGCGTCCTTGCCGCCGACTACCACGGCAAATGGAAGGACGGCAAGAAGATGGAAGGCTTCTCCCGGACCCTCCAAGCCATCTTCCGCAACACCGAAGAAGTCCGCCGCCGCATCCCCTACGCCGGCGTGCTCATCGATGAATGCGAACAAGGCCTCACCAATCCCAACCAGGTCCAACTCTCCCTAGACGACCCCGCCTACCCCGCCTTCGCCCTCTATAAGGCCCTCAAGCGCCACGACCGCCCCGCCGAGGACTGCCTCCGCGAAATCCTCTCCGTCCTAACAAAACAGGACTCAACCGCCCGCCTCACCGCCGCCCGCCAAAAGCAATTCGCCGCCGAACTCGCCGAAGGCCAGCTCACCGTCCTCCGCTCCAATCACCAAGCCCTCATCGCCCTCATCGAGGCAAAGGATCTCACCGCCCGATCCAACCTCGACATCCACCTCGCCAGCCTCCGCCTCGAACTCGTCGCGGCACTCGATGAAATCCGTTCCGGCATCCAAACCCTGCTGGCAGGTCAGCAAGCCCACACCAGCGATCTCTCCGAGATCAAGGATAGCGTGAGGGTCTTGATCGAACGTCCTTCGTTCCGCCCCCATCCCATCCCCCACCAACTCCCACCCGCCGCGGATCGTTTCTTCGGTCGTGTCGTCGAACACGGCAAACTCACCGCCCGCCTCCGCGAAGGGAAGCACACCGCCGTCCTCGGCCCCGCCGGCATGGGCAAGACCGCCTTAGCCGCCGAGGTCCTCGCCAGTCTCTTCGGAAAAGCTACCCCCACCGATCTCGCCCGCACGCTCTTCCCCCACGGCCTCGTCTTCCTCGATCTCTACTCGCTGAAGGCCGTCCCCGACCCCTTCTGGCACGCCCTTGCCAATGCATTGCAAGGAGACGATTTCCAGAAAGACGCCCCGGCTCACGAACGCGCCACCCTCGCAGCCGCCAACAAACGCTTCCTCCTCACGATCGAAGGCGCAGAAGAAGCCGACGGCACCGCCGACCGCTCCTATCTCTGCGACCTCCTCGCCATCCTGCCGGAGTCTGCCACCACACTCCTTCTCACCCGGAACAGCACCCAGGCCCCGCCTGCCCGTCGAATCGCCATCGAGCACCGTCTAGAACCGCCGGACGATACCGACCTGTTCCGCCATCACTTCGGCGCGGAACCGCCCGCCACTTTGCTTGCTGAAATGCTCGCCCTATTGGAAGGCCACCCGCTCGCAATCACCTGGGCCGCTTCCCTATTCGGCATCGAAGGCCACGCCGCCGCCGCCCTCGCCGTGGAATGGCAAGGGGAAATGCTCCCCCCAATCCACGATCCCGACCCGAACGAGCCAAAGCACCACACTCTCCAGTGGCTATTCCGTCGCAGCCTTCGCGGCCTGAACACCTCTACTCGCCGCGTACTAGATGCTGCATCCCTCCTCGCCCGCGCCCCTTTCCCCGCCAGCTTACTGTCACCGATCTTAGAAGGTTCGGCCACCCTTCGCGAACTGGCCCATCGCTCCATCCTCCGTTCCCTTCCCGGTGGCGAGTGGGAATTCACCCACGTCCTCGGCTACCAATTCGCCCGCCAAGAAGTAACTCCGGACGCCGCCGAGACTCTCGCCGAGACTCTCGCTCGCCAGCTCGCCGGGGAATTGCAGGAGGGCGCGCGCGACGCCCAAGGCATCGACGCCGTAATCCCTTTCGCCCGACACCTCACCCACGCCGCCGTTCTGCTGGAGACTTCCCGCCCGCCAATCCTGTGGCTTTCCCTTGCAAACTTGCTCCTCTACGACATTCGCGACCTTCTCCTATTCCGCGGCCAATTGACCCATATCGACACCTGCCTGCGCGCAGTCGATGATTGGCTCTCACGCGCCCCACAGGACGATCCGAAATGGCAACGTGAGCGATCCTCCTGCTACGACCGGTTCGGCGATGTCGCTCTAGCCCGAGGCAAGCTTCAGGTTGCCGCCGAACGCTTCGCCTACTCGCTCGTTGTCGCCGAAACTCTTGCCGCCGCCAACCCTAACAACACCCAATGGCAGCGCGACCTCTCCATCTGCTATCACAAGCTCGGCGGTGTCGCCGTCGCTCAAGGCAAGCTCGACGTGGCAGCCAAACGCTTTGCCGACTCGCTCGCTGTCGCTGAAACCCTTGCCGCCGTCGACCCCGCCAACACCGAATGGCAGCGCGATCTTTCTATTAACCACGACCGACTCGGCGATGTCGCCATCGCCCAAGGCAAGCTTGACGTGGCCGCTAACCGTTTTGCCGACTCTCTCGCCATCCGCGAAAAACTTGCCGTCGTCGACCCCGCCAACACCGAATGGCTGCGAGATCTTTCTCTGAGCCACGACCGACTCGGCGATGTCGCCGTCGCCCAAGGCAAGCTTGAAGTGGCCGCCAACCGTTTCGCCGACTCGCTCGCCATCCGCGAAAAACTCGCCGTCGTCGACCCCGCCAACACCCTCTGGCAACGCGACCTTTCAGTCAGCCACGAACGCCTCGGTGATGTCGCCGTCACTCAAGGCAAGCTTGAAGTGGCCGCCAAACACTTCGCCGACTCGCTTGCTGTCGCCGAAACTCTTGCCGTCGTCGACCCCGCCAACACCGAGTGGCAGCGCGATCTTTCTATCAGCCACGACCGACTCGGCAATGTAGCCGTCACCCAAGGCAAGCAAGACCTGGCCGCCAAGCGCTTCGCCGACTCACTCGCCATCCGCGAGGAACTCGCAGCCGCCGACCCAGATAATACCCAGTGGCAGCGAGACCTTTCCATGGGCTATAACAAGCTCGGCGATGTTGCCATCGCCCAAGGCGATCTTAACGTGGCCGCCGAGCGCTTCGCCGACTCGCTCGCCGTTCGCGAAACACTCGCAGCTGCCGAGCCCGCAAACACTCAGTGGCAGGGCGACCTTTCCATCAGCTATAACAAGCTCGGCGATATTGCCCTCGCCCAAGGCAAACTCGAGGTGGCCGCCAAACTCTTCACCGATTCGCTCGCCATAGGCGAAAAACTCGCTGCCGCCGACCCAGGTAACACCGAGTGGCAACGTGACCTCGCCAGCATCCATGACCGGCTCGGCAATGTCGCCGTCGCCCAAGGCAGGCTTGACGTGGCCGCCAAACGCTTCGCCGACTCGCTCGCCGTCGCTGACCCCGACAACGCGCAATGGCAGAGTGATCTCTCCAGTTGTTATAACAAGCTCGGCGATGTCGCGGTAGCTCAAGGCAAGCTTGACTTGGCCGATGAAAGCTTCGCCGACTCACTCGCCATCCGCGAAAAACTCGCTGCCGCCGATCCCGCCAACACCGAGTGGCAACGAGACCTTTCCGTCACCCATGACCGGCGCGGCAATCTCGCTTTCGCACAAGGCGGAATTGACGTGGCCACCAAACGCTTCGCCGACTCACTCGCCATCCGCGAGAAACTCGCCGCCGCCAACCCAGCTAATACCCAATGGCAACGCGACCTTTTTGTTCCCTACTACAAATTGGCACGTCTTGCCGGGGCGCAGGGAGATGCCTTTTCCGAGAGACGCTACCGGCAGTCTGCCTATGATACGTTAGAAAACCTTGATCGGAACGGAGTTCACCTCGCGCCGGAATTCCGGGCCATCCTCACGATGCTAAAAGAAAAACTCGCCGACCAATAGAAGAGTAAAGGCGTGCACCCAAGCTTCCTGCTTGCTCTGCCCTCGCGGCCCGTTTGTCTTGCCCGGCAGACAAAGCACCGCCAGCAACCGCGTAAGGTCGTCTGCCAACCCGGCCCATGCAATCGATTTTCCCACAAGACCGATCCTTCCGAGCCACTGTAACGCTGGTCGCCCTCGCGCTCGTCTCATGCGAAGGCTTCCACTTCGACATCCCCCACGAACGCCTCGAAGTCTCCGCCCCCGACTCCTGGCAAGCCGCCTCCAATGGCCACCATGGCGAGATCAGCACCGGTTGGCTGGACGAGTTCTCCGACCGCGGGATGAAGCAGGCGGTCGGCGAGGCGCTGGAACACAACCAAGATCTCAAAACCGCCGCCGCGCGGATGCGGCAGGCCAAGCATTCCGCCATCGCCGGCCGGGCCCGGCTGCGGCCTTCCGCCGGGGTCGATGCCGCGGCAGGCTACCGGATCAACGAGAACGGCAGGAACCCCGCCGATGAATCCGAGAACTACGGGCTGTCGCTCGCCGCTTCCTGGGAGATCGACCTCTGGGGCCGCTTGCGCGATCTCACTTCCGCCGATGAAGCCGACCATGCTTCCGCCCAAGCCGCCTACCGCGGTGCCCGGCTCTCGCTGGCGGCGAATGCGGGCAAGGCCTGGTGCAACCTCATCACCGCGGAGCACCTGTTAGAGCTGTCCCATGAGACCCTCGACTCGAACAGCAAGGTACTCGGCATCACCGAGCGCCTCTTCAAGGGCGGTGCCGGCCAAGGTGCCCTAGATGTCCAGCTCGGCCGCACCAACGTCGCCGCCGCCGGGCGCGCCGTGAAAGCCGCCGAACTTGCCCGCAACGAAGCCGCCCGCAGCTACGAAGTCCTGATCGGCCGCTACCCGTCCGCCGAATCACGCGGCAGCCGCGAATTGCCGGCGCTGAAAAGCCACGTGCCCGCGGGCCTCCCCGCCAGCCTCATCGAGCGCCGCCCGGATCTCGCCGAGGCCCGCGCGGAGATCTTCGCCAGTGCCAAGCGCGCCGACGCCGCCCGCAAGGAGCTCCTGCCGCGGCTCGCTCTAACAGGTAGCAGCGGCACGCCCGTCTCACGCTTCGGCAATTTCCTCGATCCCGCCTTCCTCGCCACCTCGGTCGCGGCGAATGCCAGCCAATCCCTTTACGAAGGCGGCGCGCTCGCCGCCAACGCCAAGGCTGCCCTCGCCGCCAACGATGCCACCGTGCACGCGTACGCCCGGACCGCGCTCGAAGCCTTCCGCGAAGTCGAGTCCGCGCTGAATGCCGATGCCTCACTCGCCGAGCAAGAGAGCTTCCTCCTCAAGGAAGTCGAACAAGCCGCCCTGGCGCAGAAGCAATCGGCGCGCGATTACTCGGACGGCTCGAACGACGACATCCTCCGCGTCCTCGAATCCCAGACCCGCGCGACCAATGCCCGGGGCAGCCTGATCCGCCTCCGCAACCAGCGCCTCCAGAATCGCATCGACCTGCACCTCGCCCTCGGCGGGGACTTCAGGACCGAGGCGAAATGAAAATGCCTATTCGTTGAGCGGGTGGGCAAACAAGCCGTTGTAGGGATAATTCAAGAGGCTCTCGAAATCCGCGCCCCCGGCGTCACGAATTCCCGCGGGCCAGCAAGCGCCCGCCTCCTCCATCGTGATCTCCGCATGCCTGATGCCGGGAAGCATACCCCGGTCCAAGGCCTCGCCCGCAATCATCGCCAGCCACTTCTCCAATTCCTGCTGCTCTCCCACGCAAGCATCCAAGCCGGCGTCTTCAAAAGTGCCTGGCTTCAGCGTGTTCCCGAAATGCACCGCCTCGCGCACTTGCGCCGCAAGCTCTGCCTCCTGATCGGGAGAAAGATAAATAAAGGGCAGACCGCTGCTGAAGCCCGGCGGGAACCACCACATCCGCGGATTCGCCCGGCCCGAAATATTGCTCCCGCCGTCGTCCTGGCCTGCCAACCACCACGCCGGGGTGTAAACCTTCCAATCGCGCCGCTCATGGGCGATCCCAAGCTGATGGTCCACATGCCACGGCGCGCGCTCGATGTAATCCGGGGCATTGGCGATGTGCTGCTGGAAGATTGCCATCGCCCGCCGATGCAGCGCGAAGGCATGGGTGCGATTGATACAGGAACCCCGGAGCACAAAGGAGGTCCCGTCGACGGCCTGCGGCTTCTGCAAATGTTGGCCGCCGAGATAGAGTTGCCCCCAGTCCGGAGGCAATTCATCCATCAGCAACTGGAGATGGTCCGGCGCACGGGCGTGAAAAACCGCGTCGTCCTCCAGCACCAGATAGTTCCCGATCCCGTCCATGATTGCCTCCTGCACCAGCCGCAGGTGCGTTTGCAGACAGCCCCAGGCACCGCCTCCGGCCTTGAACCAAGACGGCGGCCAGCACATGTCACCTGAAATAGCCTTCACCCAGGTGATCTCGCCCGGACCCGCCAGGCCCAGCTCATCGAGATGCCGCTCGATCCTCTCCCGCCGGTCGGGCCGGTACGGGAGATTGATGATGTAGATCCGTTCGAAGTAATCGCTGAGTTTTGGCATCGTTGGAAATCTCTTGAGGCGTTGTGATCGGCTGGCAATCAGGCGGCACCGCGGATCCGCCGGTAGGCGGCCATGTCATTCTCGCAGATCCCCCTGAATTCCGCCCTGTCCGCGGTCACGGACATGTGCGTCCTGATCTGCAGGTCCATCACCCCGACCCGCTTTCCCGTCCGCCCCATTTCATCAATGAGAAAGTCATCTCCACACCAGATCTTGAGCTCATCGGGTATCGGAACGAAATCCGCCTTCCTCACCATCATGCACACGCCGAATCCCCAGTTCCGGCCGGACCCGCACCCGGAGATCTCCACCGCATCCTGGAAGTAATCGTCATGCCGGGTCAGGGGCCCGATGGATTCAGCCCGGGTGCCGATCAGCGAGTAGCCGGAGAGCGGCGCGGCGGCGAGCCTCTCGAAGCTGTTTTCCGGAATCAGGATATCGTCATTCAGGAAGACCAGCCACTCGCAGCCCGCACTCGCCAAGCCGGCACCCAGATTCCACGCGGGATTCACGAAAATGTTGGATGGCAGCACCACCTCCCTGAATTTGGCATGCCGCGGGATCTCGATCCCCCTGCCGGAATTGTTGATCAGCAGGACCTCCCCCACCTCCTCCGCCGCACCCAGTATCCTCATCAGGATCTGGAGCGTAAAAGGGCTATGACCCAGGGTTGGAATCACGACACTGAACATCATGACAGGTGCGGGGTGCCTCGCCGCTTAAAGGGACCTTCCATAAGCTTGCCTGAGTTCTCGCGGGAAAGGGCCGCAGAGGAATAGGATGAATGCAGATCACGGGACAATGGCGAAGGGCTGGCACAAGGGCGGACGCCTACCGCACTCTCTCTGCCTTTCCTGAAAACTGAAGACTGAAAACTAGCAAACTCCCGGCATCTCATGGGTCCCACTGGAAAACATTGTAGTCCTCGATCCGGATCCTCCCGTGCTGCTCGAAATGTGCCGTCACGATCCCCGGCTCATGCGCGTAGCTCGCCCCCTGCGCGATCAGATCCCGCGTCCGCTTCTTCATCCTGCCGATCACTCCCCCGTCCCACTTGTAGTGATGAAACACCAGCAGCCGCGGCAAGCGGGCATCATTCTCCTCCGCCGTACCGCCGAGGTGGTGGATCGCCCCCCAGTGCGGCCACTTCGTGATCAGCACTTTCGTGTTCACGGCCCCGCACATCAGCTTTGTCACCTCGCACATCACCGGAAATTGCTCCTCTAGCGATGGCTCCGCAGCGATTTCCGGCAAATGCCCGCCCGCCGCGAAGCGATCCACGCACCAGCCGGTCGCGTAAATCGCCCCCGTCCTCTCCATCTCGGTCGCCAAGGTCTGCAGATCCTCATTGATGAACTCGTCCACATCGATCGGCATCAGATAACCGGAGTTAAACACCGTCCGCGCATACCACCCCAGACTATTGCCCCAAAACGGCACCGTGAAACGGTGCGGCCAGCGGTGCAGTGCCGTGACCCCCGGCAACCGGTAGCCCTCCAGCGAATCTGTGTCAGTAGCGCATTGGACAAAGGCGTGGATCTCATCCACCCGCTCGCGGTAGTGCTCCACGAAATGCGGCCAGAGCGCGGCTCGCTCAGGCTCGAATAGAGTGACGATGCGGATCATGAAATTTGTTTAACAATGAAAACCCTCACGAAATCACTGCCTTCTTAGCCGGGATTTCCGAATTTCTGAGGTCCTGAAGGGCTCGCCTTTTCAAGATTCAAGGACTGACCCCATCGTTAGGAAGCGGAGGGGCCGTGCCATGGTGTGAATGAAGCATTCAAACTCGTCGTATGCCAAGGCGGTTCTCAAAATTCAAGGACTGACCCCGCCGACTGACCCTCCAGCATTCTACGAAGCCGCTTCTTGATGCTAAGATAACGAACAGACGATCACTTCGGATTCTCCGAATTGGCTTTCGACCGGTTTTCACCCTCTTTCGAAAATCGAGTGCCGGATCCCCGCCATCCATGGCTATCCGAAGAACGGAATTCACCTTGGATATTCCAGTTTTTCTTCCTTTGCGGCCTTCGAAATTAAAGCTTCAATTTTTTCCGTTTCTGTTTGGCTTGCTTCTATTTCAGCGCTTATCCCGCTCGTAGAAATTACTGACGCTTGAACGCCTAATTCGACAAATCGCTTTTGTAATTGTTCGCGCGTTATCGGTTGATCAATTTTGAGGTTTGAAGCAATAGGAGGGGAGAACCAGAAGTTGTACTTACTGAGCTTGGCCTTGTAGTCACCAGCTTCGAACACGATCCCCCCTTCTTCCGGTAAAATTCGCAGGAAATAACCGTAATAGTCCCCAATTGCGTTAAGGGTTGCAATATATGTTTGTTTGCCTAGGTCGAATTTTACGGGTGATTTTGTTTTGAGCTTGGACGTGCCCAAGAATGATACCTTAATAGAAGCGTTCGTCTGATGTTCAATGGCCTTCAACACGTTCATCACGTGAGTTTCGAAATTTCCGCTGTCGGAAATAATTGAATCATCCAGATAGAGGACACTGCCGGTAGCCATTGCCGGCAGCTGCGATGGCTCTGCTGCAACATTGACGACTAAGGAGTAAAAAAATATTAAAAATATTTTCTTATCAAAGCATGTTCTTAGTTTCATCTTGGTTTCAATCTAGGTGCACCTGTTCCATTATTCAACCGGTTAAGTCCCATTCTTTCCCTGATGTCGTTGTTGTCAGGCTCGTAAGGAGTTCTCTTGCCATTCTCGTCAAGCTTGTCCGTTTTGGGTGTTGTCTTCCCCGTTCCTTTTTCTTCTTCTTTCTTTAATATGCGTACGCCGTCTGGCCTGCCTAAATAATTTGTTTCTCCTGGAGCTATACCTGTTATATAATCGCCTAACGAAAAATCAGAATTTCCTGGATGGGAATGGTATACTCCAACCTTTTTCGATGGCGGTGGGCACGGTGATCCGTTCGGATTGCAATTAAATGTCGTTCCGGCAACCGGCTCGGTGGAGAAATAGCCTCCATTTTCATCACAGCAAATACAACCGCAGTATTCGATCTTATTCCCTTTGGGATCCTTGAATTTTTGGGTCATCGCCTGAGCTTCCTCAGCCCCTCCCTTGCCTGCTTCATCCATAGTTAGAAGTCCTAAAATATCGGTAAAATTAATTGAGTTGTTGTCGGCAAAGCAGAATGTATTTGACCCTTGTGTCTCTCCAAGAGGATCTCGGGCCATCCACCTTCCCAGAGATGGATGGTAATATCGGTAGCCGTAGTTATAGAGTGAGGTGCTCAAATCAATGAATTCTCCGTGAAAAAGCCAACCCCAATTCGCCGTGCTGGATGCGATGGTCGCGAATGCGCTATCCATTACGCGAACCTTGCCGAATGCGTCGTAGCCATAACGCTCTTGCACTATCCCGGTGGTATCTACAATAGCCACGGGATCGAGGTAGTCGCGTAGCGAATATCGCGTTTCGTCGAGCGGGCTGCTCACCGTTCGTTTGCGACGGATTAGGGTCCAGGAGTCGTCAAGTTGCCATGTGTATTGGGATTCGACATTTCCTGAAATTCGTTCCTCCACCGCGCGCCATTGCTTGTTGTAGTAGAAGTTCCGAGCCACCGGACCGGGTGTTGTCAGGATTGTCCGACGGCTCAGCGCGTCATAGGCATAGCTTGCAATCGGCGTGCTCCCTTGCTTGACCTCTACCAGACGGTTCCACGGGTCCCACTTGCAGGTGTATGCCGTGGTCCAACCCGCGGGGGCTGGCATGGTCGTCATGTTGCCAGTGGCGTCGTAGACCGGCTGTACGACACCCGAGGGGTTGTTGATCGACGCAATCTCGTTGCCCGGGTTGTAGGTGCGGGTCTGGGACAGCGAGGTTCCCGGAGAAGGCACGGTATTGGCGTAGCCAGGCCAGTTCCCCATCTCGTCATAGGTGAAGTCCTCCTTCTGCTGCCGGGTCGCCGGATCGATGACCCCGGATAGGAGGTTGCCGCGCTCGTGCAGGGTGACCTGACGAAGATCGTCGTAGCCGTAAGAGTTGTCCTGGGTGATCACCGGCATGGAAAGCGAGTGGGCCATGTTGTCCTTGCGCCAAGTTACACCGCCGACCTCGTTGCGTCCATAGGTACTGTGGACCAGTTCGGTAATGCCTTTTTTCCAAATTGTCTCCACCAGACGGCCAAATTGGTCGAGTCCGGTGTACTTGTCGCTTGCAGGAGCGGGGCTGGTGCCGCCGTTCTCGTAGGTAAGCTCGGTGTCGGTAGCGGCATCGTATTTCATGCCGATCTGCATACCGAGGCCGAGGTAGCGCATGCTCGCAATCACCGTGGAGCCTTCCTTGACCTCGTCGGGACGGCTCAGGAAGCCAGCTTGGGCGGAGGTGTAGGCAGTGGTGATGACCGTGCCGTCCGGATAGGTGATGCCGGTCGGGCGGATGGTGTTGGCGCTGCCATTCTCGTACGAATATTGGACTTTCGGGCTGGTGGCCACGTTGACCAATCCCGAGTGCTCCTGGTACTCGGTCACCAGTTGATTGAAATCGTTGAACTCGCGATAGACGTCATTCAGGCCGGTGTAACTTGAGGTGTAGGTCGTGAGGCGCTTCACCATCCCGCGCCGGTCGTAGAACGTGACCAGGGCGAAGATCGAGTTGTCGATCCCGCTTCCGTATCCCGTGACGCCATCCTGAATCAAGCGGCCGAACTTGTCGTATTCCAGGATGTGGCTGGTCCTGTTCCGATCCCCAAAGAAAATTACTTGCTGCTGGCGGTTGTAGCCGAACCCCTCTCGGTCGAAGAACCCGGTGGAATCGGCATAGTACTTCACCGACACCAGCCGGTTGCTGTTGACCCAGGAACCTCCCCCGTTGGTCACGCCATAGACCCACTCGGTGACCTGCTGGCCACCGGGCACGGAGGAATTGTCGCACTTGAGTTTCCTCAGCCAGCCGTCGTCGGTGTATTCGTAATGCGAGGTCCGCTTGGCAGGTACGCTGCCGGCGGCATTCTCGACGAGGGTGATCAGCCTGTCGGAATCGTCGTAGGCGCGGGTGGTTTCCACGCCGGCGGCATCGGTTTCCATCGTGGCATTCCCAGCGCTGTCGTAAGTCGTGGAATTGACCAAGATGGTGGCCGACCGGAGGGGAATGGTAGCTGAGCGGGTCCAAGTCGCACTCGCCGCGGCTCCGTAGTTCGCGGTGGCGATCGGCCGGCCAAGGGCGTCGAGGTAACTGGCGATATAGCTCACCCGTGCCTCCGGCGAGGTGCCGGGCTTCTCCAATTCGCCGTTGCCGGTGGCGGTGTCGAAGCGCAGGCGGGTGACGGTGCCGAGCAGGTTGCTCGCATCGTCCCAAGACATCTCCCGCTGCTCCATCACCACGGCGTTGGCCACGCTCGAGGGATTCGAGCCCGGCGTGAAACCGGAGGGCTCGTAGGCCTGGAAGACCTTGAGAATCCGGCCCACCGCGTCATAAATATTCACGGTGAACAAGGCGCTGCCGGAAGGAGCATCCCGTGCCACGAGACCGCCGGCTTCGTAGTAGATATTGGAAATTTGGGGATTGGACGTTGCTCCGGTCGTGGCGTTCACGCCGTAGACGGCGCTGCGATAGGGCCGCCCGAGCTCATCATAGGCAGCAGTACGGTAAGAGATCCGGTTCGAGTTGGAGACCGCGGTATGGTAGCCGATGTTCTCCAGTTCCAGGTCGCGGTTGTCGTAGACGGACTTGGTGATCAGGGTCACCGTGCCCCAGCCTTCCTCGACGATCGCTTCAGTTTCAGCGCGCCGGTTCCGCCAATCGTAGCGGTAGTCCGTCACCCGGTTGGAGGCCATCGTCGGACTCACCGGCAGGGTCGTCTTGGTCAGGTTGCCGTTGTCATCGTACTCGTTGGCGCGGGTGACCGTCAGGCCAGCGCTGGTGCCGAGTTCCTCGGTCACCGCCCAGCCCATGGCGTTGAAGGTCGTCTCGTCAATGGTGCCACCGGCGCAGGTGGTCTGGTTCAAGCGGCCGGCGCTGTCGTAGGCGAAGAGCTTCTTTCCATAGTTGGTCGATTGCGCGCCGTAGTCGATCGCTGAAGGACTGGAGGGTATCGGGATCTCGAAGTAATTCCATTCCTCCTTCAATTCTCCGGCGACGTCGTAAAGACCAAGTTTCCAGCGCACCCAATCGGCTTGGAGGTAGGTTTCGGAAGGCAGCGGGATCCCCGTTCCGCTCCAAACCGCATCATAGGTCGACTGCTGGCGCCAACCCGTGTAGCTCCCGCCTCCGGGTGGTGCGAGATTCGGCTCGCGGACCGTGACGGGACCCACGAGCTGATCCGCGGACGTGCTTCCGGTGGTCTGATAACCCCGGAAGCTGACCGTTCGTCCTTCTTGGTCCAAGTAGTAAGTCCATTCCGCGGTACGAAGATTGACCGCGCCGCTGCCGAGATCGACATCGTGCGCCGGGCCCAGCGTCCGGATCCTGCGCCCCTCGTCATCGACCAAGTAATCGGTCTGAAGGTTGAGGCCACCGTCGTCCCGGATCATTTGCGTCCGCCCGCTTCCACGGGCCATGTCATACTGATAGGAGGTCAGGCTCCCGCGCTCGTCCACTAAACCGGTCAGGAAACCGTGAATGTCGTAATAATAGGTCCGCTGAGAGCCATCCGGCAAATACTCGTACATCTGTGAAACTTGGAACGTGCCTGCATGCATGTTGTTCCGCAAATAGCCTGTGGTAACACCGTCCGCGCTGCCGTCACTCCGATACACCGTCTCGTAATCGAGCCAGTAGATTGTTTTGCCGCCTATCGTTGAACTTCCGTAAACGTATGAACGGATCTTGTTCAGCGTACCGCCCGTCCCCTTCCGGAGACCGGTGTAGGCCAAGTATCCGTTGCCGTCATAGCCGTATTCGGTGATTTTTCCGGTGGATGCCGCAAAGGTGAAGAGCCACGGGTCGAGCTCGCTGACCGTGGCGATGGCGGCACCTCCGCCGGATAGGATGATACTGCCGCTGGTACCGTCGAACTGCTGGGCAAGCGGGTACCAAGTCATGGCGAGTGAACTGACCTCCACCTTTTCGACCATCAATTGCTGCCCTTTGTTGAAATAGTAGGTGCGCACGGATCCGTCCGGCTGGATAACCTCGGTCTTGTGGGTCCAGACATTGAGCGAGCCGCCGGGGCTGAAGCTGCTGGCAGCGTAAAGGAAACCGTAGGTGTAGCGCCGTCCATGGGTGAACAGAGTCGAGACCCGGCCGCTCACATCGTAGTCATACTCGGCCGCAGCGTAGTCATCGAGTTGTGTCATGGTGGCGAAATCCGGGTTGATGCTGTTGTTCGCCATCTGACGGTATTTCTCGGGCGTGACCACGTGCCGCAGCAGGCCGCTGCCGGAGTGATACGAGAAGCGCCAGGCGGAAACCGGCACCGAGCCCCAGACCGGCGTGCCCGGGTTGGGATCGGAGTTGAGGTAATCCTTGATGGTCTCGAGCTGGGTGCCGCCCGCGTAGTCGTAGACGGTTTTGCGGACTTCCCGGCCTTTGACCCACACGACGGCACTCGTCACCCGGGTGGGCGAGCCTCCCGACCATGCATAGACGGTCTTGACGGTGTCGGTTCCATCGGTAATCGAGACTTCATCGATCTCCGTCCCGTTGTAGCTGAAGTCGATGGCGTTGCCGCCCGGATCCGTGGTGGAGAGAATCTTGCCGGAAGCATCGAAATTCTTGCCGGAGCCTTTTCCCCCCAACATGCCATACTGGCTCGTGCTGCCATCCCAAGACAACTGGTCCTTGACGAAGTAGGCAGCCTTGTAGGTGCCGGGGGACGACTCGGGATTGAAGGCCACCATGCTGCCGGGACCTTTATTGTAGGTCACCTTCCCGGTGGCGGGTCCGGAACCGCCGGTGCCCGAAAGGCCGGCGAGGCCGGGGGCCATCCAGTTCGCGCCGAAACCGATATCCGTCCCTGCGGCCAGAGCATCGTACACCAAGCTGGCATTGAACGATTGGTTGAAGGCATTCCAAGACGGACTGCCACCCGAGACCTTCGGCACGCCGCTCGAGGGATCAACGCCAGGGCCACCTCCGGTGGAAGGCACGGATGGCTGGCTGCCTCCTTGGCAGGATTCCGAGCAAGGGGCACATTCCGGAACGGGGGTGGATTCGCTATTATCGCCGCCTGCTGAAGAACCACTGCCTGATGATGAAGAACTCATGACTTGAAGATGCAAGGGTTTCCCGGATCAAGGATTTTCTGGATTACATGCCGGAAGCCGAGAGATAGAATGGAGACAGACCAAAATGAGCAACTCCGGTCAACACCATTTCTTTGCAAGGCGTCGATTTCACGCTCCGATCACACATACTAACATCTTTCACTTAACTTTCGGCGCAACGCGCCCACATCGCATTTCCGCCGAATCGCAAAGGAGCAATCCGAGCCCCCCTTCCGCCACGAGGCACGCTTGGAAACGGCAGCGATCGCCGGCGGCGATCCAGCTCCTTTTTGCCTCGAAATCGGTCGAAACAGTCACTAGCAAGACTCATAAATGATCTTTGCTTCGCGCGCGTCTAACATGGTGATTTCCACGGAAGAAAGTGCGGATTCACGCCTCTCAGTTGCCCGCGCAAAACCGCCCAAAATGCTTCGTATTGGCAAGGCGCTCTGCCGGGTGCATCCTCCCTTTCGTCCGAAATGTTTCTCCGTATTTTCATTCCCTGCCTGATCCTGCTCGCTGGCGGTCTGCTGGCTTGGCGGGCTGGCATCAAGATCCAGGCCCCCGAGCCGGAACCCGCGCCACCGCAGGTGCTCAAGACCGAGGTCCTCGAGCTACAGCGCACGAATTTCCCCGTCCTGCTGGATAGCCAGGGCACGGTGCGGGCCCACTACACGACCACCCTGACGGCGCAGGTCGCGGGCTCGATCAACGCGGTGCACGGGAATTTCGAGGACGGGGCCTTTTTCAAAAAAGACGAGGTGCTGGCGGAGCTGGATCCCGCCGATTTCAAAGTGGCGGTATCGTCCGCGGAATCGGGTCTGGCCCGGGCCGAGGCGGCCCTGATCCAAGAGCAGGCCCGCGCCAAGCAGGCCCGCCTGAACTGGGATGATCTCGGCTACGAGGAAGAGCCCTCCGATCTGGTGCTGCGGATCCCGCAGATGAAGGAGGCCCAAGCGAATGTCGACTCCGCCCAAGCCGATCTCGACCAAGCGCTGCGGAATCTGGAGCGCACCAAGATCCGCGCGCCCTTCGACGGCCGGGTGCAGAAGCGCAGCGTCGGGCTCGGCCAGGCGGTGGGCGGCTCCACGCCGCTCGGGGAGATCTTCGCCACGGACTTCGCGGAGATCCGCCTGCCCCTCTCCCCACGCCAATTGCCCTTCGTAACCCTGCCTTCGGAGGAAGGCGATGCCGAGGTCAGGGTCACGCTCCGCGACGCCCTCGGCGGGCCGGATGCACCGACCTGGGAGGCACGGATCGTGCGGACCGAAGGCGCTCTCGACGAATCCTCGCGCGAGCTTTTCGCCATCGCGCGGATCGACGATCCCTTCGGAGTGAAGTCGGGCAATCGCCCGCTGCTGATCGGCCAGCCGGTGCGGGCGACGATCCGCGGCACGGAATTGACGGGGGTTTTCGTCCTGCCGCGACATGCCCTGCGCGGGGTCAACCGCATCTATCTGGTGGACCGGACCACCCCGGCGATCCAGCGCATGGACATCGAGCCGCTGTGGTCGGACGATGAAGTGCTGGTGGTCCGCGAGGGCCTGGAGCCCGGCCAATGGCTCTCCACCACCCGTCTTCCCTACGCGCCGGACGGAGCGCCGGTGGAAGTGGTGAAACCCGCCAGCGAAGCGGCTTCCACCTCCGGGCCGCCCACCGGAAAACCCCGTCCCGCGGGGTCCTAAATGGGCTCTCTCAGCAGGAAGCACTTACAACCTAACTATTAAGGTTTCTTAAATTTTTCTTGTCCGCGCCCGGATTTTTTGAAATTCCTAGGGGCGTCATGAGAGCACTGCCGATCCTCGCTGCCATCCTCTGCACCGCGCCCTTTGCGAAGGCCTCCACCACCGAACTGGAGCTGCTTCAGAACCGCTGCCAGGAATATGAGCGCCAGATCCGCCAGCTTGAGCAGGACAATGCGCAGCTGAAGTCGCTGGTCGGCACCGCTGCCAAGACCCCCGCCACGATCCAAGCCGAGCCGAAGAAGGAGGAAACTCCGAAGGCCGCTGAGAAGTCGAAGGAAGATGTCGGAGCCAAGGCGATCGTCCGCAGCGGCGACACCCTGAACAAGCTGGCCAAGCGCCACGGCACCACTCCGGAAGCTCTCTCGAAGATCAACGGGATCAAGGATCCGACCAAGATCCGCGCGGGCCAGATGCTGCGCCTGCCGGAGAAAGCCGCCACCTCGGAAGTTACCGCCGTGGCCCGCACTGCCCCTTCGCCCCATGAAGCTGCTCCAACGAAGGTCAGCACCCACAAGGTGAAGTCCGGCGAGACCTTCTTCAGCATCGCCCGCCACCACCGGATCGGTGCCGAGGCGCTTCAAGCCGCCAATCCGGGTGTGAAGTCGACCAACCTGCGGATCGGCCAGACCCTGCAGATCCGCAAGCCCTCGGACACCCCTGCCCCGGTCGCCAAGACGGCTTCGACCAAGGAGCCTGCCGCGCCGACGAACAAGATCTCCGCCGCCAAGCCGGCCACGAAGCCCGCCGCGGCCCCCGCCAAGGAGGAAGCGGCCAAGACCGAGCAGGCCAAGAGCAGCGAGGCACCGAAGAACGAAGCCTCTACTCCTGCCCCTGCCCCGGCGAGCCAGCCGGTTGGCAATGGCTCGCGTATCCGCACGGTGGCGATTGAACAGAATACCGATTTCGCGGCCTTTGCCGCAGCACACGGCACAAGCACCGCGAAACTAAATGCCCTGAACGGCCTGAACCTAAATTCCAGCACAGTCCTTGCAAAGGGATCGGAGTTGTATGTTCCCGCCCAGCCCTGAGAAAGCGGCTCCGCTTCCTTGGTGACGGCCTTTTTTAGGACATGGCAACCCGTCCGGGATTCATCCCGGGCGGGTTTTTCTTGCCCAAAGGCAAATGACGAATTTGGAATTCCCGAATGACGAAAGTCAGGGGGAAACCGCGAGGCGCTCGGGGCCGGAGACTTCTTCGAAGAGGAAGCCGTTTTCCTTGTAGGTCTTGAGGCGGAAGTGGGTGGCAGTAGAAATGACCCCGTCCATCGTACTAAGCTTCTCAGAAACGAAGCGGGCGACTTCGCGGAGATCGCTGCCTTCGACGACGACCATCAGGTCGTAGCCGCCGCTGGCGAGATAGCAGCTCACGACCTGCTCGAAACGGGCGATGCGCAGGGCCAGGCGGTCGAAGCCACCGCCGCGCTCGGGAGTGACCTTCACCTCGATGAAGGCGGAGACATCGTTCTCCCCTGCCTGCTCGGGATCGACCACCGCCTGGTAGCCGAGGATCGTGCCATTCTTCTCCCACGCGGCGATGCGTGAGCGGACATCCTCTTCGCCCAGGGAAAGCAGCTCGGCGAGTTCATGGTGCGAGTGGCGGGCCTGGCGGCGGAGAAGTTGGAGCAGCGGGTCGATCGACATGACGGGAGGGTTTTAGAGGTATGGCAGGAGGCGCGCAAGGGCTGTCTAGCTTCCATCATTGTTCGATCCAGAAATGCAGCGGTAGAAAAACCCCCCGCTTTTCTTACTGAACTGACGCACCGAATCTCTACCATGAACCCTTAAACCTAAATAATTCGATGGAGAATTGGAAATTCATCACCATTGGTTTTGTGACCCTCACCATGTTTTTGGGAGGATTCGTTCACCTAGCACGGGTTTACGGGGCGGATGATCACAAGCTCGGATTCCCGTCCCCTCTTGTCCCTGGGGCGATCACCATCGGAATTGTGGCATGTTTCCTTTTTTACTGTATCTACGCAGATCTTGACCCTAACTACAAGGGAGATGTGGCGGCGCATTGGGATATGTGTGGTAAGCTTTTTGTAATCGGATTTATATATTCACTGAAAGCGGCGCTTTCATCCGTGATCATGGGCGCGTCTTTTTCTTGGGCGACATTCCAGCTGTTCGAACACGGAACGTTCAATCCATTCGCCTTCTTTTCAGCGATTTCGGAGGCGATGTTGAATTTCACGCCCCCGTGGATCCAAATTACTTACGCCACCCTATCGTTCTTGACCTGCCTGACACTAACAGTTTTTGGAGGCGGACTTCCGGATTGGATAAAGAGATTTGGAGAGTGATCCAGATGGCTGTGGACCAAGCAACAGTGGCCGCCGTCTCCTTGAGATGGCGACGCCATTGACAGCCTCTACGATCTGGCCATCCGGTTCGAGAGGCGCAATCGGCCTTCTTCTGTGAGATTCACTGCCACGATGCCGAACGGGGTATCGATGATCCGAGGGCGCGGCGGGGCAAGCGGCAGCATTTTGAGAAAGCGCCCGGGATGCCGTTTCATCGGGCAACCCTTCCTTGCCGCTTCCTAAAATTCGAGGGCTATCCCACCATCCTGCTGCTCAATTCAAAGGGTCGGGAAGTCGCCCGGACCGGTTATCGGGCTGGCGGGCCTGAAAAATACGTCGAGCACGTGAAGGAGCTGCTCAAGAAATGAGTCCACGACATCATGCCTTTCGCGGCGGGCTTGTTGAAGGCCAGTTGCTCGCTCGTCCGGGACAGGACTCGCCAGCGAGGTTCAACGGGAAAGAAAGCGGTTGGACCGGGCGAGCTTTGCGGGCTCGTCCATGAAGCGGGAAAGCCATTCGCGCGCCGCCTCCGGAGGAAGCCATGGCTTCGATTTCGGCAACTTCCGGAAGTGGCGGTAGCAGCCGTGCCGGTAGGCTTTCCCCTGCCCCTCCAGGATCCGCTGTTCCCAATCCAGCCACCATGTGAAGAAAGGAAGACCCGCTTCCCGCAGCATTTCCGGTTTGGAGTCCACGCGCATTTCGGGAGGCCATTCGCCCGGCACCGGGGCAGTGCTCCCCTGCCAGAGAAAGCACTTCCCCAAAGGCCGGATGAAGACAAAGCCCGGACTCCGGTCAAGGGGATACCAACCGGCGCAGGCACCATGGAGTTCGATATGACCGGCCTGCCACGGGAGCCCGTAGCAACTGGTTCCCTGCAGCCCCGGCGACGGTCTCCTATCGAAGCCGTGCTTCTGGAAGAGATTGCCGGATGGGTGCACCGCGTCCTTTCCCCAGAAGAACATTTGCTGCCGGAGACCCGCGGTAAGGTCCCTCATCAATCCTCCCAAGCGGGAAGAGCCATATGCTTGGACGGGACGCACCATCTTAACGCCGGCGACGTGCGAACAAGCCGAGGATCCCGAGACCTCCGAGGAGTGCGGTGGACGGTTCCGGGACGATCTGGAAACGGAATGTCTCGGTGGCGGAGATCAACCCGTCGGTGGCGTGCTGTCCGCTTGCGGTGAGTTCGACCTCCCATAGGCCCGGCTCGGTGAATCCCCAGTTGAAGTGATCGTGGCTGCCGGTGGAGGTGATGACGGAGTTCGGGCCGGTGACGGTTGACAGGTCCTGGGCGACCTCTCCGAAAGGCGTGTAGCGCCAGAGGGCGAATTCGCCGTTACCGCTTGGAGAGGTCACATTGCCCAGGGTGAAGGTGATGCCTCCGATCCAGTCCGCAGGATTCAATTCCTCCGAGGCAGTCCCGAGGAAGGGCAGACCTTCTTCCTGGTTCCAAGGCAGGATCCATACCGTATCTCCCGCGGACCTGCCCAAGCCTGGCAGGACGAAACCTTCGGGTAGGACCACCGTGGCGGCGACTCCTCCATGGATGATGATGTCGGAAGCGGCATACTCCCGATCCCCGACTTCAACGCCGTCGATGACGGCTCCTTCACCATGGAAGTGGAAGTTGAAGGCACCATCCTCGTACGCCACGCCGAGATCGGCATGACCGGAGGTGTAGTAGGCGACGGCGGCCTCCGCGGATGCCATCGAGAGCAGTGGCAAGGTTAGAGCAGCAAGGGCTTGGGAGAAGAATCGTGAAGTATTCATGATGTGGCGCGGGCGAGATTTGGAAATCAGGGACAGGGGCGCAATCCTTAAACGCAATTAATATGCTTTTTCATATTGTGTGCGTTAATCTCGTTTTACATCGAAGCGGAAGAACCCCTTGGATTGCGGGGTTGGCGTGAACCGCAGCTGACGGGACATGATGCGGCCGTGGGCATTCCCCTCCTCCGCTCCGGTCTCGAAGATCTGGAAAGGAAACCCGGGAACCCTTGAGGAGCGGGGGTGCCAGTCTTTAAGATTCATGCTGGCCGAAGGCCGGATCTGCCAGCGGGTCTCGTCGAGCGGATCCTTGTAGGTGTCCCTGAGGAAATCGATGGCCGGGAATCCTTCCGAGCCCGGGCCTGCGTCAGGCATCAATCGCGCATCGCTCACCGCGGGATTCAGGCCGTGCCAGAAGAAAGCGAACTCGACGCCATTGGCCAGGCCATCGCGGTCATAATCCGCCTCCGTGTCGGCCAGGGCTCCCGCCGGCAGACCCGCCGCGCGCTCGAAGCTCGATTGCCAGGCGGCGTAGTTGTAATCCACCGGGACGCCAGCCCCATACACGAGAGTAAGGGGTTCCGAAGACACCGCGATCCCCTGCCGGGTTCCGTGGATCAGGGCAGCGATCCGATAGATGCCGGTGGCGGTGAACGCGGCGACCAGATCTTGTGAGACCCCGGCCACCAAGGGCACAACATCACCCGGGCCATCGGCAAGGATGCTGCCGCCGGAGATCCAGGCGAAATTGCCGGGCCCTTCCACGGAGAAAATTTCCAGGCTGAGATCAGTCCAATCGGTTGGCAGCATTGCCGAGGAAGCCAATGAAGGAGCGACGCCGACTCCATTGGCGATTGGAGCGGCCGACGATGCAATCGTGCCCGATGATTCCCAGAGAGAGGCGGGGAGTGCGGAGCTGGCCGCGGTGGCGGAGACGGTTTCGAGCATTACCTGGCCGGGCGCGTAGGCCACCGAAGCGGGGAGGTCTGCCGCAAGCAGCCGCGGCCGTTGATCCGCCACCACGCGGAGCGCGGCCCCGGTCCCGATCCGCGATGAAAAGGGAACCGAAAAATGGAAGGTTTCGCGACCGGAGGTGACAGCTCCGTTCAAAGGCATGAGCTTGCCCTTCCCTTCCACGGTGACGTGGTACGTGCCCGGCTTGGTAAAGCCCCAGTTGTAATGGGTGTGCGAGGAAACCGGGATCGTGCCGATGGAGTCGGCGGAGGTGATCCCGTTCGTGGTGTCGAACGAGAACACGGTCGTTCCTTGGCTCTCGGTCTTCCATGTCGAGAAGTTTCCCCCGGCATCCGGCCCGGTACCGGTAACGGAGATCAAGCGCAGGGAAACGCTCCCTTGCGGGCTGGGTGAATAGTTACCACCGACGGACGCTTGGAAGATTCCGGCGGGCATGGTGGTCCGGATCCCGAGATAGAGCGATCCAAGGGTCTGATTCTGAGGCAAGACCCATACCGGAGTGCCCGCCGGACCGAAGCGGCCGAAAATCCCGGGTGGTGAAGGCACCGTCATCCGGGAGCGCGGGGAGGCGACAAAGACCGTGCTGGCGGGGAGCATCCGCACCACCCCGTTCGAGGTGCTGAAGTCGTCGTCCTCATCGTAGGAGGCGGCGAACCGCCAGCCTGCGTCCGGGTTTCCCGGTGTCGGCACATAGTCCAGATGGAATTCGAAGTGGCCGTAAATCAAGTCCGTGGGCGGAACCTGCGCGAGAGCGGGTCCACCGATGATGCCTGCCAGAGTGCAGCAAATGAGCTTCATGGGATTTGTTTCTTGCAATTATATTGCAACAGCAACCAAAAACCATTCGCAAATAAACTTCATGAAGTGCCGGACCTTAGCAATCGTTCTCGCCGTGCCCCTCGGCGTCAGCGCACAGGACCTTTTCGAACCGCTCGCCGTTCCTGAGGAGGCTTCCACCGAGTTGGAAGAAGTCACGGTCACCGCCCGGGCGGCGCCGATGACTCCGGGCACCACTTCGATGCAGTCCGTGCGGACGGTCCCTGAAGAAGTCCTGCAAAGGAATGCGCAGGGGACTCTGGGGGAGACCCTCGGCTGGGAACCGGGAGTTTCATCGAGCTACTTCGGTCCAGGTGCCAGCCGGCCGGTGATCCGCGGTTTCGAAGGGGTGCGGGTGCGGATGCTGCGGGATGATCTTCCGACCTTCGACCTTTCGGACGTGAGTCCCGACCATGGTGTCGCCCTGGAGCCCTTCCTGCTGGAAAGCGTGGAAATCCACCGCGGGCCCGCCTCCCTCCTTTATGGCAATTCCGCGATCGGCGGGGCGGTGAATGCCCGCAGCCGGGTGCTTGGGCGGGAGCGAGCCGACCGCACCGTCGCAGGGGGGTGGGAAACGCGGTACGAAACCAACGGGAACGGTAGCGCCGGAGCGGGATACCTTTCGCTCAGCGGCGGGCCCTTCGTTTTCCGATTCACCGGATCGGCGAGGGATTCCGGTGACATCACCATCCCCGGACACGCGCGAAGCGGAGCGTATCAGTTGCTGGAAAACCCGACGGTCCATAATCCCGGCACCGGCACCTCGGAACCGGTTCCCAACCCGGATGGGACCTTGCCGAACTCCGGCCATGAGAGCGCTACCTGGTCGGCAGGTATTTCGTATCTGCCGGACAAGATCCCCTTGCTACTAGGGGCATCGTATTCACGCTTCGATAGCACCTATGGCGTGCCCTATTTCTTCCCCGGCGATGCCACCGATCTCCATGGGGACTACACGCTCGATCTGGTGCAGGACCGCTTCGATTTCGAAGGGAGCATGGAGTTCGGCGACGGGTTCGTCTCGAAGGCCGCCGCCCGGCTCGCTTACGCAGGCTACCGGCACGCGGAATTGTTCGAGGGCACAGGCAAGGACGAAGGCCGCGACTTTCCCGATACGACGTTGGAGAAGGATGCCACCGAAGGGCGGATCGACATCCACCACCGGGCCTCCGATGAGCGGTTGACGGGGATCCTGGGGATCAGCGCCGGGACCGAGGACTTCACCGCCGTCCGCACCGTATTCCCGCCCCCGGACTCGCAGCGGGTGCGCAGCACATTCCGGAGCGATAGCAGCGGCCTCTTCTTCCTGGAAAAATTCCAAGAGGGCGAATGGTCGGCGCAGCTCGGCCACCGGATTGAGAAGATGCGGGTCATGGACCACAGTTTGGAGCAATACGGTTATTTCAGGGGAGAAAGCGACATCTCCAACAGCAGCTCCGCGGCGCTGACCTGGGAACGCGAAAATGCTCTCGCCCTGGACCGGTTGAAGGTGACGGGAGTGGTCTCAATGGTGGAAAGGCTCCCGACGGCCACCGAACGCTATGCCTTCTGGAGCAACGCGGGGATCGGGCGCTTTCTCATCGGAGGCGATCTGGACGGCAGACCTTTGTCGCAGGAAGAATCGCTGGGTTATGAACTCGGTCTCGAATTGGCCAAAGGTCCGGCAATCCTACGGCTGAACGGCTACCATTACGACTTCGACAATTTCATCTTCCTACAGGAGGCCGTGGCGCAAACCGGCGGATTCGGGCGCGCGGTGCAGTATATCGAACGCGCCGCCACCTTCACCGGCTTCGAGGCGGAGCTGGATTGGAAGCTTCAGGAGAAGCTGACGCTTACCCTGATGGGCGATTACGTCCGCGCTGAGAATACGACCGACGGTGAACCGATTCCGCGGATGCCGCCGCTCCGGGTTGGCAGCCGGCTGGAGTGGAAGGACGAGCGCTTTTCGGCCGGTCTCGAAGTACGCCATGCAAGCGCGCAGGACCGGGTGAAACCCGCGCCGCGCCCCGAATTGCCCAGCGGGTCCTACACGCTGGTGAATGCGGATGCTTCGTGGAGAGTGCCGGTAAAGTCGCATGAACTGACGCTGTTTCTCCGCGCCACCAATTTGCTCAACGAGGAGGCCCGGGTCTCGACATCCTTCCGCAAGGATGTGGCACCGCTTCCGGGTCGCGGGCTTTCCCTGGGTGTCCGGCACGAGTTTTAGATTTTCCGAGCTTGGAGCCCTCGCTTTTCCCCGGTGGCAGCTTGCCGCTACGGAGGCCGGGGTGGTAGGGCTGGTAGCGATGAGAAGGTTTCCTTTGCGGCGGCCGGAGCGGGATCCTTGGTCCCGCTGGGGGATCGTGGCTTGGATCCTGTTCGCGGTCTGGGTGATCGGATGGGGATACAAGGACTTGAAGCCGCACCACTTTGTGGTTTTCGCCATCTTCCTCCTAATGGCGGCGGTCCGCTACCGCCGCTGGGTGAAATTGCCGGATCGCAGCGTGGAGGTGGATGGCGATAGCATCCGGCTGCTGCCGGCGGGGCACTGGATGGTGGATGAGATTCCGCGTGCGGCGATCCTCGGCAAGCGCGAGGAGGGGCGCGCGGTGTTTATCCATTTCACCGATCAGGGGAGGGAGCGGGCGGTGGAATTGGAGCGAGTGCTTTTTTCGAAGGAGGATTGGGAAGGCTTGCTGGGGGAGTTGCGGGAGGAGCCGAGGGTTCCGGTGGAGTATTGAGGGGTGGAGGTGGGGCGGGTTCGCTTCGTTGCACCTTAAAGACGGTTTGCGGCGGCGGGCCGGGCGGGCGATTGCGCGCCTCTTTGTTGAAATCGGCTGCCGGGAACCATTCTGCAGGGCAGAGCCTTCGCGGTCCCGGGCGCAAGCGTTATTCGAGCGAACGGCCGTAACGCGGGGCGCTGCGGTGGGAAAAAGAAGAGGGGCGCGAGATGCGCCCCTTTTCAGAACGAGGCCGAGGGCCCCGTGGTGGTGGATTGGTGCAAGCCGAGGCCTCAGTCGCCGAGGCAGATGCCGACGGCCTTGGCGGCCTTGACCATCTCGCCATCGGCTTCGACGAGGCGGAGCTGATTGACGGCTTCCTCGATCGGCACGGAGTCGACGTGGTAGGCTTGGTAGCTGACCATGCGGCCGAAGCGGCCTTCCTCGGCAAGCTTCACGGCCATGACGCCGAAGCGGGTGCCGAGGATGCGGTCGAGCGCGGTGGGGGCACCGCCGCGCTGGAGGTGGCCGAGGGTGCAGGAACGGGTTTCCTTACCGGTGAGGGATTCGAGGCGATGGGCGATGATATCGCCGATGCCGCCGAGCCGGACTTCACCGCCGGCATTCTCGGCGATGGTGGCGAGTTCGCCATCGGGCAGGTGCGCGCCTTCCGCCACCACGACGAGGGTGCTGTGGTGGCCTTGGGAATCGCGGGCCTTGATGAACTCGGCGACCTTTTCGGTATCGTAGGGGATCTCCGGAAGCAGGATGACGTCGGCACCGCCGGCGATGCCGCCCCAGAGGGCGATCCAGCCGGCGTGGCGGCCCATCACTTCGAGAACCATGATCCGCTTGTGGCTTTCCGCGGTGGTGTGCAGGCGGTCGAGGGCATCGACGACGGTGCTGACGGCACTGTCGAAGCCGAAGGTCATGGCGGTGGCGCGAAGGTCGTTGTCGATGGTCTTCGGCACGCCGATGATCGGCCAACCTTCGCGGAAGAGCTGGAGGCCGGTGGTCAGCGAGCCATCGCCGCCGACGATGATGAGGGCGCGGATCTCGAGCTGATCCATGGTGCGCTTGGCCTTGGAAACGATGTCCGCGGGGACCTCGGCGATGTCGCCCTTGCCGATCTTGGCGGCGAAGTGGCCTTTGTTGGTGGTGCCGAGGATGGTGCCGCCGAGCTTGAGGATGCCGAGGGTGTCCTGTGGACGTAAAACCTTGTAGTCACCGGGGGGCAGCAGACCTTCGAAGCCGTCCTTGAATCCGATCACTTCCCAGCCGAGTTGGCTGGCTGCTCCCACGACGCCGTGGATCACTGCATTGAGTCCGGGGCAATCGCCGCCGCTGTTGAGAATACCGATGCGCATCGAAGAGAGAATTGAAGTGTTAGACGGGGTTCGATAAGTCAAATCCGCGCCATTCTTAGCGGGGGTTTGGAACGGCGAGAATCTCGTCCTCGCGTTCCTGGATCGGCGCCCCGGCGGCGACCCAACTGTCGTACTTGGCCCAGCCCGGGGCGATGAAGCCACGGGCGCGGTTGAAGCGGTCCGGATTGTTGAGCACCACGACGATCAGGCGGCGCGGGGTCACCTTTTTCTCGCCGTTCGGCATGTCCCGCACCAGCGGATCGCGCTCGACGGAGACGCTGACGCAGGGCCCGGCGGCGGCGGTGGTGCCGGTCTTCACGCCGAGGATGTTGGCCTCGCCGATCAACTCGTTGGTGTTGTTGACCTTGAAGCCGCGCTTGGCACCGTCCACGCCGATCACCGAGACCTGGCGGTCCTTCTGGCGGGTGATGAAGGTGAAGCCGGGCTTGCGCATGGCGTAGACGGAAAGCTTCGCGACGTCGGCGGCGGTCGAGTAGCCCTTTTGCTTGGGCAATTCGAGGCCGTGGGGATTGCCGAAGCGGGTCTTGGAGAGGCCGATCGCCTTGCCGAGTTCGTTCATCTCGGTGACGAAGGCGGCCACGCCATCGCCATCACGGCCGCGGGCGCGGAGAATCTCCCTGCCGATGTGGTCGGCCACGGTCATCGCGGCGATATTGTCCGAGCCGAGCATGGCCGAGTAGAGGGCATCGCGCAGGCTCATGCGGTCGCCGGGCTGGAGTGCCAGGGGATTCGCGCCGCCGATGGCGAGGGCGGAAGGCGGCACGGCGGCCATGACCTGGGAGAGGTCGGCCCCGGTGGCGTCCGCCCAATCGACGGCGATCACGGCGGTGGCGATCTTGGTGAGGCTGGCGACCGGTCGCTGGACGGTCGAGTTCGAGGCCATCAGGACCTTTCCTGAATGGGCTTCCACCACCATGTAAGCCTCCCCCTGCTGACCACGGGCCACGGGGGAGACGAGAGCGACGAGAATGAAGAAGAGAGCGCGCATCGTGAACCGGGGCGGACTCTAGCCGCCCGGCCATGGGGGGCAAGCGGATAGACCGGGAAGAAAGGCGAACGCCGAACATCGAACGCCGAACGCCCAATGCTGAATGGAAAGGCATTTCCAGAATCCGACATTCTGCGTTCGGCATTCGTCTTTCTGATGGGGAGGGAAGGCTCTCCGGTCTGGCTGCAAATCCTACAGGATGGTCCGCGAAGTCCCGCCTTGCATTGCCGCTGCGGTTCTTTTAAACTCCCCGCGTCAGGCAGATCCGGGAGCTATTCCGGCTGCCCGCCGCCGGCCAAACGCAGATTTTGGCAGCATGCCTCCGCTTGGGCGGGGTGCAATCGGACTCCGGCGGACGCGGAACACGCGGTGAAGCCTGCCCCACACCGGGCCAACGCGCGATAACCGCCACGTCCCGGGTCCATGGAAATTCCGCCCGTCCCGCAATGAGAGGCGGACTTCCCCGGCACCAAAAAGCCGGCGACCCGGACCGCGGTCGAGCCTGCAGCCCCGCCCGATGAGCGGGCGGCTGCCCGCCATCGCAAACCGGCCCGACAACCAAAAAGCAAAACATGTCCAACGCCCAACCTGATACACGAGGCGCCGGAGGCGAACGTCGCAGAAATCGCTCCCGCGGAGGCAGAGGCCGGAATCGCAACCGGCAGAACGACGGCAGCCCCGAAGGCAACCAGAACCGCGAGGAACGCGGGGAGCGGGGAGATCGCGGCGAACGTCGGAATCATGGTGAGCACCGGGGTGACCGCGGTGAGCGCCAGCCACGCACGGATCGCGACGAACGCGGTCCGCGTCCGCCACGCAAGGAATACAAGCCGGCGCCGCTGACCCTTTGGCAGAAGATCCTGAAGATCTTCGGGATCAAGCCGAAGGAGCCCGTCCGCCCGCCGCGCCCCGAGCGCAAGGAAAGCGTGAGGTTCGAAGAAGGACCGCCGCGCGAAGTGAAGTCCAACACGCGGAATGCCCGCCAGCCGGGGGCCGAAGGCGCGCCGCCGCAGCAACGCGAGGAACGCCCGGAGCGTCGAGATCGCCAAGAGCGTCCCGACCGCCAAGAGCGCGGTGAGCGCCCTGATCGCGGGGAGCGTGGCGAACGCCGCCAGCATGAGCGCGGCGAGGTCGCCAGCGCGCGTATCTACCTCGGCAATCTGTCGTATGAATCCAGCGAGGAGGACCTGAAGGACCTTTTCAAAGGCATCGGCACGGTCCGCAACGTGGAGATCGTCTACAACCGCCGCACCCACAAATCGAAGGGTTACGGATTCGTGGACATGCTCAACACCGAGGAGGCCAAGCGCTCCGTGGAGGTCCTGCACGATCAGTTCTTCATGGGCCGCAAGCTCGTGGTGAGCGGTGCGAAGTCCAAGGAGCACGAAGACGCGGTGCGCGAGGAAATGCCCGAGCCGCGTGCGGCCCAAGTGGCGGCTCCTGCTCCCGCTCCGGCTCCTGTGGCTGAAGAGGTGACGACTCCTATTTTTGAGGAGCCTGCCTTGGTCGAGAATGAGGCACCGGTGGTCGAAAACGAGGCGCCTGTTGAGGTCGCCGAGCACGCCCCGGCACCGGAGAACGACGAGCACAAGGCTTGATCGGAGAGATTTGATTCCCCCGCCCTGCCTGGTTTTCCGGGCAGGGCGGTTTTGTTGGGTGGCAACGCCCTCTTGGAAGTTGGCGATTCCCGCGGTGCGTATGGACACCGCGGGGGCTTTGCTGCGTGCCTCCCCCACACTCGAAGCGGCGTGGACCATTCTGCGGGCCAGTGGCTCCGCGCCCCCAGCGGAAGAGCCGTCCTTGAGGCGGAGCGGGCACAGGAAGCAGGCCGCGGACTACCTTTCTGGACTTTGGGCCGCGACGCGGTATTCCCTAGCCACCGCGAATGGCCACGCCGCTCATGGATCTGAAACTCCCTGCCCCCGAGGCCATGTTCTTCGTCTGCGGCCCCACGGCTTCGGGCAAGAGTGCGCATGCATTGGAGGTGGCCCGGGAGATCGGCGGAGAGATCATGAATGCCGATGCCTTTCAGCTCTACCGCGGGGTGGAGATCCTGACCGCGGCCCCCAGCGAGGGGGACCGCGCGATGCTCCCCCATCATCTTTATGGCGTGCTGGAGCCGTCCGAGGCGGTGGATGCGATGGCCTACCTGCGAAGGGTGGTGCCGGTGATCGAAGAGATCCTATCGCGCGGCAAGACGCCGGTGATCACGGGGGGCTCGGGGCTTTATCTGAAGTTCCTCTCGCACGGGCCTTCGCCGCTGCCACCTGGGGATCCGGCACTCCGCAAGGAATTGGATGCACTGCCGCTGGAGGAGATCGTCGGTCGTTTGCAGGCGCTTGATCCGGTTGAGGCCGCTCGGACGGACCTGCGGAATCGCCGCTATGTGTCGCGGGCCTTGGAGGTTTGTCTGATGGCAGGGGTCCCCTGCTCGACGCTACGGGATGATTGGGAGAATGCTAGCGAGGAGCGGGCGGAGAAGTTGCGCGGCGTGTTCCTGCAACGGGACCGTGAAACGCTTCATCGCAGGATCGGCTTGCGGACGCGGGCGATATTCGAGGGTGGTGCGATTGAGGAAGTCCGCGGACTTGAGGGCGCGGCAGCAGGATTGGAGAAGGCGATCGGCGTTGCGGAGATCCGGCGCCTGCTTGCGGGGGAGATCGATCGGACGGCTTGCGAAGAGTTGATCAACGCGGCGACGCGACAGTATGCGAAGCGGCAGGAGACATGGTTCAAGCGGGAGGCTTGGTTGGCGCAGAGGATTTGTTGAAGGGAAACCCGGCGTCAGCGGTTCATTGGAATCATCTTGATCCCATCTCGGCGGGAGATAGGCTGGCGGATGCCATGGGACTCATCAAAAAATTCCTGACCGCCATCATCGGTCACCCGACATCGGAAGCTGCTGCGCCGGCCACCACGTCCGCCGCTGCTCCTTCTCCCGCCACAGCAAGCGCGCCTCCGCCGCAGGTGGATGTCAGTGCGGTGCTGGATGGATTGGCCAAGAAGAATCCGGAGAAGCTCGATTGGAAGAAGTCGATCGTCGATCTGATGAAGCTGGTCGGGATGGATAGCAGCCTGAGCGCGAGGAAGGAGCTGGCGAAGGAGCTGAACTATCCGGGCGACACCGGGGATTCCGCGAAGATGAATGTGTGGCTGCACAAGGAGGTGCTTCGCCAGCTTGCTGCCAATGGAGGGAAGGTGCCGGCGGAGTTGCTGGATTGAAGCCGGAAAGAGCTTCAGCTTGATTCTCATCCTCGATTCAGAACAGTGGTGATGTTCCTCACCACCGTCTTTGAATCATGGGGCATTACATTCGAGTTCTTAGCACCGCAGCCGATTGCATTCCGCTGGAGGCACTCCAAGGTGCCATCAAGGACAGCAATCTTCTGGCTACCCTGGCTGTCGAAGCAGGTGATTCACGAGCGTGGGAACAGCTCGTATTGAGCCACTCCGACGGCAGGGAGATCGCCAGTATCGAGCGAAATCCCGTCGAGGAAGACTCTCTCGGATCCGAAGAATTGGAGGAGTTTGCGGAAGAAATTTCCGAAGCCCAGCCTACCAGTGCCGCGCGGTGGTTGCTCGATTACTTCCCTCGGGTGAAGTGCATCTATGCTTTCCAATTGCTGAGTGGAACCGACCATCTGAACGGATGGGAGATCTTCGGCACCGTCAAGGATCGGCTCTGGTCGAATGCGCCTTCAATCATCCAGGCGGACAACGAAGGATTCAGCAACGAGGACGGTTACCATATCCTCTGGCAATTCAGCGACTCCGTGGAAGGCGACTGGTCGATGGCAATCTTGAAGGACCATCGTTGGATTGAGTTCCAGATGGATCTTGGTGACAGCAAGCAGCGCGCGGCTTTTTTGCGAGGCGAGGTACCGGATGGCGTGAAATCCGCGTGAGACCGGTAGGCCGGAATCCCCTCGCTCACCCCATCGCCTTCTCCATCAGGGTCGTCATGCGCTTCACAAGATCGCGGGCATCGTCGAGGAGGCCGGCGGCGATGAGGGCGTTATCGAGCATCTGGCTGGCGACCATCCTGGCGAGTTCGGGGTTCTTGTCCTGGGTCTCGGCGAGCTTCTTGACGAGGGGGTGGCGCGGGTTGATCTCGAGTTCGACCTTCACCTCGTCTCTGTAGTTCTCGTCCATGGCCTTCATCATGCGCCGCATCTGGGCGGTCATGCCATCGGCGGGGACGAGGGCGATCACGGGGCTATCGACGAGGCGCTTGCCGGCGGCGACGGCGGTGACTTTGTCGCCGAGTTCTTCCTTGAGGAAGGCGCAGAGCTTCTCGGTGGCTTCGGGGCTGAGGGCATCGCCTTCTTCCTCCTTGTCTTCGAGTTCGACGCCGGCGTGGCTGATCGAGGTCAGCTTCTTGCCTTCGTAGTCGCCGAGGGATTCGACGACGTATTCGTCTACCGGATCGGTGAAGTAGATCACCTCGATGCCGCGGGCCTTGAAGGCTTCGACGTAGGGGCTGTTTTCAAGCTGCGATTTGCTCGGGCCGACGAGGTAGTAGATCTTGTCCTGCCCGTCCTTGGCGCGGGTCATGTAGTCGGCGAGGCTGGCAAGCTTGGCGTCCTCGGTCATGGAGGACTCGAAGCGCAGGAGCTTGGCGAGGGCATCGCGGTTCGCGTAATCGGTGGCGACGCCTTCCTTGATAAAGCGGTCGAACTTCTTGTAGAAGACTTGGAACTTGTCCGGGTCGGCTTCGGCTTCCTTTTCGAACATTTTCAGCACACGCTTGCTGATGACGCTGCCGAGCTTCCGCACCAGAGCGCTGTCCTGCATGGTCTCGCGGGAGATGTTGAGGGGAAGGTCGGCGCTGTCGATCACGCCCTTGAGGAAGCGCATCCACTCCGGGAGCAGGCCCTTGGGCGAGGGGTCGATGAGGACCTTCTTGCAGTAGAGGGCCACGGCTGGCTCCATCTTGTTCATGCCGAAGCGCTCCATGTTTTCGTTCGGCACGAAGACCAGGGCGTTGATGGCGAGCGGTGCGTCGGCGGCGAAGTGGAGGCGGTAGGCCGGATCGTCGTAGGCGTGGGCGGTGAACTGGTAGAACTCCTTGTATTCTTCCTCGGTGACGTCGGCTTTGTTCTTCAGCCACAGGGCTTCGACCTTGTTGACGCGCTCGCCATTGAGGAGGATCGGGAAGCCGACGAAGTTGCTGTAGCGCTCGATCAGGTGCTTCACGCGGGCCTCTTCGGAGAACTCCGCGTGTTCATCCTTCAGCTTGAGGACGACCTTCACGCCGCGCTGCTGGCCGGGGGCTTCCTCGATCGAGTAGCCGGTCGCGCCATCGCTGGTCCACAGGAGGTCCTCGCCATTTTCACGCCAACTGCGGGTGAAGACCTGGACCTCGCTGGCGACCATGAAGGCGGAGTAGAAGCCGACCCCGAACTGCCCGATCATGTCGGCGGGGGTAGTGCCGCTTTCCTTCATCGCGGTAAGGAAAGCCTTGGTGCCGGAGTGCGCGATGGTGCCGAGATTTTCCACCAGCTCGCCGCGGGTCATGCCGATGCCGTGATCGGCGAGGGTCAGGGTCTTGGCTTCCGAATCGGTGGTGATGTGGATTTCCAGCGGCAAGGCGGCATCGTGGATGTCTTTCTCGGTGCCCTGGAGGTGCCGCAGCTTCTCCATGGAGTCCGAGGCGTTCGAGACCAATTCGCGCAGGAAGATCTCGCGGTCGGTGTAGAGGGAGTGGACGACCAGATCGAGCAGTTGCTTGATCTCGGCCTGGAAGGAATGCGTTTCGAGGGTGGCTTCGCTCATGGCAGTAAAATGGTAGTGGGAAAGAGTGTTTATCAGGCGCCGGCTCCGAGATCGAAATCCTTCGGGGCGCGGACGATGCGGTCGATGGGGAGCTTGGAGACGATGTTGCCGCCGCTGCTGCGGCCTTTGACGGGCACCTCGCCGAAGTTGAAGGGGCGGCTGACATTCCGCAGGCGGAGGGCGGGCTTGATGTGGACGATCAGCAATTGGTCCGAGCTCTCCGCCTCGGTCTTGTGGACGGCGAAGTAGTAGATGCGGCTGCCGGAGGTGCCCTTGGTCAGTTCGTATTCCTTGTCGCGGGTGACGCCGCCGACGCGGAAGCGCTTGGCGAGGATCGCGCCTTCCTTGCCGTCGCGGTAGATCATCGAGTAGATGAGGTCTTCCTCCTTGCGGACAATGGCGACACGAAGCGGACGCGGGCCGACGAAGAATTTCTCCGCCACCTTCAGAATCCGCATCTTGCCGTCCTGGCCGAAGATGATGACATCATCGAGCGTCGAGCATTTCTCAAGGGGGGTCTCTTTCTTCAGGCCGTAGCCGGCGAAGCCATTCTTGTCGTCGAGGTAGAGAGTCTCGGTGGCGAGGATGACCTGGCTGCGGTCAACGCGGTCGAAGGAGGAGATCTCGGTCTTCCGCTCGCGGCCCTTGCCGTATTTTTTCTTCAGCTCCTCGAACCAGCGGATGGCGTAACGGGTGAGCTGCTTGAGGTTCTTCTCGGTCTCGTCGATGTCCTTTTCCAAGGAGTTGATCTCCTCGTCGGCCTTGAAGGAGTCGAACTTCGAGATGCGCTTGATCTTGATTTCGGTGAGGCGGACGATGTCGTCCTGAGTGACCTCGCGCTTGAGGAGCTTCTTGTAGGGCTTCAGGCCGTCGTCGATGGCCTTGAGGACGCCTTCCCAGGTCGTCTGTTCTTCGATATCGCGGTAGATGCGCTTCTCGATGAAGATCTTCTCCAGCGAGCTGAAGTGCCACTTCTCGTGGAGTTCGGCCAAGCGGATCTCCAGCTCCATGCGGAGGAGTTCCTTGGTCTGCTCGGCATTGCGCCTGAGGATCTCGCTGATGCCGAGGAACTGCGGCTTGTCGTCGGCGATGACGCAGGCATTCGGCGAGAGGCTGAGTTCGCAATCGGTGAAGGCGTAAAGCGCGTCGCGCATGTTGTCCGGGTCCACGCCGGGGGTCAGGTGGACCAGGATATCGGCGTGCGCCGCGGTGTTGTCCTCGATCTTGGCGATCTTGATCTTGCCCTTCTCGGCGGCGGCGACGATCGAATCCATCAGCGCGCCGGTGGTCGTGCCGAAGGGGATCTCGACGATCCGCAGGATACCCTTCTTTTCCGAGGAGATCCGGGCCCGGACGCGGACCCGGCCACCGCGCAGGCCATCGCGGTAATCGCTGGCGTCCATAATCCCGCCGGTCGGGAAATCGGGCACCAGCTCGAAAGGTTCTTTCCGCAGCGCCGCGATCGAGGCATCGATCAGCTCGATGAAATTGTGCGGCAGCATCTTGCAGGCGAGGCCCACGGCGATGCCCTCGACCCCTTGGGCGAGCAGCAGCGGAAACTTCACCGGCAAGGTGACCGGCTCCTTGTTGCGGCCGTCGTAGGAAGGCGTCCACTCGGTCGTCTTCGGGTTGAAAGTGATCTCGAGCGCGAACTTGGTCAGGCGGGCCTCGATGTAGCGGGAGGCGGCGGCACCGTCGCCGGTCAAGGTATTGCCCCAGTTTCCCTGGCAATCGATCATCAGCTCGCGTTGGCCGAGCTGGACCATGGCGTCCCCGATCGACTGGTCGCCGTGGGGGTGATACTTCATCGTATTGCCGACGACGTTCGCCACCTTGTTGTAGCGGCCGTCGTCCAACTCCTTGAGGGAGTGGAGGATGCGGCGTTGGACGGGCTTCAGGCCGTCATTGATGTGCGGCACCGCGCGCTCCATGATGACATAGGACGCGTAGTCGAGGAAGTAGTCCTGGTACATCGCCCCCAGCGAGGCGTGCTGATCCGGATCGTGAGGCATGGAGGGCGGATGCTTGGCGGTGCGGGCGGGCCGTGCAAGACCCGATGCGGGCAATTGAACATGACGGGGGTGGCTAAAGAAGGGAGATTGGGCGATTGGAGATTGGGTGATTGGGTGTTGGTTCCGGCCGGTGCTTTGTTTCTGCTTCGAGACTAACCCCATCGGGGAGTTGGCGGGAATGGGCCGGCGGGATAGTTTGGTCGGCAGCACCCGTTTTCTCCGGACTATTGAAACTTTCGTTTAAGATCGCGATATTGGCCGTTGCCGTCGCTTTGTGCCGGTCCCCGGCGGAGGCCGAGGTCCGGGTGCGCGACGAGGGGCGGAGCTTCCTGCTGGAAAATGGCGAAGTCTCCGCCCGGATCGACAAGGCGAAGGCGACGCTGGTTTCCCTGAAGCGCGGCGAGCTGGAGCTGATCCGCGGCGGCACCGGCTACTGGTCCTTCAGCGGGGGCTCGGAAAAGGGTCGCATGCAGGGCTTCCCGAAAAGCACGGAGGCGAAGATCACCTTGGCGGGTGGAGCGACCGGTGAGGTCGCGATCAATTGCCGCTACGATGGGTCGCCGGGAACTTGGCCGGTCAATGTTTCCTTTCGCTATGCTCTGACCGACACGGGGGAAGGACTCTACGTCTATGGCATCTACGAGCACCCGGCGGAGCTGCCGGGATTCTCGATCGGGGAGGCCCGCTACGTCGTGAAGCCGGACCCGCAGGTCTTCGATTTCCTGACGGTGGATCCCGAGCGCTCGCGCAAGATGCCGACCGGGCGGGATTGGGACGAAGGGACCGAGATGAATCTCAAGGAGGCGCGGCTCTTGAACACGGGGATCCACAAGGGCGAGGTGGAGCACAAGTATGGCTACTCCGCTTTGTTCTCGGAATCGCCGGCCTACGGCTGGTCATCGTCGTCGAAGAAGGTCGGGCTATGGATGGTGAATCCTTCGCTGGAATACATCGCGGGCGGGCCGGCCAAGCCGGAATTAACCGGCCACCTCGACGTGAATCCCGGCGGTCGGCCGGTGCTGCTGAACATGTGGCACGGCAGCCACTATGGCGGGACTTATTTGGACGTGAAGAAGGGCGAGGCGTGGTCGATGGTGGTCGGCCCTTTCCTTCTCCACACGAATCAAGGCAGCGAGGCGCTGGCGATGTGGAAAGATGCGATGCGGACCGCAGCGGCGGAGATCAAGAGCTGGCCCTATGCCTGGGTCGAGAGCCCGCTCTATGCGGCGAAGGCGCGCATGCCGGTTACGGGAAGGATCGAGGTGAAGGATCCGCTCGGGAAGGATAAGGCGGGTGCAATGTGGGTCGGGCTTACCGTTCCGGATTACGATTCCGGATCGCGGCGGCGGGGCGAGAAGGTGGGCTGGCAGCGTGATGGGAAGAACTACCAGTACTGGGCGAAGGCGGGTGCGGATGGCAGCTTCAGGATCGGCTCGGTTCGCCCCGGCACCTACGTCCTGCGGGCCTATGCCGATGGCGTCTTGGGTGAGTTCAACCGCGAGGAGGTGATCGTGGCGCCCGGCAAGGAGCTGGCTTTGGGAACCCTGCCATGGCAGGTCGAGCGGGCCGGGCCGGTGGCTTGGGAGATCGGGGTTCCGGACCGCAGCGCGCGTGAATTCCGCAATGGCGATCGCTACTGGACCTGGGGTCACTATCTCGATTTCAAGAAGGACTTTCCGAAGGGGGTGGACTTCACCATCGGCAAGAGCGACTGGAAAAAGGACTGGAATCTCTGCCAACCTTTGATGCTCGATGACAAGGGCGGGGTGACCGGTGACTCGGTGTGGAAGCTGCGCTTCGACCTGAAGGAAGCGGCGGACCACCGCTTGCGAATCGCGCTCTGCGGGCATCGCGAGAACGACCGGCTTTTCGTGACGATCAACGGGCGACCCATCGGCGACAGCGGGCGGCTGCCGGAAAATGGCGTGATGCACCGCGACGGTCACCGCGGCCTGCTCACCGAGCTGGATTTCCCGATTCCCGCCGCGGCCTTGAAGACGCAGGGGAATGTGCTGGAGCTGCGCCTAACAGGCCAGGTGTGGCACCAGGGGCTGCTCTACGATTACCTGCGGCTGGAACGCGTTGCCCCGAAGCAGACCACGGGCACCTGATGGCATATCTCCCCTTCCCCATGCCCCCGCAATCGTTCATGAAGCTCATCTTGATAGCCCTGTTAGGCCTCGCTCTGCCGTCGGCGGCCGATGACACCGCCTGGCCGCCCATCACCCGGGAAGCCAAGCCATGGACGCGCTGGTGGTGGCTCGGCAGTGGCGTGGATGCCGCGAATCTCACGAAGCAACTCGAAGCCTTCTCGCAAGCGGGGCTCGGCGGCGTGGAGATCTGTCCGATCTACGGTGCCAACGGTTACGAGTCGCGCGATCTGCCCTTCCTCTCGGAAGCATGGACCAGCGCCTATGCCCACACCGCGAAGGAAGCGGCCCGGCTCGATATGGGCGTGGACCTCACCACCGGGACCGGCTGGCCTTTCGGTGGGCCATGGGTGAAGGAAGAGGAGGCATCGGCGGGAATGGAAAGCGTGATGGCGAAGGCCGAGGGGGCCAAGCCGGTCGCGCTGTCATTGCCGAAGGGCAAGGTGGAGGTTCTCTCGGCATGGCCGGAGCAGGGCGAACCGTTGGATCTCATGCCCTTGGTAAAAGGCGCAGGCTTGGAATGGACGCCGCCCGCGGGGAATTGGCGCATCCATGGGCTGGTGTCCCGGCACGCGATCCAGAAGGTGAAACGATCAGCCCCGGGCGGCGCGGGCCGCGTGCTTGATCCCTACTCGACGCGGGCCCTGGACGCCTACCTGAAACCCTTCGATGCCGCGCTGGACAGGACGGATGTTCCCGAGCCGCGCGCGCACTTCCACGATTCCTTCGAATACTACGGCGCGGCGTGGACCGACGACCTCTTCGCCCGCTTCCAGAAGCTCCGGGGCTACGACCTGCGGGCTCAGTTGCCGGCCTTCCAAGGCGAGGGCGATGCCGATACGGTGGCGCGGGTGCGGTCGGACTATCGCGAGGCAATGAGCGATCTCCACCGCGAGTATCTGGCCCGCTGGCACGATTGGGCGAAGGCGCGCGGCAGCCTGACGCGGAACCAGGCACACGGGTCGCCCGGCAATCTGTTAGACCACTATGCGGTGGCGGACATCCCGGAGACGGAGATCTTCCGACATGTGGACGAAGGGCAGATCCCGATGCTCCAGTTCGCGTCCTCTGCCGCGCATGTGACGGGCAAGCCGCTGGTCTCGGCGGAGACTTTCACTTGGCTCGACGAGCATTTCCAAGTGACCCCGGCGAAGCTCAAGGAAGCTGCGGATTTCGTGTGGTTGGGCGGGGTGAATCACATCCTCTTCCACGGTATCCCCTACTCGCCCGAGGACGCGGCTTGGCCGGGTTGGCTCTTCTATGCCTCCACCCACATGGGACAGAACGGCGGGCTGTGGAAGGATCTCCCGGCGTTCAACCGCTACATCGCGCGCTGCCAGACGGCGCTGCAATCCGGGAAGCAGGATAGCGAGGTGCTGGTGTATTTTCCGATGCATGACCTCTGGCAAGACGGCAGCAAGGGTCTGCCGCTTTTCACGGTGCATGATCAGGAGAAGTGGTTGCACCGCTCGTCGTTTTACAAGGAGGCGACGGCGTTGTGGAAGCAGGGCGTTCCTTGCGACTTCGTTTCCGACCGGATCTTGGGGGATGCCCGGGCGGTCGACCAGCGGATCCAATTCGGCGGCGGATTTTATAAAATGCTGGTCGTGCCGGAGCTTCGCTACCTGCCTATCGAAACCGCGAAGCGCCTGCTCGATCTGGCGGCGCAAGGAGCGCGGATTGTCTTCCGTGGATCCTTGCCAACCGAGACGCCTGGATATCCGAATGCCGCTGCCGGTCGCGCGGAACTCGCCGAACTTTTCAAGAACGCGCGGATCATGCCGGATGACCGGCCTGTCGGTGAACTCGGCGTGCGCGGCGAGCCGATGGCCGCGGAGGATCTGCGATTTGTGCGGCGTCGCTACGAAGATGGCTGGAGCTATTTCATCGTGAACCGCTCGAACGAGGATTTCGACCGGAAGGTAAGCTTCGCGACTCCGATGAAGTCAGCGGTCCTCTTCGATCCGATGCGGGGAAGCAGCGGAGTGGTGGCGACGGATGGCGGTGTCCGGCTGGTACTTGCCGCGGGTGAATCCCGAATTCTTCGGACCTACCGCGAGAAGACCGCGGAAGGCTCGCCTTGGAAGGAGCTGGAAACCGGGGCGGCCGTGGTTCTCACCGGCACTTGGAAGGTCAGCTTTCTCGAAGGAGGCCCCGGGTTGCCGCCTTCCTTCGAGACGACATCCCTGGACTCGTGGACCAAACGCGATGGCTCGAGCTACCAGAACTTTTCCGGGACTGCGCTCTACCGCTTGGAGTTCGATTGGCAGGGCAAGTCCCCCGCCCTGCTCGACCTCGGCCGGATCTGCGATACCGCGAGAATCCGCCTCAATGGCAAGGATGCCGGGACCTGCTGGATCTCCCAGCCGATCTCCGTTGAGCTCAAGGCCGGGCCCAACGTCCTGGAAGTGGAAGTCACGAACCTGGCCGCCAACCGCATCGCCGACCTCGACCGCCGCAAGGTGCCTTGGAAGGCCTTCCACGAGATCAATTTCGTGAACATCGACTACAAGCCCTTCGATGCCTCCGGCTGGGCTCCGCTTCCTTCGGGATTGCTCGGGCCGGTGCGCTTGAGCCCCTTAAAATGAGCACCCGGGCTTGATCCCCTAACCAGGTCAGGTAAGTTCAGCCGTGCAGGTCACGATCCGCGAGGTGAGCCGGGAATCCGCTGCATGACCGGAAAGCGTGCAACTTCCCGCGGTGCGGCCCGTTTCATCCAGATGGACCGAAAAACCGCCCAAGAATTTCCTCAGGAGCTGCTCGATCTCTACGACGAATATGTGCACGGCCAGGTCGGGCGGCGCGGCTTTCTCGATCGGGCGTCGCGATTCGCCGTGGGCGGGGTCACGGTGGCCGGACTTCTCGCCGCGCTGAGCCCGAAGTATGCCTTCGCCGAACAGGTCCCGAAGGAAGACGAGCGGATCACGGTTTCCTATGAGACCTACGATTCACCGACCGGCGGCGGGAAGATCAAGGGCTACCTGGCCCGCCCCAGGAAGGCGGAGGGCAAGCTGCCCGGCGTGATCGTGATTCACGAGAACCGTGGCCTGAATCCCTACATCGAGGACGTTACCCGACGCCTCGCCGTGGAAGGCTTCGTGGCCTTTGCGCCTGACGCGCTGACACCACTCGGCGGGTATCCCGGAAACGACGACGAGGGCCGCGCGCTGCAAGCCAAGCGCAAGAAGGAGGAGATGGAAGAAGACTTCATCGCCGCTGCCAAATGGCTGAAGGGGAACGAGCTTTGCAACGGCCGGGTCGGGGTCGTCGGCTTCTGCTTCGGCGGAGGGATGGCGAATACTCTGGCGGTGCGGCTTCCGGAGATCATTCGGGCTGCGGTGCCCTTCTACGGTGGCCAACCGGACGCGGCCGACGTCCCCAAGATCAAGGCGGCGCTGCTGCTTCAGTATGCGGAACTCGATCAACGGGTGAACGCAGGCTGGCCGGCATACGAGGAAGCCCTGAAGAAAGCCGGGATCAAGTACGAGGCCCACATCTATCCGGGCGTCAACCACGGCTTCCACAACGACACCACGCCGCGGTATGATGAAGCCGCGGCGAAGCTCGCATGGCAGCGGACCGTGGACTTCTTCAAAAAGGAACTCGCTGCGAAGTGATTGTCGTTTGCCGGCGGAGATCCAGACGGAATACTTACCCCATTCTGGTTACGCGACAGGCGGCAGCAAGCGGGTCATAGTGGCTCCATGCGCAGCCTTTTTCTCGTCCCTCTCGCCTGTTGCCTGATGGCGTGGGCGGGGGCGAAACCCACGCTCTTCATCATCGGCGATTCCACGGTCCGCAATCAAACCGCCGGACAGGAGGGCTGGGGCGATCCGCTGGTGGCGGAATTCGATCCGGCTAGGATCGAAGTGATCAACCGGGCGATCGGCGGGCGCAGCAGCCGGAGCTTCCTGACCGAAGGCCGCTGGGATGCGGTGATGGCGAATCTCAAGGCGGGCGACTTCGTGCTGATGCAGTTCGGCCACAACGACGGCGGGCCGCTCAACGACGACCGCTGCCGCGCCTCGATCAAAGGAAACGGTGAAGAAGCAGAGGAGATCGTTCGCAAGACCGACGGGCAGGCCGAGACGGTGCACAGCTACGGATGGTATTTAAGGAAATACATCACCGATACGAAATCGAAGGGTGCCACGCCCGTGGTGGTTTCCTTGATCCCGCGCAACATCTGGAAGGACGGCAAGATCGGGCGCGCCGGTGACAGCTACGGCGGCTGGGCGAAGGAAGCGGCGCAGCAGGGTGGTGCGGTATTCGTGGATTTCAACGCGATCCTGGCCGACCGCTACGAGGTCACGGGCATCGAGAAAACCGCGCTGTTCTTCGCCGGAACGGATCACACCCACACCTGTGCGGCCGGGGCCGAATTCAATGCGCGGACCTTGGCAGACGCGCTGCGGACGACGGATCTCGGCAAGCTGTTGCTGCCTGCCGACCTCTGGCTGCCGCGGATTTTTTCGGACCACATGGTGCTACAACGCGACATGGCGAATCCGCTTTGGGGCAGGGCCAAGCCCTTGGCCTCCGTCCGCGCCGAGATCGCCGGGCAATCGGTGAGCGGCCAAGCCGATGCCGAGGGCTATTTTCGCCTCGATCTGCCTTCCCTCCCCGCAGGCGGGCCTTATGAATTGAAAGTGGCGGGTGAGGTTACGCGAAGCTTCAGCGACGTGATGGTCGGCGAGGTCTGGCTCTGCTCGGGCCAATCCAACATGGACTTCACGGTCGCTTCCACGCCCAAGCGCGCCTTCTCCGGCACCAGGGATTGGCAGGGTGAAGTGGCCGCGGCCAAGCACCCGCAAATCCGCATGTTCACCGCGGAGTGGACGATGCGTGAAGACCCGCAGCGCGAGGTGGAGGGCCAGTGGAATGTCTGCTCGCCAGAGACCGCCGGGGACTTCTCCGCAGCCGCCTATTTCTTCGGGCGCGAGCTTCAGCAGCAACTCGGTGTGCCGGTCGGACTCGTCACCTGCGCCTACGGAGCGAGCACGGCAGAGGCATGGATTGGCAAGGATAAGCTGGCGGCTGGCGATTCCTTCAAGCCAATGCGGGATGCCTTCGGCAAGAAGTTCATCGCCTACCGCGACGATCCGAAGACCTTCGAGAACTACGGCACATCGATGGCAAAGTGGCTCGACGGCGGCAAGAAAGGCAAGGCACCGAAGCACCCTGATCCGGTGCAGGACCAGCACAATCCCGCCGTGCTCTTCAATGGCATGATCGCGCCGGTCCTCCCCTACGGCATCCGTGGGGTGATCTGGTATCAGGGCGAATCGAATGTTAGCACGCGCCAGACCTACGCCGCCCTGCAGTCGGCCCTGATCGACGATTGGCGGGCCCGCTGGGGACGCGGCGACTTTCCGTTCTATTTGGTCCAGCTTGCATCGCACAAGGAAGCGAAGCCCGACCCAGGCGACAGCAGCCTGGCCAGCATGCGGGAAGCTCAGGCGAGCGCGCTGGCCCTGCCGAACACCGGCATGGCCGTGACCATTGACATCGGCGATGAGAAGGACGTGCACCCCCGCAACAAGCAGGATGTCGGCAAGCGCCTCGCCCTGCTGGCGCTGCACGACACCTATGGAAAGGATGTGGTTGCCTCAGGACCGATCTACAAATCGGCGGAGATCGAGGATGGAAGGCTGCGGCTGCATTTCCAGAGTTCCGGCGGCTTGGTCGCCCAAGGCGGGACCTTGAAACAATTTGCGATCGCCGGAGACGACCGGAAGTTCGTGTGGGCCACCGCCGAGATCGATGGCGATACGGTCGTCGTATCGAACCCGGCAGTCCCCCGCCCCGCCTATGTCCGCTATGCCTGGGCGGACAATCCTGCCGGTGCGAATCTCTACAACGCCGCCGGTCTGCCCGCGGCTCCCTTCCGCACCGACCCATGAGGTACCTCCTCTTCCCCTGCTTCATCGGTTGCGCGGCGGCGCAGATCCCCGCCTTTCCGGGTGCCGAGGGCTATGGTGCTTATGCCAATGGCGGGCGCGGCGGCGACGTCTATCACGTCACGAACCTCGGCAACATCGGCACGGGCTCCTTGCGCTATGGCATCGAAACAGCGCCCGTAGCCGGACGCACGATTGTCTTCGCGGTGTCGGGCTACATCCCGATCCCTTCCAGCGGCCTGCGGATGACCAAGCCGAACGTCACCATCGCCGGGCAAACCGCACCGGGCGATGGGATCGGACTGCGCAATGGCACCTTCCGCATTTCCGCGAGTGATGCGGTGATCCGCCACCTCCGATTCCGCCATGGCAAGAACGGCTCCGGCGGCGATTGCATGAATCTGGACAGCGCCTGCACGGACGCGGTCCTGGACCACATCTCGATGCAGTTCAGCACGGATGAGAATTTCTCCAGCTTCAGCACCCCGCCGGAGAACTTGACCATGCAGTGGTCGCTGAACGGCTGGGGCCTGGAGTCGCATTCCTGTGGCGGACTCTGGGACCAGAATCACGCTACGGCGCATCACACGCTGTGGTCGCACAATCACACCCGCAATCCCAAGGCGCGCCCTGCCGGCCTGTTGGAGTGGGTAAACAACGTCACCTTCGACTGGGACATCGGCTTCATCATGGGGGACTCGGAAACCCCGGCCTCGTGGAAGGCGAACGTGATCGGAAACTACTTCATCTGTCCCGCCTCGAACCTCCGCTCCCGGGCCTTGGAGAAGGCGAATCTCGACCGCAACGGCAATCCGAACTTCACCATCCACGTCGCGGACAACCGCATCGACAAGAACGGCAACGCCATTCTGGACGGCACCGATGAAGGCTATGGCATCGCTTCGGGAAGCTACACGACCTCTGCCAATCCGATCGCGAATACCGGCTCGCGCCCGGTGAGCACGGATGGGCCCTTGCTCGCCTACAAGAAGATCGTCTCCTCCGCCGGCGCACTCCGGCTTGAGGCGTCTCCCGCCTCGCTGCGCGATGAAGTGGACACCATTCTGGTCAACAATCTCGTCACCCGCACCGCCAACCACATCACCCGGGAAAGCGACCTCGCCGCGAGTGCCAGCGGCTTCGGCACGCTCAACTCCGCGCCCGCGCCGATCGATAGCGACAAGGACGGCATGCCGGACGTTTATGAAACCGCGCTCGGCTGGAACGCCGCCGTGCAGGACCACAACACGGCACTGGGCAGCAGCGGCGGATTCGTTGTCGGCCCTACCTACTTCCCGGCGAATACCGCCGCCGGCTTCACGCGCCTGGAGGAGTATCTGCACTTCCTCGCGACGCCGCATGCAAGCATGGCGAAGAATACCGCGGCACAGCCCTCGTCGATCGCCATTAATCTGGCCCGCTACACCAGCGGCTTTTCTAACAGCCCGGTCTTCACCAGTTCCAATGTCAGCGGCGGCAGCGTGGTGATCGCGGGAAGCACCGCCACTTTCACCCCCACGCAGAATGCGGCAGGCCGGGCGCGCTTCGATTTCACCGTGGCCGATGGCGATGGCAGCCAGTGGACGCAGACTTTCAATCTGCTCGTCTCCTCCACCGGCGTTCCGCGGGATCTGGTGTGGCAAGGCGATGGGACGGCGAATCCATGGAATACATCCAGCCCCGTCTGGTCGCGCAATGGCAGCGCCACCGTATTCGGCGCGGGAGATCACGCGATCCTCGATGACCGCGGCTCGGCGACCCCGATGGTGAATGTCACCGAAGCGATCACCGCAGGATCGATGACCGTCGATGCCACGAAGAACTACAGCATCAGTGGCAGCGGTCCGATCAACAGCACCGGCCCGCTGGTGAAGCGCGGCTCAGGCAAGCTCACGCTTTCCACACCCACCTCCTTTGCGGCGGCGGGTTCGATCGAGGAAGGGACGCTGGAGTTTGCCGAGGGAGCCTTCCACAGCGGCGGCTCCTTGAGCCTGCTCGACGGCACCGCCCTGACCAACGCTTTCCCCGCGGGCAATACCTTCTCCATCGGATCACCGCTCTCGGTCCCTGTCGGCCAGGCCGCCCAAGTCAACACCGGCAATCGCTTCAATTGGTCCGGCGCGCTCAGCGGCGAGGGCGATCTGACCTTTAACATCCAGACGACGGTCAGCCGCGTGGACATCAAGGGCAGCACCAGCGTCTTCAGCGGCAACCTGAAATTCATCAACTCCGGCAATGTGCGTCTCTTCATCAATGGCGGTGCCTTCGACGGTCTCGCCAATGCCCGCGTATCACTTGAAGGAGCGGTCGGCCTCCAACCGCAGACCAACTCGGGCGGCAATACGATTCCCCTCGGAAGCCTCTCCGGCAACAGCGCTGCGGCATCGATCGGACCAGCCTCCGCCGGTGCCCCGACATGGCAGATCGGCGGCCTGAATCTCGATAGCTCCTATGCCGGATCGATCCAAGGGAGCTCCATCGTCACCAAGCTGGGGACCGGCACCCTCACCCTCTCGGGCACCCTTTCCCACAGCGGAGCCACCATGGTCAGCGCAGGCACCCTCACCGTGAATGGCAGCATCGCCACCTCACCCGTCGTCGTGGAATCCGGCGCGACTCTCACCGGCACCGGCAGCTTCGGCGGCCTGGTGACCGTGAATAGCGGCGGGAAAATCAATCCGGGCAACGCCGCCACCCTCTACCGCAGCCTCCCTGCCAATGGCGGCCTTACCGTCGCGGGCGGCACCCTGATCTACGACCTTTCCAGTAATCCCGCGGGACCGAACGACAAGATCACCGTTCCCACCGGAAAGGCCACGAACCTCAGCGGCACGGTCAATTTCCAGCTCAACTTCGCCGAGGGATCCCTCGGTGCCGGGACTTACCCACTGATCGATGGCAATGCGACCCAATCGGTGAGCGGCCTCACCATGGTGCCGCTCGTTCCCGCCCCTGCGGGGACCACGCGCCAAACCTTCACCCTCAATCGTCCCGCTTCCGGAACCACTCCGGGCTACGTGAACCTGCTGGTCACCGGCACCGCCGGGAATCTCACTTGGACCGGAGCGAACGGTGGCATCTGGGATCTTGCCACCACCGCGGGCAATTGGAGCGGTGCCTCGCCCGATACCTTCTCGAATCTCGATCTCGTCAACTTCACCGACGGCCCCACGACCGGCAATGTCAGCCTCTCCGGCCCCGTCCAACCCGCCCGCATCACGGTCAATAACTCGGCCACCACTTTTACCATTTCCGGCAGCGGCCTGATCGGTGGAGCCCCGCGATTGATCAAGAACGGGAACGGCACGCTCAACATCGGCAACTCCGCCACCAACACCTTCTCCGGCGGCACCGTCATCAACTCCGGCACCATCGCGCTCACCACCACCACAGGCTTGTTAGGCTCGGGGCCCATCTCCATGAACGGCGGCACCCTCCAGCTTCCCAATGCCGCGACCTTCCTGTCGAACCCGATGGTCCTCACCGGCACCAGCTCGATCGTTTCGCCCTACAGCGGCAATTCGACCATCATCAACTCCACGGCTTCCGCCCTCACAAGCACTGGCGATGCCACTCTGAATCTCTCCGGCCTCAACGGCATTCTCAGCATCAATGGCAGCATGAGCGGCTTCAGCGGCACGGTCGCCTTTGGCAACAGTTCGGGCATGCTGCGGCTGAACTCGAACTCGTCCGCCGCCAATGATGTGAACTTCGGCAGCGCCGCCACGCATTTCGATCTCGGTAGCGGCAATGCCACCCTGACCAACCGCAATGGCGACATCGCCATCCATCTCGGGGCTCTCTCCGGTGGCGCGAACACCCACCTCAATGGCCGCCAGAGCGGCAGCGGCGCGACTTCCACGACCTACATCGTCGGCGAGTTGAATTCCTCCACCACCTTCGCCGGCAACATCGCCACCGCAGGCGATCTCGGCGGCCTCAATCTCATCAAGGCCGGCACCGGCACTTGGACCGTGGGCGGCAGTTCCAATTTCACCGGCACCGTTACCGTCGATGGCGGCACCCTCGCCGTCAGCGGAAGCCTGCTCTCCACCGGCAGCAGCACGGTCGCCACCGGTGCCACGCTATCGCTTGCAGGTGGAACCTTCGGACCTGAATCGACCTCCGTTGCGGGTTCGCTCGGTGGCCATGGAACGCTCGACTCCGATCTGAACTGCACCGGCACCCTGACAGGCCGCGGCTTTTCCTCCGGAACACCGGGCACCCTCAGCATCGGCGGATCGGCCTCCTTCGGCAGTGATGCCGTCCTGCGTTTGCGCGCAGGATCCTCGTCGGACATCATCGCCGTCGCTGGAGATCTGGGACTCGGCGGCACTTTGCAAGTCGGGCTCGCTCCGGGCACGGGTTTCGGGCGCTACACGCTCTTCACTTACACGGGCACCCGCACCGGCCACCTCATTCTAACAGGGACCAGCGGGCACCTCTCGACCTCCACCGCGGGTCAGGTCGCCCTGGTGATCGATGACAGCGATGAAGACGGCCTGCCCGACACTTGGGAGCAAGCCAGCTTTGGCAATCTCGCCCAAACTCCTGCTGGCGATGCCGACCAGGACGGCACCCCGAACCTCGCCGAACTCCGCCTCGGCCTGAATCCCTCCAGCGGGTCGAGCGCCTTCCGCGCCACGCTCACCGGCCACACCTTGGCGTGGCCCAGCGCCGCCGGAATCGTATTCACGGTGAAGCGCAGCCTGAGCCTGGAGAACGGCCCCTGGCAATCGGTCGGCACCGTGACCGGAGCTGGCCAGGGCACCGCGTCGTTCACGGATCCGTCAGGCTTCACCCGCGCCTTCTATCGCGTCGAGTTCACGCCCTGAGGCTGCATTCGCCGGATCTCGACAAGCTCCCCCGCCCTTCCCCAGACTGTCTTCGTGCGGCTTCTGCTCCTCGCCTTCCTCTTCTTGCTGCGGCCCCTCGCCGCCGCGCAGGAGCGGGACCTGCTGGTGAGGGCGTGGCAGTCGGAAGACGGCCTGCCCGGAAACGTGGTCCGCTCGCTGGTCCAAGCTCCGGACGGCTACCTCTGGATCGCCACCGCGGAAGGCATCGCCCGTTTTGATGGCCTCGAGTTCGAGCCGATCGAACTCGACGGCCAGCAGCGCCGCAACCGCTTCGCCTTCTGGCGGATCTACGCGACCTCGAACAACGACATCTGGGTCGCCACCTTCCAAGGCGGCCTCTTCCGCATCCGCGATGGTAGCTTCGCCCGCGTCCTGCCCGATTCCCGGCAACCTCGGCCACCGCTGGTCGCGCAGTTGATCGAGGACGCGGCAGGCACCGTCTACATCAAGAGCGGCGAGGAGATACGGCGGATCGATGGCGACGAGGCCGCGGATCTCCCAGCCCCGGACAAGGATCTGTTAGAACGTTTCAAGAAAGACCTGGAGGTACAAACCAAGGCTGGCCGGCGAACCGATCCTGCTTCCTCGCCCGCGCTTGCGGATCGCGACGGCCAGACTTGGTCGGCCGACGAAAGCGGCCGCCTCATGGTCACCGCTCCAGGAGCCCAGGCCGCACCGGTCATCCTGCCTGATACCGATGCTCCTCTGAGCTTCAACGAACTCCTCGAAGACCGCGAAGGCAATGTCTGGATCGCCAGCCAGTTGAACGGGCTCGTGAGGGTTCGCAGCAGCCGCGTCGACGTCCTGGACCGGAGCGACGGGCTCGCCGACAACCCGATCTTCGCGGTAATGCAAGCGAGCTCCGGGGACTGGTGGCTGGCCAACCGCAGCGGCAGCCTGACCCGCTGGACTCCCGAGGACGCCGAGCAAGTCGACGTGAAACCCGGCGGCTACAACCGCGCGATCGGAGGCCTCTTTGAAGATCGCGAGGGCGTGATTTGGGCCGCCGCGCGGGACGGCAGCGTCTTCGCCCGGCGCGACGGCGAATTCCAGCCGCAGTTCTCGAAGACGCAGATCCCTTCCAAAGTCCGCTCGCTGGTCCAGGATGCCTCCGGCACCTTGTGGTTCGGCGGTTCCCAAGGGCTGGCGTCCTATGCCAAAGACGAGGTGCGCCAATTCGGCCCGGCAGAGGGTTTACCGGAAGTCGATGTCTCCACCCTCGCGCTCAGCCCTGCCAAGACCCTGGCGCTCGGCACCATCGACGGCCGGGTCTTCCTCGGCGATGCGCGGGGCTTCGAATCGCTCGGCCAAGCCAGCGACCTGCAGCACCGCTGGATCTCCGGCATTCATGCGAAGGGGGATCACGAGATCTGGGTCACCACCCTCGGCAGCGGGCTCTTCCTCTGGGATGGCAAGCGCTGGCACCGCTTCGGGACGGACCAAGGACTCCCGGACGAACGCCTCACCTGCCTGATCGACGATGGCCGCGGTCAGTTCTGGTTCGGGTCGCTCGGCGGCATCCTCCGCGCCAGCCGCAAGGAATTGTTAGAGAGGGTCACGAAGCCGGATTCGCCGCTCCACTGGCTGCGCCTCGACCGCTCCGACGGCTTGCCTTCGCGCGAATGCATCGGCGGCTACCAGCCGGCCGGCTGGCTGGGAAAAGACGGGCGGCTGTGGTTCCCCACCGGGAATGGCATCGTCCGCGTCCGCCCCGAATTGGTGGAAGTCAACCGCGTGCCGCCGCCTGTCTACCTGAACTCCGTGCGCATCAATGGCCAGCAGCATGAGGGCAACAGCGGCACCATCGAAGCCGGTCCCGGCCGCTCCCGCATTGAGTTCCGCTTCGTTGGCCTCAGCTACAGCGCGCCGGAGAAGATCACCTACCGCGTCCGCCTTTCCGGCTGGGACGACTCATGGCGGGAAGTCGGCGGGCAGCGCATGGCGTCCTTCGAGGCGGTCCCGCCCGGCCGCTACACTTTCGAAGTCATGGCGGTGAATGGCGATGGCGTGCGCAGCATCAGCCCGGCGAGCTTGCGCCTGATCATCCGCCCGCATTTCTGGGAAACCGTATGGTTCATGGTCGGCTCCGGCGTCCTCATCCTCGCGATGGCTGCCGGCACCGGCTGGCTCCTGGCGCGCAGGAAAATGAAGCGGCGCATCGAGAGCCTCAAGATCCGCCATGCCCGTGAAGGCGAACGCGCCCGCATCGCCCGCGACCTCCACGACGACCTCGGCGCGAGCCTGACCGAGATCTCGATCCTCGCCGCATTGGCCGCCGAGGATGCCGCGGAAGGCCCCCTCCATCCGCCGCTCGAACAACTCTCGACCAAGGCCAAGCACGTGGTCGGCTCGCTCGATGAAATCGTGTGGGCCGTGAATCCGCGCGAGGACACCCTGCGCTCGCTGGTCGAATACATCGCCGCCTTCGCCCGCGAGTTCCTCGATATCGCCCGCATCCCGCTGCGCAGCGAGGTGGCGCGGGACATCCCCGATCACCCGCTGGCCGCCGCCGAGCGCCACGGGATCTTCCTCGCCGCACGCGAAGTCCTCAACAACGTGGTCAAGCACTCCCACGCCACCGAGGTGAAGCTGCGAATCACCCTGGACGACAAGCAACTCGAGATCCACATCGAGGACAACGGCCGCGGCTTCCTTCTCGACTACGCCCGCGGCGGCGATGGTCTCGGCAACTTGGAGCGCCGTATGCGCGAAGCGGGCGGCAGCATCCGGCTCGACACCGCGCGCGGCCGGGGAACCAAAGTCGTTCTCCTTCTTCCCTTGCTTGCCACCCCTGATAGCAACTCCTAGCCTCTCCCATCCCATGCCCAAGGAACCCGCCACCGATGTCGCCATCGTGGAAGACAACGCCGCCCTCGGTGCGAGCTTGCGCAAGATCGTCGAGTCCGCGCCGGAGTGCCGCTGCGTCGGGGTCTGGACTAGCGCCGAGGACGCGCTGAAGAAGATCGATGCCTTCCGCCCGCACGTCGTGCTGATGGACATCAATCTCCCGGGCATGTCCGGCATCGAGGCCACCGCCCGGGTCAAACAACACCTTCCCGATATCCAAGTGATCATGGTCACGGTCTATCGGGATCACGACAAGATCTTCGCCGCCCTCAAAGCCGGTGCCTCCGGCTATCTCCTCAAGCGCTCCACACCCGCCGACCTGCGCGATGCGATCCGCGACGTGCGCTCCGGCGGCGCGCCGATGAGCGCCGAGATCGCCCGCCGCGTGGTCGAGGCCTTCCACCAACCCGTCAAAGCGGAGCCAAGCGGCGATGAGGTGAAGCTCTCCAAGCGCGAGACCGAGATCCTGGAACTGCTCTGCGAAGGCCTCGCCAACAAGGAAATCGCCGACCGCCTCGACATCTCCGTCGAAACCGTCCGCGTCCATCTCAAGCACGTCTACGAGAAGCTCCACGTCCGCTCCCGCACCGAAGCGGCCATGAAGTTCCGCGACTCCAAGGAAGAGCCGCGCTACCCGCTTTAGCTCTTCCCCATTTCGACGTTCAATGTTGGGCGTTCGATGTTTGATGTTCGCATACCCCCCTTGGGGTAATCGACGCTATCCTCACTATCATGGATAACGATTCTTGTAACTGCGGAAAACCCCCGCATTCCCCCGACCCGGGAGAACCCAAGAATCGCCAAACCCATGAACAACACTCCTTCCAGCGCCTCCGTGCGCGCCGCGCTCCTGACCTGCGCCACGCTTTGCGCGACCATCCCCGCCCACGCCGCGAAGACCTGGACGGGAGCCACTGACGCCAATTGGGCCACGCTCACCAACTGGCAGGAAGGTGCACTTCCCGATGCCACGGAGAACATCGTCTTCAACGCGAGTTCGACCTCCAACCTCGCGATCAACCTCGGCGCGAACCGCACGGTGCAAGGCATCTCCCTCTCCAACCCGGCCGGACCGGTCACCCTCCAGAACAACGTCCTGACGATCGGGACCAATGGCATCGACGTCTCCGCCGCCACCCAGGACCTCAACCTGGCCTCGCCGACCAACATCATCCGCACCGGGAATTTCTTTTGGAATGTTCCCACCGGACGGACGCTGACCTTCGCTGCGGTCCCCCATCGCAATTCTCCCGCGAGCGGTCTTGGCGGTGGCAACAACAACAATGTCGGCGCCGTGGTGCGTGTCTCCACCACCGGCACCGTCAAGCTCACGACCCCGAACCTCGTGGTGGTGGCGGACGGCCCTACGGCCAGCAACGGCGGCAACAACCCCTTCATGACCTATGGGGTCGATGACTGGGCTGCCACCGACGCGGGCGGCAATGTCATCGCCGCGACCTACACCAACGACGCCTTCACCGGCAACGCCAACATCGTCACCGCGAACACCTACGCCATCAATGGCGCGGCCCCATCGAGCGTCAGATTCGCGAACACCGCCGGTCCGGTGATCGTGAACAACACGAACACCAGCACCCTCCGCGGGATCCTCATGACCAGCGGATCGCAAGCGGTCACGATGAACGGGGGCTTCGTCCGTCCCAATCGCAACAATACCGGCGGTGCCACCTTCTCGATCATCCAGAACAGCACCGCCGCCGATCTGACGATCGCCTCGTCGATCTCGAATGCCTCCAGCGGCACTCCGGTCTCCATCACCAAGTCAGGTGCCGGCAAGCTCGTCCTCACCGCGTCCCATGGCTACACCGGACGCACCTTCATCCATGAAGGAACCCTCCAGGTCGGCGACGGCATCACGACCGGCAATCTCACCTCGACCGCCGCGGTGATCAACAATACCTCACTGGTCTATAACAACCCCGCTGCCACCACATTGGCAGCGGTGATCGCCGGAACTGGAACCTTGGCCAAGTCGGGCGACGGCGTGCTCACCCTGGGCATCGCCAATACCTATACCGGCACGACCACCGTCACCGGCGGTCTGCTCAATATCGGGGCCGCGGCCAGCCTTGGTGCAACCCCTTCGCTCACGCTGGATGGCGGCGGCATCCAGTGGGCGGCAGCCGCGGACATCTCCGCGATTCCCATCACCTTCGGCACCAACGGAGTCACCTTCGACACCCTGGCCAATCCGGTCGTGCTCGCCTCCCCCTTCGGCAACTCCGGCACCGCGTCCCTGACGAAGGCCGGTACGGGAACCCTGACTCTCGAAGCCGACAATCCGTATTCGGGCGGAACCATCATCAACGCCGGCACCCTGATCGCCACAAACCCCAGCGGATCCGCCACCGGCTCGGGTGACGTGAGCGTCCTGAGTGGCGGCGGCATCGGCGGCACCGGCACGATCACCGGCGCGGTGATCGTGGAGGATGGTGCCAAGCTTACCCCGGGTACTGCAGGTGTAGGCACACTCACGGTCGGCGGACTCGACCTCGCTTCCGGCAGCACGCTCGATATCGAGTTCGGCGGCGGCAACGACAAGGTCACCGTCAGCAGCCCCGGCGGCCTCGCCGTCGGCGGCGGTGCCCTCACGCTTCTCCAGGCAGGCACTGCGAATGCCTTCGCCACCCCCGGCACCTACCAACTGTTCGGCTACAGCGGAGCGCTCGGCGGCAGCGCCAATTCTCTCAGTGTCGCCAATCCCCAGCCCGGTTTCACCTACACCTTCGGTACCGCCGGCGGCTTTGTGACTCTTACCATCGGCACCTCCGGCGCGGTCCGCAACTGGACCGTCGATGGCGGCGGCTCCTGGGCGAACAATGCCAACTGGAACGGCAGCTTCCCGAATGCCAGCGGTGCCACCGCGAACTTCCAGATCAACCTCACCGCTCCGGCCACTGTCACCCTCGATGGTGCGAAAACCGTAGGCGCGATCACCTTCGTCAGCGCTAACAATGGCTACACCATCGCCCCGGGCAGCGGCGGCTCGCTCACGCTGAACAACGGTGCCAGCAACTCCTCGCTGCTCGACGGAGCCGGCAGCCACACCATCTCCGCGCCTCTGATCCTGGGCTCTAACACCGTCGTCGATACCGCCGCCCTGGCCGACAGCATGACGCTCGGCGGCCTGGTCTCCGGCGGTGGCAAGCTGACCAAAACCGGTCCGGGAAGCCTCTTCCTGCTCAACTCGAATTCCTTCACCGGCGCGCTCACCCTGTCCGGCGGCAGCACCACCTTCGCCAGCGGCGGCCTCGGCAGCGGTGCGCTGAGCATCGCCTCGTCGAAACTCGTCTGGGCTCCTGGAAATACCCAGGACATCTCGAATCGCGCGATCACCCTCGACACCGGCACCGTCGATTTCGATACGAATGGCAATGACGTCACGCTCGCCAATTCAATCGGCGAATCCGGATCTGCCGACTTCCAGAAATCGGGCGAGGGCAGGCTGACACTTGTCAGCGATGAGTCCTTCCTCGGCCTCTCCACCGTGGCGGGAGGCACCTTGCAACTGGGCGATGGCGGGACCACCGGCTCGGTCTTCGGCGATATCGTGAACAACGGCGCCCTCGTGATCAACCACGCCGGTCCCTTCCTCTTCACAAGCGGGATCAGCGGCACCGGTTCGCTGGTGCATCAAGGCACCGGCGTGCTGGAGTTGGCAGGAATGGGTACCTTCACCGGCGGGACTTCCATTTCGTCCCCCGCGGCATCGCTCGACTTGACCAATCCCCTCGCCCTCCAGAACAGCACGCTGAGTTATCCGGACACCGGCGGCAGCTTGTCCTTCGGTGCCAACTCCGCCGCCACCCTCGGCGGTCTGGCTGGCAACAAGAACCTGGACCTGACCAATTCGATTCCCGGGCCGGTGGCCCTCACCCTCGGCGGCAACAACGAGCCGACCGTTTACACCGGCATCCTGAGCGGCAGCGGCTCCTTGAACAAGATCGGCACCGGCCTTCTCCAGCTAAGCGCCGCCCATACCTATACCGGCTCCACCTCGGTGAATGGCGGCACCCTTGAGCTCACCTCGGGCAGCATCAATACCACCTCGGCGAACGTCGGCGTCGGCGGACAGTTGCTCCTGAACGGCGGAAGCGTGACCTCCAGCGCCTTCTCCACCTTCCAGAATGGCGGCGTCGCCATCCGGCTCTTTTCCGGATCGCTCACCTACGCCGGCGGCGTCCAATCCTCGCAGAATGACGGCTCCTTGCTCGAAGTGAATGGCGGCACCTTCTCCGCCCTCGATGTCATCATCCGTCGCTCCCTGAACTACAACACCGGCGCCGATCCCGTTCCTGCAGCCGCTGGCAATGGCGGGCTCGTGGTCAACGGCGGCACCGCCACCATCGGCAACACCCTCCAAGTCGGCACCGGCAATTCTGGCGCAGGCTCGCTGGTCATCAATGGCAGCCTGACCGTTGGCGGCGTGGTGAGCATCGGCAATGCCACGACCACCCGCTGGTCTCTCTTCGAAGTCCGCGGCGGCAGCTTCGTCTCGACCGACGGAGCCCAAGGTATTGTCCTGAGCCCGCATGTCACCTCCGCGAACCGCTCGCAGTTCCTCGTTAGCGGTGGCACCGCCACCGTCGAGCGCATCAGCTTCGGCACCCCCACCAGCGCGGTGGATGCCACCGGCCGGGTGACGGTCAGCAGCGGCACGCTCTACGTCGGTGCCGGCGGCATGGTCCAGGATGCGCCTAGCTACACCAGCCAGGTTCAGCTTCATGGCGGCACCCTTGCCGCAAAGGCCGCTTGGTCGAGTTCCCTGCCTGTGACCACCGCGAACGTCTTCGGAATCCGTGCCGCGGATAGCTTGGATGCTGCGCGTGACATCACCTTGTCCGGCGCGATCTCCGGCACCGGATCACTGCACAAGACCGGATCCGGCACGCTGACCCTCAGCGGCACCTACGCCTACACCGGCGGCACCGATCTCGATGCCGGCACCCTCATCCTGAGCACCGCTTCACTGAGCGACACCGGCACCCTGGACATCGCTTCCGGCGCGGTCCTGAACCTGCCGCACGGTCAAACCGATACCGTGGCCGCACTCATCATCGACGGAGTGACCAAGCCCGCCGGCACCTACACTTCGGCCAATTCCAGCGGTCGCATCACCGGCTCCGGTTCGATCGTCGTTCCGGTCTCCGATCCCTTCGCCGGCTGGATCGCGGGCTTCCCGAGCCTGACCGGCGATGCCGCATTGAAGACCGCTGACCCCGACGGCGATGGCCTCACCAACCTCGAAGAATTCGCCTTCGACGGCCATCCGGCCAATGGCAGCAGCGATGGCAGGGTGCGCTCCCGCATTGAAGGCCTCGCCCTGGTCGTCACCCTGCCGGTCCGCAATGGTGCCACCTTCGACAACCTGCCCGGCCCCGCAGCCGATGCCACCGTCGACAAGGTGATCTACACCATCCGCGCCAGCAATGACCTTGCCTCCTTCGACCAAGGCGTCACCGAGATCCCCGTCAGCTCTGCCAACATGCCTACCCTCACCACCGGCTGGACCTATCGGACCTTCCGCCTGAATGGCGATATCGGCGGTGCCACGCCCCGCGGCCCGAAGGGCTTCCTCGACCTCCAGATCACCGCCGCTCCCTGAAGAAAGCTCCACACCACAAAGGCCGGGAGCGCCATCTCCCGGCCTTTTCGCGTCCCTCTTCGTCCCAACGGGACGGCTTATAAAAGCCCGGCGCACAGTGCCGGGTAAATGACACCACAGCATCGCGTCCTGAAGGGACGCCTCATGCGGGATGAATGATGACCACCCGGACTGGCGGCAAGCTGGGGCGACTCTCTTACCGCCTACCGCCTACCGCCTACCGCCTACCGTCCCATCACACCGGCCGGATCGGCTCGTCCAGCACGCTGATCCGCCCCGTGTCCAGGCGATAGATCCAGCTATGAATCTCCACCGGCTGACCCCGCTCCCAGGCATCCTCGATGATCGTCGTCCGCGCAACGTTCTCCGCGTTCTTCAGCACGTTCAGCTCGCACAAGCGGTCCACCGCCAGCTCATGCTCCAGCCCGTCCAACTCGGCCTCATTCCGCATCGCCGTATTCCGGATGTGCCGCAGCCAATTGTCCACCACCCCGTGCCGTTGGTTCTCCAGCGCCGCGCGCACCCCGCCGCAGCCATAGTGGCCCACCACCAGCACGTGCTTCACCTTCAGCACGTCCACCGCGAATTGCAGCACCGATAGCATGTTGAAATCCGTCTGCACCACCACGTTCGCTATATTGCGGTGCACGAAAACCTCCCCCGGTGCCAGCCCCGTGATCTGGTTCGCCGGTACCCGGCTGTCCGAGCACCCGATCCACAAATACTCCGGACTCTGCTGCCGCGCCAGCCGCGCGAAAAAGTCCGGATCTACCGCCAATTGTGCCGATGCCCACAGGCGGTTGTTCTCGAGCAGGTGGGTGAGGGATTCCATCGGCGGCGATGGAAGCCCAGCAATCCCCCCTTGTCCATCTTCGCGATGTACCTGGGCTGTCAGCCGGGCTTCCTCGTCCGCCACTTCGCCTTTTGGATCATCTCCAGATCCTCAAGACGGCGAAGGGCGCTCTCATACGTGGGATCGATTGCGAGCGCGCTACGGTAGGCCTCCGCAGCCTCCGCGTATCGCTTCAGGACAAGAAGTTTCCCACCGCGGTTGAAATGCGCTTCGTCAATGCAGCCTTCCGGGCAAAGGGTCGCGCGAGTGACCAATTCCAAGGATTTCTCGATCTCGCCATTCCTACCCGCCGCATCTCCGGCAAAGATTAGCCAAGTGGCGTCATCAAGATCGAGTTCGTGAGCCCGCAAAAAATACTCCCCGGCCTCCTCGAAGCGCCCCGCTGCCTCCGCCAGATGCCCGCGATGGGCAATGACATTCGCCAGCTTCTTGGGCTGGTCGGGCACCAATGCTTCCGCCCTGTCCAGCGCCGCGCTTGCCTCCGTATAAAGGCTCAGGGCGATGAGGTTGTTGGCAAGAATCAGCCACACAAATCCGCTGTCCGGATTTTTGCGTAGGTACCGCTCGCAAAGCTCGCGCGTGTATCCAATTTGTCCCTTCTCGTGGGCCTGCCGGATGGCCTCGATACGCTCCTTCTTGGTCACAAAACCTTGGTAGATCATAGGCAGGCCCTGGTCGAGCCGCCGTTTCCTCAACGCCCAGCACTTCCACTTGGCAGCCCATCCAACCGCTTTAAAGTCCCCCCGTGCCCGATCTCTTCGACGTCCGCTCTTCCTCTCCCGGCGAACCCCGCCGCGATGACGAACCGCTGGCCTCGCGCATGCGGCCCCGCACCCTCGATGAGATCGCCGGGCAGCATCACATCCTTGGCGCGGGCAAGCTGCTGCGCCGTGCCATCGAGGCCGATCGCTTCACCTCCCTGATCTTCTACGGCCCGCCCGGCACCGGCAAGACCACCCTCGCCAGCGTCATCGCCCGCAGCACCGGCTCGCGCTTCGAAGCCCTCAACGGCGTCGAATCGAACGTCGCCGAGATCCGCGCCAAGATCGACCAGGCCCGCACCTGGCGCGACCTCCGCAACGAGACCACCGTCCTCTTCATCGACGAGATCCACCGCTTCAACAAGGCCCAGCAGGACGTGCTGCTGCCTCACATCGAGCGCGGGACCGTCCGCTTCATCGGCGCCACCACCCACAATCCCTACTTCTACGTCAATTCCCCGCTGGTCTCCCGCTCCCAGATCTTCCAGCTCGAAGCCGTCGCCACCGAGGACCTGATCCCCGTCCTCCATCGTGCCCTCACCGATACCGAGCGCGGCTTCGGCAGCATGAATGTCGTCGCCGCGGACGATGCCATCCGGCACCTTGCCGTGATGTCGGATGGCGATGTCCGCAAGGCCCTCACCTCCCTCGAACTCTCCGTTCTAACAACCCCGCCGGAGCCCGATGGCTCCATCCTCATCAGCCTCGCCGTCGCGGAGGAATCCATCCAGCGCAAGGCCATCGTCTACGATGCCGATGGCGATGCCCACTACGACACCGCCTCCGCCTTCATCAAGTCGATCCGCGGTTCCGATCCCGATGCCGCGCTCTACTGGATGGCCAAGATGCTCCACGCCGGCGAGGACCCGCGCTTCATCGCCCGCCGCCTCGTGATCTCCGCCAGCGAGGACATCGGCCTCGCCGATTCGAATGCCCTGCGCGTCGCCATGGCCGCCCAGCAGGCCTACGAATTCGTCGGCATGCCGGAAGGCCGCATCCCCCTCGCGCACGCCACCGTCTACCTCGCCACCGCCCCGAAATCGAACACCGCCTACGCTGCCATCAATGCGGCCATGTCCGATGTCGAGAAGGGCCGCACCCTCGCCGTCCCCGAGCACCTCCGCACCAAGACCCGCAAGAAAATCGCCGCCGCCAACGGCACACCGGATGAGAAGATGCAATATCTCTACTCCCACGACTACGAAGGCGGCTACGTCCCCCAAGCCTATCTCCCCGAAGGCCGCGTCTACTACCACCCCGGCGAGAACGGCCTCGAAAAGCGCATCAAGGAGCGCATGGACCACCTCCGCCAGCAGTTCCCGCCCGACGCCAAGTAAGCGGGCAGCGGCACAAGAGCGGTCCCTCAAAGCCCGCCACCAAGGGTAAGTAGTCCCGCCTTCAGGCGGACGAAGCACCATAAAATCCCCGATCCCACCAGGGACCGGCCCGGCGCAGCCGCCTGGGACCACGTCAACCTACTCGGCGCGCGTCACCCACATCATGTGAAGATTGACGCGCCAGCGCCCGGGACCGCGGAGGCTCTGCCCCGCAGAAGCGACCCCGGCAGCACTACACGTCGCGCGGCGGTGGTGGAAAGCGCCGTCGCTCGGCTGCCTGCCTTTCCGTGTCGCGAACAACTAGGGACCATTCTGCGGGCCGGTGGCTCCGCGCTCCCAGGGGAAGAGCCGTCCGTGAAGCATCACGATCGCCATTCATCCCGACCGCCTACTTTGCCCCCGGTTTTATTCGCGTCCATTCGCGTCCATTCGCGGTTTCAAAATCCAAATGCGCCATCCACCCATGCACCCAAAGTGGCAATGACAAGCGCGGACGTCGGGGCCAGCCTTCACACGGATCAGCCCCTCCCCGGTCATGCATTCCCCCCGTCCCCTCGCCGCCACCGTCGCCTTCGCGCTCGTTCTCTGGTTCACGATCTTCCTCGTGATTGGTGCCAGCGGGGCCGTCGCCTCCTTGAGGCCTCCCTTGCCTCAGGTCGTCCTCGCGGCGCTCGTTCTCATCCTGCTCGCCGCCTGTGCCGTATCGCATTCGCTCCGGGATTGGCTGAAGGCGATCCCGCTGGAGTCCCTCATTGCCCTCCACCTCGTCCGCTTCGTCGGAGTCTACTTCCTCTGGCTCCATGCCCGCGGCCAACTCCCCTTTGCCTTCGCCATACCCGCCGGCTGGGGTGACATCGCCGTCGCGACCTCCGCCTCCCTACTGCTTCTCACCCGCCCACAAGGCCGCCGCGCCTACCTCGCCTGGAACGCACTAGGCATGGTGGACATCCTCTTCGTCGTCATCACCGCGGCCCGGCTCGCCATCGCCGATCCCGCCCCCATGGCCGCGATGCTGAAGCTGCCCCTGAGCCTCCTGCCGACCTTCGTCGTGCCGCTCGTCATCTTCACCCACATCGTCATCTTCATCCGCCTCTTGGGAACCCATCCCGTCCAAAACGGTAATAACCGCCCTGGCACAGAGCCGGAACGTGCCCACCTGCCGCCCTGAAATCCCGCTTGCTGCCGTCACTCTTCGTGGCGCTCCTTCAGCTTCTCACCGAAGGCCGTCGCATTCGGCCGCACCGCGCGCTGCCATTCGGCCTGCATCAGCTTTTTGTCCTGAGCCAGCACATGCAGCGGCAGCCCCTTGCCTCCGGCCATCATGGCGTTGGCGTAAGAACTTGGTGTCCTCTGCGTCTTGGCGGTTCACCCTTCTTCCGCCTCCCCTGAAAACTGAACACTGAAAACGAGCAAACTTCCCCTCCCCACCAAGGAAACGCCCGCCCCGGCCGACAGCCGGAACGGGCGCACTTGCCTCCCTGAAAGTTTGCTTGCCGCCTGCCGCTCTTAGCGCGGGCGGGCCCGCGGGTTCATCCGCAGACGGATGCCACTGCCCTCGGCGTCCCAGTCGATGTTCAGATTGTCGAGCCGCTCGCGCAGCTGTTCCGGCACCTTCTTGCGCTCTTCCTCGGTGTTGCAGGGACCTTCCCACTGGACCTTGCCGTCCCTGCCGAGAATCCGGGCAGTCTTGTCACCGTTCGTGGACTGGATCTCGACGCTGCCTTGGCCGTTGGGATCGGCAATCCGCAGCGTGCTGGTGCTGGTCCCGCCGATGTTGATGCCGGGCTGGGCAAGGCCCTGCGCCTCCTCGATGCCGCGCATCATCTGCTGCATCCGCTGGCGCATGCCGCGGTGGATCAGCGATCCGGGATCCAGGTCGTCTTCACCCCAGTTTTCGAAAGCCCGGCCGTTCTGCTCGATCGCATCGCGCAGGAGTTGTGCCTGGTCCTCGGGCATGCCGTTGAGCCGCAGCCGGTCGATCGGGCGGGTGCCGCGACCGGCGATCTCCGGCCCCATCGCGGGTGCCTTGCCGAGCGCCAGCTTCACGCTCCGGGCGTCGCCGCGGTGAATGAAGTCGATCTCGACCTCGTCGCCCGGCTTGTGATCCGAAACCACGTCGCGCAGGCCCTCATGGGAGTTCACCGGCTTGCCGCCGATCTTGGTGACGATGTCGTTCTGCGCCAGCCCGGCCTTGGCAGCGGGTCCTGCGGGGTCGAGCGTGTGGACCACCGCACCCTCGCCTTCGGCCAGCTTCAGGTGTTCGGCCAGCAGCGCGGGAAGTTCCCCGGCACCGATGCCGAGGTAAGGGCGGGAGAGATCGACCGGCGGGGCCACTTGCTCGGCGCGCGGCTCCTCCACCGGCGGTGCGGTGTCGCCTTCATCCTCCACCAGTGCCGGTGGCACCGGCTTCAGCGAATCCGGCCCTTCGATCGCCATGACCGGCGAAGCGAGGCCCAGCAAAGCTGCAAATCCGTATGTGAAACGTTGGTTCATCTTGATTGGCGTTAACATACTAGAAGCGTAGTAAGTGAGTCGTTTCGTCTCGCTTCTCAGTCGATTTTTTCCGGAACCAGCATCAGTTCCTCGCGCGGCACTTCCATCTCCACCAGCTTGCCGTCGGTATCGGTGAACTGCACCTTGTCCAGGTAGCGGACCCGCACCACGCGCATCGGCCTGCCATCCTTCTGCCAGCTCACGCCTTGGTCGGAGGCTTCCTGCAGGCCGCTGCTGGCACGCACCACATTGCCCGACCGCGATGGCGGCAGCGGCCCGGTGAAGGGCAGCGTCCGCTCGGTCCGGCTTTGCGCCACGGGATCATGGCCCTTCGCGCCCGGCTGCCCGTCGATCATCATCGCGCTGAAGGCACCGGCCACCGCCACCGCGGCTGCCGCGGCATACCAGGGACGGCGCGAGGCAGCTTTGCTGGCCGCGGCGGGCTTCGCCTTGCCGGGGAACAGCACCACCTTCTCGTCCACTGGGAAGGGCACCTGCGACACGGTTTCCAGCATCCGCTCGAAGTCCACCGGAGCGATCGCCACCGGCTGCATCGCAGCCAAGCGGCTCTCGATGCCACCCAGCGACAGGTCGCTCTTCTGCAAACGGCCTTCCACCGCTGCCAGCAGCCGGTCGAGGTATGCACTATCCGGCGCGGCCGGGCGCATGCCCTTCAGCGAGTCTTCGATGTCCTGGAATTCGTTGTCCATGTCTGTCTGGTCAAATGGTCGGCTGCCCTCGTTCAGATCGAGAGGTCGCCTTTGCGGCGGGCCGAAGAGAGTTTTTTCTTCAAGGCCTCAAGTCCATAGCGATACCGCGAGGCCGCGGTGTTTGGAGAAATTTCAAGAGCTTCACCGATCTCCGCAAAAGTCCGCTCGCCCCAGATCTTCATGACCACCACCTCGGCGAATTTCGGCGGCAGTTCCTTTAGCCCGGCTTCGAGCAGCACGCGCGTCTCGTCGTCCGACGACTCGCTCTCGAACCACGGGTGAAAGGCCTCCTTTTGCTCGAAGTCGGCCTCCCCGCCCACGTAGTCCTCGCGGCGGCGGCGGCGGTCGTCCTTGCGGCCCAGGTCGATCGAGAGCCGGCGGATGCTGGTGAAAAGGTAGGGCATCCACGATTCCTGGCCGCCCACGAACTCGCCCGAGTCCAGCTTCTCCACCAGCTTCACCAGCGCGTCCTGAACAATGTCCTGCGCATCCTCCGACGAGCGCGACTGCTGGCGCGCGAACAGGATCAGCCGGGGCACATGCTCGCCGATCCACTCGCGCCATGCCTGCGTCGAGGGTGAAATATTTTCAGCGGCTGCGCTTTTACTCACGTTGTCTTCGGGATCCATGGAAGTAGCGCCGTCAACCTAGCCCTTTGTCTGACAATTGGCGAGTGTTGCGCCGCGCAAGCGCCCGCCCCGTAGGAGATTCTTTGATCCGGGCCACCTGTTCCGGCCGCCCCTCGGCCACCAGCAGCCCCCCTTCCCGCCCGCCGCCGGGCCCCAGGTCGATCACCCAGTCCGCCGCGGCGATCACATCGAGCTGGTGCTCCACCACCAGCACGCTGTGCCCGGCCTCGCGCAGCCCGCGGAAGGCCGTCAGCAGCCGCTCGACATCCCCGAAGTGCAGGCCGGTCGTCGGCTCGTCGAAGAAATACAGGGTGTGCGGAGCCGCCGGCTTGGACAGCTCCAGCGCCAGCTTGAGCCGCTGCGCCTCGCCGCCGGACAGCGTGTTCGCCGCCTGCCCCAGCCGCAGGTAATCGAGCCCGAGTTCCTGGAGAATCACCAGCACCCGCTTCAGCTTCGGCACCGCCGCGAAGGCCGCCAGCGCCTCCCCCGCAGTGAGTTCCAGCGCATCGGCGATGCTCATGCCCTTGAAGCGGATCTCCAGGGTCTCGCGGTTGAAGCGCTTCCCGCCGCAAGCCCGGCAGGTGATCCAAGCGTCGGGCAGGAAGTGCATCTCGATCTTCAGGCGGCCCGCGCCCTCGCAGTTCTCGCAGCGCCCGCCGTGGGTATTGAAGCTGAAGCGCCCCGCCCCGTAGCCGCGCTGCCGGGACAGCGGCAGCTTCGAGTAGAGGTCCCGGATCGCATCGAACATCCCGGTGAAGGTCGCCGGATTCGAGCGCGGGCTGCGGCCGATCGCCGACTGATCCACCGCCACCACCTTGCCCAGGAAGTCCAACCCCTCGACCGACCGGTGCCGCCCCGGCGGGTCGCCGCTGCCGTTGAAATGCCGCTTCAGCACCCGCAGCAGGATATCATCCGCCAGCGTCGATTTGCCACTGCCGCTCGGCCCGCTCACGCAAATAATTCCGCCCAGCGGAATCCGCACGTCCAGGTTCTGCAGGTTGTGCTCGCTCGCCCCGCGGATCACCAGCGCATCGCCCAACAGCGGCAGGGGGGCCGTCGTGGAGATAGCCGGCGGCGTCTCCAGCCAGCGCCGGGTCGGGGAATCCTCCGGGAAATCCTCAAGCCGCCCGCTGCCCAGCAGCGCCCCGCCGTCCCGGCCCGCTCCCGGCCCCATCTCGATCATCCAATCCGCGGCACGGATCATCTCCTCATCGTGCTCGACCACCACCACCGTATTCCCGCGGTCGCGCAAGCGCTTGAGCGCGGCGATCAGCTTGCCGGTATCCTCCGCATGCAGGCCGATGCTCGGCTCATCCAGCACGTAGAGCACCCCGGTCAGGCCGCTGCCAAGCTGCGTCGCCAGCCGGATCCGCTGCGCCTCGCCGCCCGATAGAGTCGCACTCGACCGGTCCAATCCCAGATAGCCCAAGCCCACCTCCCGCAAAAACCCCAGCCGCTCCGCCACTCCGCTCGCCAGCTGCCCGCAGACCTCCGCACGGTCCTCTGGCAGGCTGAGCTGGGAAAGCCAGCCATCTGCTTCCTCCACCGGCAGCGCGCAGAATTCCTGGATCCCCAGCCAGCGCCCGCCTTCGCCCTCGATCCGCACCGCCAGAATTTCCGGGCGCAGCCGCCGCCCTTGGCAGACCCGGCAGGGACGCTCCGCCATCACCCGCGCGACCCGCCGCCGCACCGCCTCGCTGCGGGCTTCGCGCAGCTTGCGTTCCGCCTCGACGCACAAGCCCTCGTAGCGCTTGAGCTGCTTCTTCTTTTCCAGCCCGACCTTCCAACCGGTGTCGAGCATCCCGCCTTGGAAGAGCAGCGTCCTCCCCGCCTCCGGCAGCTCCGTGAAGCTCGCATCCTCCGGCAGGCCAAGCGTCCGCAGGATCGCCGCCGCTTCCTTCGCGAACGCCTTTCCCCTTTGCGCCCCGATCTTCCACCAGCCCTTCACCCCCTTGGTCAGGGGCGCTTCCGGGTCGCCCAGCAGCAGCGCCGGATCGCAGAAAGTCTCGGTGCCTAGGCCCTCGCAGGACGGGCAGGCCCCGAGGTGCGAGTTGAAAGAAAAGTGCCGCGGCGTCAGCTCGCCGATCATGAAGCCGGTCGCCGGATTCCGGTAGCTGGTTTGGAAGGAAACCTCCTGCCACTCCCCCTCCTCTGCCTGCACCAGCGCCCGCGCCTCGCTGCCGCAGATCCGCAGCGCCGTCTCCACCGAGTCCGCCAAGCGCGCTTCCCCGCCGGGTCTCACGACCAAGCGGTCCACCACCACCTCCACCGCGGTCGCCCGCTCGGGCCATGCCTTCAGCGCGTCTTCCAGATCCAGAATCTCGCCCTCCACCCGCACCCGCACGAAGCCCTGCCGCCGCAAGTCCCCGATCAGCCGCTCCGGGTCCCGCACTTCCTCCGGGGGCACCGGGGCCAGCAGCACGACCTTGGTCCCCTCCGCCATCGCCGCGATCGCCGTGACGATGTCCCCCGCGCCCATCCGCTCCAGCTTCTCGCCCGTCACCGGGTCGTGCGGCACCCCCGCCGCCGCCCACAGCACCCGCAGGTGCTCGTGGATCTCCGTGACCGTCGCCACCGTCGAGCGCGGGTTCAGCCCGCCGCCGCGCTGCTCGATCGCGATCGCCGGGCTCAGGCCCTCGATCGAGTCCACGTCCGGCTTCTCGAGCTGGTCCAAGAACTGCCGCGCATACGCCGACAGCGATTCCACGAAGCGCCGCTGCCCCTCCGCGAACAGCGTGTGGAAAGCCAGCGAGGACTTCCCCGAACCGCTCGGCCCGGTGACCACCACCAGCTTGCCCCGCGGGATATCCACGTCGATCCCACGCAGGTTGTGCTGCCGGGCTCCCCGGATACGAATGCTGTCCACCCCGTGAGGGAAAAGTTCCAAGCGAGAAGTGCCAAGTTCCAAGAAGAAGAGAATGCCGCGAACGGCGATCCGCCCGCTCCAATCCCGCCCGATACACCCTTCCCGCGGCGCAGCCGCCTTGGACTGCTGAGGCTCGCCACAGCCTTCCGCAGGCGGCTCGCCGCCGTGAAGCACGAGCAAAGTCGCTCCCCGGATAGAAGCTCGAAGCGCCAGCCAAGTAGTAGCGCGGCTCTCCAGAGCCGCGACTGCCAGCGTCCACCCCCACCTCAAAATCCCCCGATCCACCCCACGTCCCCGCACCCCCAGCCGCCCAGCCGCCATGGACTGCTGAGGCTCGCCACAGCCTTCCGCAGGCGACTCGCCGCCGTGAAGCACGAGCAAAGTCGCTCCCCGGATAAAGCTCAAAGCGCCACCCAAGAAGTAGCGCGGCTCTCCAGAGCCGCGACTGCCAGCGTCCACCCCATCAACAAATTCCACGATCCACCCCGCGTCCCCGCACCTCCAGCCGCCCAGCGGCCATGGACTGCTGAGGCTCGCCACAGCCTTCCGCAGGCGGCTCGCCGCCGTGAAGCACGAGAGAACTCGCCCCCATCAAACGCCCGGCCCGAGCCCCGCCAATCCACACCGACCCCAGCCCGGACCCCAGGCAACGCCAGCTCCCCTCATCCACGCCATCCGGAAGCACCGGTCCCTCTTGCCGCCCTCACCCCGGCCAGCTATCGAAGCAGCGCGGCAGCGTCCGCATCCCCGATGCCGCGGCTCCTTCTCTTCCTACTGCTCCTCCTCCCCACCCTGCTGCAAGCCCACCAGATCGCGGAGATCCCGCTGAACCTGGAGATCACCGGCAATCAGATCCACGGCACCATCGAGGCCGATGCCGCCTACATGCTTCCGGAGTTCCGCGGCGACGAGCAGACCGACCCGAAGGACCTCGCCTGGCTGCGCCAACAAGGCCCCGACGGCTGGAAGAAGATCGAGGAAGCCACCCGCCAGTATCTGAAGGAGTGCCTGCGCCTGGAAGCCGATGGCAAGGAAGTCACCTGGACCCTCACCATCCCGGAACTCCACCTCAATCCGCCCACCTTCATGACCATGGGCGAGCCCGAGGAACTGCCGATGCTCGAGGCGGTGATCGAGGCCGAGCTGCCCCCCGGCGCCAGCAAGCTCGATGCGAGCTGGAGGGAACCCTTCGATGTCGTGCTGGTCGCCACCGTCCGCCAGGGCCAGAAGGCCAGCATGAAGCCCCTGGTCAGCGGCGAACGCATGACCATCGCCGAGTTCGAGCACAGCGCCGCCACCGCCGACAAGCCGGCGACTTCCGAGATGAAGGCCCCGGACAACTCGCTGCTGCACTGGATCAAGCTCGGCTTCGGGCACATCCTGCCGAAAGGGTTTGATCACATCCTCTTCGTCCTCGGCCTCTTCCTGCTCGCGCCCAAGTGGAAGCCGCTGCTCCAACAGACCCTCTCCTTCACCCTCGCCCACTCGGTCTCCCTGGCTTTGGCCGCGCTGGGCTGGATCAATGTCTCCTCCCCCGAGACCCGCGCCTGGATCGAGATCCTCGTCTGCGCCAGCATCGCCTGGGTCGGGATCGAGAACCTCTTGGTGAAGGAACTCGGCAAGGGCCGCATCGCCCTCGTCGGAGCCTTCGGCCTCGTCCACGGCCTCGGGTTCGCCACCGGCCTCCCGCAGAACCAGCCCAAGGAAATCCCCGCCGCCCTCTTCGGCTTCAACGTGGGCGTCGAGCTCGCGCAAGTCGTCGTCGTCCTCATCTCCTTCGCCCTCTTCGGCTGGTGGAAGGGGGATTTCAAGTGGATCAAGCGCATCGGCTCAGCAGCGATCGCGCTGGTGGGGCTGGGCTTGATGGTGAGGGGGCTGATGCGGGTGATTTGATTGGGAAGCACTACTCAACTGGACAACATCTTTAGCCACTAATCATTGACCTCCAAGTAGGGTCACGGTTAGAAAAACAAGGACATGAGCACAGTGACCACTGATGCAGCGGGCGAAATCTCAGGCTTCTTAACAAATCCAAAGCATTCGGCAGACGGTGGAATCTACCGAGGTCGCTTCGTCTGTCCGAATATTCAGTGGACCGGCCAAGGGGAAGAAGCTTTAGCGACTTTCACGATAACTGCCGAAGAACTGACTGATGCCGCTGACAGTCGACTCCTCTGGACTGATCAGGCAGTGCAGCGAGGCATCCGACCCGATATCCATCCCGCTCCGCCGCGAGAACTTGCAGTCGGCGACGGATACCCCGACCCCAAAGCTTATATCTTCAATTCCAATAACGCCGATGAGATTGCAGAAAAGCTCCTCCGAGCAGAGCGACTTTTCCTTACGCCGCTGATTTGGAATCTTCGTCCCGGCCAATTTGAGGCATATGCAGACAAAGAGACTCAATCAATTTACATCTACTCGGGAAAAATTTACCTTCCTGACTCACACCATAGACAGCAGGGAATTATACGAGCAGTCCATGCCTACCGGGAATCCAGCAGCTCATATCCAAAATTCAATCCGTCGAAACAATTCAAAATTGAGCTCTACTTCTTAACGAGAGAAGACGAAGGTAATTACTTCTTCGATAAGAATCAGCGCCCACAGCCAACATCCAAATCCAAAGCATTCGACCTCACTACCCTAGATGACCTGTCCATCTTGGCGAAGCGAACCATTGAGCGAAGCCAAGCGTTGAGAGACAATGTAAACCGGGTTACGGACCGGCTCACTCCAAAAAATCCCCAGGTCATTACCCTTTCGACTCTGCGTGAAATGATGAAATCCTTGGCGCCTTCGGACGGCTTGGATGAAATCGAAATTGAGGGAATTGGAGTCGTGGCGGGGACTTTCTACGACTTAATCTATCAAGTTCGCCCTGAGCTAGGGCATCTGGATGTCGCGGAAAGAAAAAACGTAAGGGAAAATTTAATTGTAGATGCTGCCACCATGATGCATGGCTACGCATATATAATGAAGAACTTTAACGAAGACACAACCAAATTAGGACTGCCACAAGCTGAGCGCAAATGGCTCACGAAGCTTGAGAGACTTTCCAAATCAAAAATCTACAAATATGAGGATTGGCATGGGGATATCTTCGATAAAAAAAACCCCCTTTGGCAGAGGGTGGGTGTCGTCAAGCCGGGAAGAGATGGGAGGAAACTGACGGTGCTGAATACAGGTGCCGCGCGATCCGAATGCGGAAGGGTTCTCCGTCAACTAATGGAGACAAACCCGCCCCCAAATGACATCGCTTATCTCGCAAGAATTTAGTTATGTCTGAAAATGCCCCGTCGCTATTAGCCGGAAGGAACTCTGCTCCATTGACTCAGGAGCAGATTCACCGTGCCAGTCAGACTTTTCTCAGCTTAGAAAGGCGAATTAACGCGAGACATGAAGCTGGCAGGCGAACAGTATTTCGCGTTGCTATCGATGATGAGGGACATCAATATGGCGAAGTGGTCTTCGGGTCTGATATATACCCAGGCCAAGACATTCTAAATCCAAATTCATCCATGAGTCTTCTGGCTGCTGCCGCTCATGAGCTGACGCATTATCATCGATGGCACGATTTAACAGCCCTTTCAGACGACGATCTAGAACATATTGACGAAGCGCTAACCAGCCTAGAAGCAATTTCCCGTTATCGGACGAGCCTTAGCGAGAACGATATTCTTCTTCTTGTCGGAGATGCCATTGAGCGATTGAAGTTATTCGTGCGACAACAGGCTACAGAAGCCTCACCGGCAGAAGTCTCGTCAGGGGGCACGCCCCCAGACGCCACCCTGGCAGAAGCTACTTAACATGGATCCCTCGCGTGTAGTCCAAGCTACCCACCTCTCTGCTCTGCACCACTTGCTCTCAAAGACAATCAGTCGCAGATGGTGGTGTCGCTTGAAGTCTCTCTACTTCTAAAAGAAACTGATGGCTCTTTATAAATTCGATGCCGGCGAGCTCAGGCGAGTCGAACGAAGGACGATGACCGACCTGAAGATCCGCGAACGCGGCGATCTCCAACCTCTCTTGATGCATCAGATTGACGTGGTGTCCCCCGGGACTCTAGTGATCTCCGAGGAATTCAGCGGGTGGATTGGCAGCTTGCGAAGAATCGACCTCTTGGGGATCGATCCCGACGGGACGCTGGTGGTGTTTGAGTTGAAGCGCACCGAAGATGGCGGGCACATGGACTTGCAGGGAATTCGCTATGCCGCCATGGCATCGTTGCTTTCCTTCAAGGAGGTTGTTGGCGTTTACGCGGCACATCTGGCCAAGCACCAACCGGGCGAGGAAGCGGAAAGCCTGCTACGGGAACATTTAGAGCCTGGAAGTGATGCCGAGGTTGCCGCAAAGGTGAGAATCGTCCTCGTCTCGGGAGATTTTGGTCCGGAAATCACAACGACCGTGCTGTGGCTCAGAGCTTGCAGTTTGGACATTCGCTGCGTCCGGCTCGTGCCCTATGAAGACGGGGGCTCGATCTATCTGGATGCTCAGCAGATCATACCCATTCCGGAAGTTGCGGATTATCTTTTGAAATTGAGGGAGAAGGAAGAACGGAACGAGGTGGCCCGACAAGGCGAGCGGGACTTCACCCGCTTCATCGTCTGCCATTCCGGTGGCCGAACTGTTCCGCTACCTAAGCGACGGGCGATGCTGGAAATCATCCGCACCTTGGTAAGCCAAGGTCATTCGCCAGATGAGCTGCAGCAGGTTTTCCAAATGAACCGCTTTCTCGTTGCAGAAGGTATGTTGCAGTCGGAAGAAGAGTTTGCTGGGAAGCGGGTCCTCACCGTTCGTGATGATTTGCCAGTGGCGTTCAATTCCCGCAGGTATTTCACGTCGGAGGACCAATTAATTCATTTCGGCGGAAAGACCTACGTTTTCAGCAATCAGTGGGGATCGAAAACAAGGGATGCGATGAAGCGCATATTTGATCGCTATCCACAATCGGGGATCACAGTGGAAGAGGTTTCATAAACCCGATCTCCCCCATCAGGATTCCATATCAATCTAGCAGGTGCCTCTTCTCCTGCGCGAGAGGCCGAGACCGCAGGCGATTCCTGCCAGGATTCCTACCGAGGGTTCCGGGACGGAGGAGAAGGTGAACTCATTCCAATTCGCATGACCCGCTGCAAACGAGCCGAAATTCAAAATCGTCGGTGCCGGTCCCACCCGCCCCGTCCAGCCCGATAGCCTGAGGGTGCCGTCGATGCTCAGGGTCGCTGCGCTGATGGCGGGGTTGAAGGCGATCTGGTAGTTGTGGTAGCCGGCGCCGCCGCCCTCGAAGGCGTAGGTGATGAAACCGGAATCCGTATTCAGGCCGATGATGGGATCGCCATCCGCCTGGGTGCCGAAGCCGATCTGGAAAATCCCGCTGTTGGTGGCGTAGTCGGCATAGACGCCGAAGTCCATGGCGTCCGGGATATCCACCAGCCGCAGGTTCAGGTTGAGGAGCCAGCCGTTGGTATTCGCGTCGGCTTCGGCGGCGGGATCCAGGCTGAAGCGGTGATTGTAGTTCCCGCCGGAGGAATCGACGGACCATGCGCTCTGTCCGAAATCTCCGGTGATGGGACCCGCGATCGCGGTGCTGTCCGACAGCAGCCAGCCCTCGGTGGTCGGGTCGTTGGAGCCGGTGTGGGTGGCGATGAGAGCGGCCTGTGACGCGGCGCCGCTGGAGAGCAGGAAAACCAGAACCGAAAGCGGGGAGAGGCTTTTCATTAGGAGAGGTTTATAGTTTTTGCGGGGACAGCGCGAGGAGAAAACCCGGGTTCGCTTCCTGTCCCGCGATGCCAGGGGCTCCCCCTCCCCTGTTAAAAAACAAGCCAACTCCAGGCTTGCCGGATTCGCCAAATAATGTTCTTATGAACACATGCTGCAACACCGTGGTATGTTGGCGAAGGAGGGGGCCCGGCAGGATGCGGGCGGGGTTGAAATGGAGGCAAAACCGGAGTGGATCCGTCCCAGGCAGGTGACGGCGCTCTTCGGGATCGGCCGGGGCTTGGCGAACCAGTTGATCGCGGAGGGCCGGATCAAGTCGGTGAGCTTGTGCCAGCCGGGCCGGAAGCGCGGGACACGGCTGGTGTCCTACGCCAGCGTCCGCGATTACTTGGAAGGCTTGGCCACCGCGCAGCAAGCGCGGCAGGCCGGAAACCCGGTGGAAGGAGGTGCCATTTGATCGCCGAACTCGATGCACCCCGCAGCGCCGCTGCTCCTAACACCAAGCCGAAGCCGATCACCGCGGAGGCGATCCTGGCCGGGGCCGGTGTCGCCGTGGAAGCTGCTCCCGCCGCCAAGAAGAAACGCCAGTGGCTGCAGGCCTGGACGCCAGACGACTTCATCGACTTCCAGCTGCCGCTGGACTTCAAGCTGATGGGCGATTGCCACCTGACCCGCGGCAACCTGACCGTGCTCGGCGGCTGGCCGGGCGTGGGCAAAAGTCGGGCCGCGCTGGGCCTGGCCATCGCCGGGGCGCGCGGGGTGCCGTGGCTGGGGCACGCGGTCCACTCGCGCTTCCGGACCCTGATCATCCAGTGCGAGAACGGCCCCTACCGCCTGAAGGAGGAGCTGAAGGAAGCACTTGGCGAGGACCGCCTCAGCGAGTGGCTGCGCATCACCCCGCCGCCGGCCTACGGGCTGGCCTTCGCCGAGCCGGGCTTCCGCCAGGAACTGCACGACCTGATCCTGGCCTTCAAGCCCGGGCTGGTGATCATCGACCCCTGGAACCGTGCCGCGGATGGCGACAAGCAGGCCGACTACCGCGGCGCGCTGGATGCCGTCTTCGAGTGCCTGCCGGAAGCCATGGACGACAAGCCGGCACTGCTGGTCATCCACCACATGCGCAAGAAGAGCGGCGATGCCACGCGCAAGCAGGGCCGGGAGCTCCTCCACGAGCTGGCCGGCAGCTACCAGATCGGCAGCGCCGCCCGCTGCGTCTTCGCGCTGGAAGCCGCCAGCAACGACACCACCGACGACGGGGTGGTCCTGACCTGCTGCAAGAACAACGACGGCACGGAAGGAGCCCCCAGCGCCTGGCTGCGCCGCAACGGCCTCTTCCAGGCCCACCCGGACTTCGACATGGACGGCTTCCTCGGCGGGGAGCCGGTCAGCCGCGGCAAGCGCCTGCCCTTCGAAGACATCGCCCGGGCCCTGCGCGGGATGGCAGGCGAGACCCGCGGGGCAGCGGCAGGCCGCCTCGTCGCGGCGGGCATCTGCGAGCGTTCGCGGGCCTACCAGATCCTCAAGCAGCTCGACGCGAACATTGAGGAAGACACGCAGGGCCGCCTCTATTGGCGGGAGGACTGAAAGCCGTCCATCCATCCACGCGGCCTAAGGGAAAATGGATGGATGGACGAAGTGATGAGGCCTGGATGCCTCATCAGCCCCAACGGGGCGGCAGGGGGAAAGCCCGGGGTAAGCGCAGCGCAACCCCGGGTGTGCCGGATCAGGAATTGGTCCCCTGAAGGGGGACAGGGAGGTCGCGAGCAATGGCATGTGACGTGACAGGGAACAGGGGCGGACGGGGACGAAGGGAGATGACTATATCTCTCTTCGTCCACGCCTCCCTGTCCCCCTTCAGGGGACCAATGCCTCTCCTCTCCCGACCCCGGGCGCTGCTCGGGGCTATCTCCCTGCCGCCCCTCTCGGGGCTCCCGATAACCGCCGCATCTTCCCCTCCCCAAGCCGTCCGTCCGTCCATCCATCCATTTCCCTTAGGCGGCGTGGATGGATGGACAGGTTTTCGAAGCGAACCACCATGACTGCCGACTCCCAATCCCACCTCGACCCTGCCTTGCTGGAGCGCGTGCGCGAACGCCCGGGCAAGCTCATCGCGCGCTGTCCGGCCTGTGCGGAGGACCAGCAGGACCGGCGCGCGGAGCACCTGGTGATCTTCCCCAGCGGGAAGTTCGCCTGCGCCGCCCACCCGGGCGATGCCGCGCACCGCAGCCGCATCTTCGCGCTGGCCGGGGTGCTGGTCTCGCGCGAGCTGAGCCCGGAGGAGCGCCTGCGCTACCGCGAGCAGCGCGCCCGGGAGGAAGCCCGCCAGCGCGAGAAGCAGCGCCTGCGCCGGATCGCGAAGGACCGGCTGCGCGTGCTGCTCACCCGCCACCGCTGGCCGGCGGCGGAGCTGTGGGAGGACTCGCCGCAGCGCCTGGACGACCCGCGGGTGAAGGCGGATGCGCGGCACTTCCTCGCCACGCTCTTCCCGCCGGAAGCCCTGCTCTGGACCGGGGAGGTCCACCACTCCGGCCCGGCCCATGCGGCGCACTGGCGGAGCTGCGCGGAGTGGCAGGCGGCGGAGCTGGCGGAGATCGGCCCGATGGTCTCCCCCGCCCTCTGGCAGCCCGGCACCGTCTCGCGCGCGGCGGCCCATGTACGGGAAGCGCCGTACACGGTGCTGGACTTCGACGGCTTCGGCGGGGTGAAGCCGGTGACCGTGGATGAGCGGCGCGAGCACCTGCGCGACTCGCTGTCCCTGATCCGCTGGCTGCGGGACGCGATGCACTGGCAGCTCGCCGCCATCCTCCACACCGGCGGCAAGAGCCTGCACGCATGGTTCCACACGCCGGAGCCGGCGGTGCTGGAATCGCTCCAGACCACGGCCACGGAATTCGGCATCGACCCCGGCCTGATCGGCAGGCCCGAGCATCCGTGCAGGCTGCCGGGGCAGAAGCATGCGGGGACCGGCAGGAGTTCGGCGGTGTGGTGGCTGGGATAGGCAGGACTCGCATGTTTGGGCGACTGGCAGGCGAGGCCGGGCGTGCTGGACAATCCTTGGCCCGAAGCTCAGGTTCTCCCTTTTCAAACCCATGATTTCCCGCTCCAGCATTTGTTCCGCGGCCCTGGCGCTCGCACCCTTGGTCGCGCCGGCGGTGACGACCGATCTGGCGACGCTGCCCTCACCTGAATACATCATCACGCAGGGCTGGGCGGAGGCGCGGGCGAACCGGTCGGTGGATGGGAATCCGCTGCGGGTGGGCGGGAAGACTTATGGCTCGGGGATCGGGACACATGCGAAGTCGGAGTGGCCGCTGGCGCTCGATGGCGAGGCGAGCGAGATCAGCGGGGCCTGCGGGGTGGATGACGAGGTGGGCGACAAGGCTTCGCTGCAATTCGTGATCGAGGGCGATGGCAAGGAGCTGTGGAAGAGCCCGGTCTTGCGCCGCGGGCAAGAGGCGGTTCCTTTCACCGTGAAGCTCGATGGCGTGAAGGTTCTGAAGCTGGTGGCGAACGATGGCGGGGACGGCAGCACGGAGGATCACGCCGATTGGCTGGACCTGAAGCTGGAGCATTCGGGCAAGGCGCTGGCGGGGTATGCCACGAAGATCACGGTGGAGACGCTCGCGCTGGAGTGGACCTTCGGCGTGAACAACGGGAAGCTGGAGCAGCGCCGCTTCGGCGTGAAGAGCGAGCCCGACAAGACCCGCGCACCGGGCATCTACGCTTATCCGGATTACGTGGACCGCAATGCGGACGTCGCCTTGCTGGAGCCGACGCTGGACGTGCTGGGTGCGGATGGCCTGCGCAATCTGGCGCTGCGCTTCGATTCGCAGGAGGTGACGATACCGGCTCCGGGTGTGGCACGCACCGATATCCGGCTGAGGGATGCGGTGAGCGGGATCGGTGTGGACCTGCATTTCCTGGCGCACGAGAAGGAGGATGTGATCGAGACCTGGTCGACGATCACGAATGGCAGCAAGGCGGCGGTGACCCTGCTGCGTTTCGATTCCTTCGCGTTCTCGCTGGGCGGGAAGGATCTGCACCTCACGACCTTCCGCGGCGGCTGGGGCGATGAGATGAATTGGAACGAAGCACCGGTGGGCACGGGCCTGCGGCGGATCGGCAACCAGAGCTTCACGCATCCGACGCACGGGTATAGCAGCAGCTTCGTGGTGAGCGATGGCCCGGCGCAGGAGGAATCCGGCCGGGTGGTGGCGGGCTCGCTGGCGTGGAGCGGGAACTGGCATCTGGACTTCCAGAGCGAGTTCAAGGAAGCGGTGCGGGTGAGCGGCGGGATCAATCCCTTCCAGCCGCAGAGCCTGGCGGCGGGTGCCTTGTTAGAGACGCCGCGCCTGATCCTGACGGTGTCCGGCAATGGCAAGGGCCGGGCCTCGCGCAACCTGCACCGGTGGGCGCGGAAGTCGGGGGTGAGGCAGGTGGAGGTGACGCGGCCGGTGATCCTGAACAGTTGGGACGGTGCCTATTTCAGCTTCGATGAAGCCCGGCTGCTAGGGATGATGGATGCGGCGGTGAAGGCGGGGGTGGAGATGTTCGTCCTGGATGACGGCTGGTTCGGCAATGGCGTGAATGCGCGCAACAACGACGATGCGGGTTTGGGCGATTGGCAGGTGAACCGGGAGAAGCTGCCGCACGATATCCAGTGGCTGGCGGAGCAGGCGCATGAGCGCGGCCTGAAGTTCGGGCTGTGGGTGGAGCCGGAGATGGTGAACCCGCGCAGCGAGCTTTTCGCGAAGCATCCGGAGTGGGCGGTGAAGCTGCCGGGGCGCGAGCAGCGGCTGGGGCGGAACCAATTGCCGCTGGATCTCTCGAAGCCGGAGGTGGAGGAGTTCGCGTATCAGACGGTGGCCGGGATTTTGGACAAGTATCCGGGGATCGAGTATATCAAGTGGGATAACAACGGGCACTTGCAGGATGGCGGATCGCAGGGTGCTTCTGCCGCCGGGCAGATGAACATGACGACGGAGATGACGCGGGCTTACTACCGGGTGCTGGACCGGCTGGTGGCGAAGTATCCGAAGATCATCATGCAGGATTGCGCGAGCGGCGGCGGGCGGGCGGAGTATGGATCGCTGCAGCGGCATGCGGAGTTCTGGGCGAGTGATAACCAGAATCCCCTGAAGCGGCTGAAGATGCACTGGGGTTACACGCATTTCTTCCCGCCGATGGCCTGCGGGGCGCACATTGCGGAGAGCTTTGATTCGGGGAAGTTCCCGATGAAGTTCCGGATCGATGTGGCGATGACGGCGCGGCTGGGGGTGGAGCTGGACCCGTCGCATTTGAAGGCGGAGGAGATCGGGGAGCTGCGGGAAGGGATCGAGGCTTACAAGCGGCTGCGGCCTTTGCTGCACAGCGGCGAGGTGTTCCGGGGGCAGTCTCCTTATGCGTCGGATATTTGCACGAATGCGGTGGTGGCGGAGGACAAGTCCAAAGCGGTGTTCTTTGCGTTCCGGACGGAGAACCATGGGGCGGCGGCGGACGGAAGCTTGGTGGTGCCTGGGTTGGATGCGGGGAAGAATTATCGCGTGAGCGAAGCGCATGCGGGGAAGGTGGCGCATGTGAAGGCGGGGAGTTTCTCGGGGCGGGAGTTGATGGAAGAGGGTTTGCCGTTGAGTTGGGGGACCGGGCCGGAGAGTGTGGTGGTGGAGGTCTTGGCGGAGTAGGCGGAGACAGGGACTCGCTTGGGGAAGAAGCCTGAAGTGGGGTGGACACGACGAGGCTGGTATTGAGAAAGCCGTTACGCGACTGCCTGCCTTTGCGTGCCGCGGGCAGCGGGGGACCGTTCTGCGGGCCGGGTGGCTCCGCGGTCCCAGGGGGGCTGTCCGTGGGTGGAAGCGTTGGGGTGGTTGAGAGGAAAATTTCGTGGAAATGAGGCCAAGAATTGAGGGAGTGGTCCGTTAGGCGGGCATGCGTTTGGCTTGGACTTGGAGTTTTGGGATGTCGTCGTCGGTGGGGATTTTGATGGCTGCGATGCAGAGCGCGCCTGCGGAAGAGGCGCTGCCGACGCTGAGTCCGGTGGTGGTGGAGGCGACGAAGCAGGAGACGATCGAGGCCCGGCGGATGGATTCGCCGGTGCCGATGGTGGGGCTGGGCGGGGACGAGCTGGAGAGTATTCCGGCCCTGCAGCTCGGCGATGCGCTGAAGTATGCGCCGGGGATCTATTTCAGCGGCAACATCAACGAGAACGACGACCTGCAGCTCCGCGGGATGCCGAAGGGCTACTCGCGGACCCAGATCAGCGGGGTCTCGATTCCGGAAGGCGGCGGCGAGTCGCGCGAATTCCAACTCAACCGCCTGCCCACGGGGCTCTTCAAGGAGGCCAAGATCATCCGCAATCCGACCGCGGAGTATGAGAGCGACGGGATCGCCGGCCGCCTCGAGCTGGAAACGATCGACATTCCGAAGAGCTTTTCGGGCGACCTGCGCCTGGGCTACGGCGGGCGCAATCGCGAGACGCCGCTGTGGGATGCTTCGGTGGTGGCGGGCGGGCGGCCGGCGGAGTGGTTCGGCCTGTTAGGGGCTTTCACCTACGGCCTGGATCCGACGCTGAAGGTGAAGAACACCTTCGACTACGCGGCCAACGGCGACCTGGAGAAGGGCAGCGTGCGGCACGAGGACACGCCGGTGGAGACCTATGCGGCCTTCCTCGATGCAGGATTTTTCTACGAGGGCGGCGAGATCCACATCAAGCCGCTGTATCTGAGGCGGGAGATCGAGAAGCGCAGCCAGAAGCGCGGGATCGACTACACCAAGGCGGTGGAGAAGAACGAGAGCTTCGACGACGATGCGGAGGATCGCCGGGAGCAGACGCAGGGTGCGACGGCGACGAGCGTCCACCACTGGGCTCCGGACGCGCGGCAGGAGTCGCTGCTGGCTTACTACAAGTCCTTCGAGATGATGCCGCGTTCCTCGACGGATTCCTTCAAGGAAAGCGGCGGCGTGCTGGAATACGACGGGAACTCGCTGGAGGATTACTACAAGGAGGACGAGACGCTCGACTTCCAGACCAAGACGATCCTGGACATCCCGACGGCGCTCAGGCAGCAGGTGAGATTCGGCATCGCGGCACGGACCAAGACGCGTGATAGCGACCATCATCTGCGGGAATTCGACGATGCGGGCGCGGTGACGGATCTGACGACGGCGGCCGACCGCTACCGGATCCGCGAGGATTACGTGGCGGGCTTCGTGCAGGACCAGGTGTGGCTGACGGATGAGTTCAGCCTGCTGCCGGGACTGCGCGCGGAGTATCTGGAGATGGATGCGCGGGATGGCGGGAGCTTGAATTCATCCCGCTCGATGACGGATTGGAATCCGACGCTGCATGCGCTCTATCAGCCGGTGAAGGAACTGGCGGTGCACCTGGGTCTTTCCCGCACGGTGAACCGTCCGCAATTCGACCAGCTCAGCCCCTACCGCCGGATCAATGACGACGACGAGCGGGTGGAGATCGGCAACCCGGATCTCGATCCGGCGCGGAGCTGGAACGTGGATCTGGGAGTGGATTTCAAGAAGGGTCCGCTGTTTCTGGGGGCCAATGTCTTCTACAAGAAGATCAGCGATGTGATCCAGGAGGACCGCGCCGGCACGACGCTGGTGGGTGGCAATTCTTACGATCTCTATCAGTCCCGCAATGTCGGGGACGGCTGGTTGAAGGGTGTGGAGTTGGACGAGCGTTTCCGCTTCGGGGAGGCGGGCGTGGCTTGGTTGGACGGGCTGGAGCTGTGGTCGAATCAATCCGTGTATTCCTCGCGCGTGAAGTATGAGAACGGGAGGAGCAGCCCCTTCGAGGAGCAGCCGGAGTTCATCGCGAACATCGGTGTGGACTATGAGATCGAGAAGACCGGCACGCGGCTGAGCGTTTCGGGGAACTTCGTGGGAGACTTCGATTGGTCGGAGTCGGATGGCACGAACATCGGCTACCTGTCCGAGTGGATCGTGAACCTGGGGGCGCGGCAGAAGCTGGGCGCGGGGGTGGAGGCGTTTGTGGAAGTGATCAATCTATTCGACGAGCAGCGCTTCGAGACGGAGAGGAAGACCAACGGTGACTTCCGGCACGAGGACATCACCGGCGGGCGGACGATTCTTGCGGGGCTCGATTACCGATTCTGAATTCCATGACTGCTACATTCGGGAGAACGGCGCTGGTTTGCGCGATGGGATTACTCGCCTGCGGGGTGAAGGCGGAGGAGAAGAACTTCGCGGTGCTTTCTAACAGCAGCGATTTGAAGGGGTGGAAGACGCCGGAGGATGTGGCTTGGGCATGGTCGGTGAAGGACGGTGTGATCCGCGGCATCACGGACGAGAAGGCGCACGGCAAGGAGCTGTGGAGCGAGAAGGACTACGGCGACTTCGTGCTGGAGCTGGACTGGCGTTTCCCCGATCCGCCGGTGAAGAAGATGCTCAAGATCATCCTGCCGAACGGGGATGATGCCTTGAATGAGGACGGCACGAAGAAGAAGGAGGAAGTGCTGGCCGGCGGCGACAGCGGGATCCTGATCCGCGGCGATGTGATGTCGCAGATCAACATCGTGTGCAAGTCGACGGGATCCGGAGAGCTTTATGGCTATCGGAAGAAGAAGCCGGACATGCCGCCGGAGGTGCGGGCGGCGTGCGTGCCGAAGGAGAAGGCGGATCACGCGCCGGGCGAATGGAATCACTTCACGATCACGGCGAAGGGTGACCGGGTCTCGGTCGAGCTGAACGGCAAGCTGGTGATCGATCGCGCGCAGATGCCGGGCCTGCCGGAGCGCGGGCCGATCGCGCTGCAGCATCATGGGGAAGGAATCGAGTTTAGGAATGTGAGGGTCCGGGAGTAGGGTTCTGGTCCCCTTCCCTTGGGTTGATTGGCGGGATCGGTGGGTGGATCCGGGCGTGCGGGAACCCCTCCGGGGTTTGTGGGTGGGGCGTGGCTGGACCGGGGGGGCGCGCTTGGAGCGCTTGGGCTCCGGCTACTGGCTGGTCTCCCGGAGGGAGAGGGATGCGGGCGCGGGAAGAAAGAATGGAGAGTCAGCGGTTTCCGGTAAGGGCGGACGTATATGTCCGCGGCTCTGGAGAGCCGCGCTACTTCCTGGACGGCGCTTTGAAGCGTCATCCGGGAGGAAGTTTGCCCGTGCTTCACGGCAGCAAGCTGCCTGCCGAAGGCTGCGGCGAGCCGCAGCAGTCCATGGCCGCTGCGCGGCTTTCGTTCCGGGGACTTGATGGCGAAGGATGCCAGTCCGGTGCTTCGTCCGCCTGAAGGCGGGACTACGTACCCTTGGGGGCGGGCTGTTAGGGGCCGTTCGGTGCGATGCCTCCTGCCTACCGATGGGTCAGCCGAAGGCGCCGGAGACGTATTCCTCGGTCTGGCGGACGGAGGGATTGGAGAACATCTTGTGGGTCTGGCCGTGCTCGATGAGCTTGCCGAGGTAGAAGAAGGCGGTCTTGTCGGAGCAGCGGCTCGCCTGGGCGAGGTTGTGGGTGACGATGACGATGGTGTATTCCCGCTTCAGCTCTAACAGGAGTTCCTCGACCTTGAGGGTGGAGAGCGGGTCGAGGGCGGAGCAGGGCTCGTCCATCAGGATGATGTCGGGCTTGGTGGCGATGGTGCGGGCGATGCAGAGGCGCTGCTGCTGGCCGCCGGAAAGGCCGAAGGCGCTGGCCTTGAGGCGGTCCTTGACGTCATCCCAGAGGGCGACGCGGCGCAGGCAGTATTCGACGCGTTCGTCGAGGGTCTTGCTGTCCTTCTCGCCATGGATGCGGAGGCCGTAGGCGACATTGTTGTAGATCGACTTCGGGAACGGGTTCCACTTCTGGAAGACCATGCCGACGCGGCGGCGGAGCATCTGGATATCGAGATCCGGGCGGGCGATGTCGATGCCGGCGATGCGGATCGCGCCGCCGGTGACCTTGGCCCCGGGGATGCGGTCGTTGATGCGGTTGAAGCAGCGCAGGAGTGTGGACTTGCCGCAGCCGGAGGGGCCGATGAAGGCGGTGATCTCGCGGGGCAGGATTTCCAGGCCGATGTCGTGCAGTACCTGCTTCGCCCCGTAGTTGAAGCGAAGTCCGTCGATGGCGATGGCCGGTGGGGTGGTGGTGGATCCGTTTACCATTTCAACTTGGAGCGGACGCGGTGGCGGAGAATCATCGAGACGGCGGAGAAGAGGAAGATCATCATCAGGAAGACGAAGACCGAGCCATACTGGGCGCGCTGGGTGTATTCGGAGGTCGGGATGCGCGCGGCGAGGGTGTAGATGTGGTAGGGCAGGGCCTGGACCTGATTCTGCAGCATCACGGCGGGATTCGCCCAGGGGAGTTCCTTGGCGGCGACGGCGGCGGTGAACATGATCGGTGCCGTTTCACCGGCGGCGCGGGCGAGCGAGAGCACGGAGGAGGTGAGGATGCCCGGGAGGGCGAAGGGCAGCACGCACTTGCGGATGGTGTGCCAGCGGGTGGCACCGAGTGCCAGCGAGGCTTCGCGGAAGCCCTGGGGCACGGCGCGCAGGGATTCCTCCGAGGCGGTGATGATAACCGGCAGGATCATGCACGCGAGGGTGGCCGAGCCGGCGATCAGCGAGGAGTTCCAGCCCTGGAAGCTGAGGTAGGTGAAGCCCAGCGGGATGGAAAACAAGGTGCGGTCGGCGGGATCCCCTGTTAGAACGGGAGCGGCGAGGACGAAAACGGCGAAGCCGAAGAGGCCGAAGACGATCGAGGGCACGCCGGCGAGATTGAGGATCGCGAGCCGCACCAGATTGATGAAGCGCCCCTGCTTCGCATACTCGCTGAGGTAGATGGCCGCGGCGACGCCGAAGAAGAGGGCGATGACGATGCTGAGCCCGGTCAGCAGGGCGGTGCCGATGATCGGGCCGGCGATGCCGCCGCCGGAGTAGGCGTAGGTCTGCTCATTGAAGACCGCTTCGGTGCCGTTGTTCCCGATCCAGGCGTGATACTCGGAGGCGGGCATGCTGTGGCGGGTGCCCGCCGAGTCATCGAAGACGTGGAGGGTTTCGGTCTCCTTGGTCAGGAAGCCGATATCGAGGTAGGGAAACTCCGGCTTGAGGAGGGTCGGTGCGCCATCCCAGCAGATCTTGCCGAAGATCAGGAGGGCGACGAGCACCACGCCCCAGGTGAGGCCGCCGAGGAAGCCTTTGACGAAGCCGGCCTTGAGCCGTCCGTGGTTGACGCCCTTGCGGATGAGTTGTTCGGGATTTTCCATCACTCGTGGCCGATGCGGAATTTATGGAGGATGCGCTGCGCGGCCCAGTTGATGCCGAGCACGATGATGAAGAGGACCAGGCCGACGACGAAGAGCGCGCGGTAGTGGACGCTGCCGAAGGGCACCTCCCCCAGCTCCTGCGCGATGATGCCGGTGAGGGTGTGGGCGGGCTGGAAGAAGACGCCGAGGCCCTCGGTGAAGTCGGGGATTTCGATGCGGTTCCCCGCGACCAAGAGCACGACCATGGTTTCCCCGATCACGCGGCCGAGGCCTAACAGTACGGCAGCCAGCACGCCGGAGATGGCGGCGGGAAAGACGACGCGGAAGACGGTCTGGAGTTTCGAGGCACCCAGTGCGTCGGACGCCTCGGCGAAGGCGGAGGGGACGTTGTTCAAGGCGTCTTCCGAAAGGCTGAAGATCGTGGGAATTGCCATCAGGCCGAGGAGGCAACCGGCGGTGAACATGTTCAGCCGCTGCTGGAGCGGGAAGCCGGGCATCCAGGAGAAGGAGTCCTTCATTGATGTTTCCTGGAGCCAGGTGCCGAGCACCGCAATGCCGAGGAAGCCGAGCACGACCGAAGGGATGGCCTGAAGGAACTCGATGGTCGGCTTGATGAAGTTCTGCTCGCGGCGGCCGGCGAGTTGGTTCGTGTAGATGGCTGCGCCGACGCCGAGCGGGATGGCGAGTGCCAGTGCGATCACGGCGATCAGGGCCGAGCCGACGAAGAGCGGGATGATGCCGTAGAAGTCCTGCCATTCGCCGCCGGTGATCCAATCGCGGCCCGAGATGAAGCCCCAGAGCGTCGCGCCGAGGCCCACGGGCAGGTCGTACTTCCATGACTCCATCTTGGCGACGGTATCGCCGAGTTCCTTGTGATACTCGGGAAGGGCCTTGCGGAAGGTGGAGAGGTAGCGGCTGGCCTTCTCGTCCTCGAGCTTCACCGGGAGTTTGTCGAGGACAGCATTGCCGGAGTTCTGGAGCGCGGCATTGGCATCGCGGAATTCCGTCAGGCGAGCCAGCACGGGCTCGAGGGCGGTCTTGAAATCGACGGGCTCGGTGGTGACGGCGGCTTGGGCATCGGCCTCGAGCTGGGTTTTCAGCTCGGGCTTCTTGGTCGAGGCGGCGGCTTCGAGAAGGGTGTTGCGCTTGGTGACCTCGATCTCGTGGAGGGTGGCACCTTCCTTGGTCGCCTTCACGATGTCTCCGGTTTCAGAGACGAGCGTTTCGAGGGCGGAGGAGCTGCCGGAGAACTCATCGATCGCGGCGCGGAAATCCGTGAGGGGTGCGGCGGCCTCGGCCTGCTTGGCGGAGAGCTGCTCATCGATGACCGCGATCAGGGGCGGGTCGTCGGTGGAAAGCGGATCGCGCGAGGCCAATGCGGCCAGCAATTCCGAGCGCTCGGCCTCGCTGAGATGCGGTGTCTCGGGAAGGCCCTTGTCGAACTTGCCGGCCATCGCGCGGTCGATCAGTTCCTTGTATTTGGCGGTCAGGCTGGCTTGGAGATCCTTGGGGATCTCTCCGTCCCCTGCCCTCTCCTTGACCCGCAGGAGCGCGCTCTGCGCCGGGGTTACCACTTCATTCACGTAGCTGACGAGGGCAGTGCCTTCATCCGATCTCAGGAACTCCTTGCGGCAGGCGGCATTGATTTGCGCGTAGTAGGCGCGGTTGAGCAGGGACGACATCTGCTCGTGCGCCTTCAGGTCCTTGCGCGGGATATCCACGAACTCCAGGCCGGCCTTGCGATAGAGTTCCAGCTCCTTGCGGTAATCCGGGAAGAAGCCCGCTCCCTCGCGAAAGAGGAAGACGATGATCAGGATTAAAATGACGACCGTCAGCCCGGCATTCGCACCGAAGAAGGCCTTGATCAGGCCGTCGGTGCCGCGGCCTTTGCGGCGGAAGGGATGACCGGCGGGGACCGGGGATGGCGACGTGGATTCCGGCATGCGTGGCGTGCTGGAGCGAAGTTGAGGGCGCTTCTTGGAAATGGCAATCCCGGCGGGGCTTCCCCGCGCCGGGATTGCGTGTCAAAATCGTCAGGCGGGAGTCTCAGTTCGGAACGAAGCCGAGGCTCTTGGCGATTTTCTGGCCGTCAGCGCCGGTCGCGAAGTCCAAGAATGCCTTGGCGGTGGCGTCGGCATTTTCGGGGATGTAGTAGTAGCAGGCGCGGCTGTAGGCGTAGCTTTTGGCATTGGCGGCGACGGGCTCGACGCCATCGATGGTTACATCGAGGATGCCGCTCTTCTTCGCGTAGGCGAGGCCGACGTAGCCGATGCCGTTCTTGTTCTTGGCGACTTCCTCGGCGATCTGTTCGTTGCCGGCGAGCTTCTGGGAGCTGCCCGCGTAGTTCTTGCCGCCCATGGCGAGGGTTTGCCAATCCTTGTAGGTGCCGGAGGCGGTATTGCGGGTGTAGATCGAGATCGGGCCGGGTGCGCCGCCGACTTCGCTCCAATCCTTGACCGCGCCGGTGAAGATCTTGCCGACCTGATCCTTGGTCAGGGTCTTGACCTTGTTGGCCTTGTTGACGACGACCACGATCATGTCGTGGCAGGCTTCGACTTCATTGAGCTTGATGCCTTTGGCACGGGCGGCGGTGATTTCTTCCGGCTTGGCCTTGCGGGAAGACATGCCGATGTGGGCGGTGCCATTCGCGAGTGCGGGGAAAGCGGTGGAAGAACCTTCGGCGGCGATCTCGAACTTCACTCCGCCGTTCTTCGACTTGAAGCTCTCGGCAAGCTGCGGCACGAGCTTGGCACCGAGGGTATCGGAACCCTTGATGCTGACGGTCTGCGCACCGGCGGTGGCGGCGAGCATGGCTCCCGCGAACAAGCTGGCGGCGGTGAATCGAATGGTATTGCGCATGATATGATAATGGATTTCGCACCGCGAACGGTGTCAACGGCATGGATGCCATTGCCGTCACAAAGGTCCACCGGGTCTCTGTGACAGGTTTGTCACGAAACCCGGGGCGGGGCAACGGCGGATCAACCCGGAAGCCCCGTAACCAAGCGGGATGCGGGGTCCAGATGGATATGTGACGGGAACGTCACCATGGGATTCTGTCACAAGCGCGACACAATCGCTGGGTTTTCCGACGTCGGCAGGGAGCCCAAGCTTCCCCGCTGCCTTGCTTCCACACATATCCATGAAACAGCACTCCATCCGATTGAAGACCGTGGCGCTCGCCGCCTGCGGGCTCTCCAGCGTGGCGATGGCCGGAGAACCCCCGGCTGCTCCCGCACCTGCCGAAAGCAGCTCGATGTTCAGCGACTTCAACTTCTGCACCTGGCTCTCGAGCAAGCCGGGGACGGTGAAGATCCCCGAGAATCCGGTGGTCCAGACGCTGGTCTTCGAAGGCCGCTACCATTGGCAAGCCGCCTACGTCGATGGCGAGGGCACCAACGGCCAGGACTTCAGCGAGGACTACACGGACGCGCGCCGCTTCCGTCTGGGCGGCAAGATCGGCTTCCTGAACTACTTCTCCTACAAGGGTGTGGTCAACCTGGTGGACGACGAGCGCTTCAACGGCGGCGAGCTCGATTATAAGTACGTCGATTTCGACGAGTCGTATTTCACCTTCGACGTGCTGAAGGCCTTCAGCATCTCCGGGCTTGATGCGCTGACCGTGAACTACGGACGCTACAAGTGGCACGGCGGCCTGGAGGCCCGGACTTCTTCCAACGCGCTGCTCACCGTCGAGCGTTCCGCCATCTCTAACAAGCTCTACCAGAGCGCCCGTCCGACGGGTGTCTTCGTGACGGCGGCCAAGGGCAAGTTCAACGGTATCCTGGGCATCTCCAGCAGCGATGAGGCAAGCGATGAAGCGGGTGTCGATGCCGGCAACGTCGAAGGCTGGGGCGGCTGGAACGACGGCCTGATCTATAATGCGGAATTGATCTACTCCGCCACCGACGACCTGCGCTTCGGCTTTGAATTCCTCTACAACAACGCCGACGAGCGGTTCGCCAACGAGGATTCGCTGCTGGACTACCGCTGGGCGACGACCCTCTCCGCCGAATACTCGATCGGCCAGGGCGGCGTGAACATCGAGGGGATCTACGGCGACAACGGCGACGACGAGATGCAGTCGAACGCGGCGCGCCGCGGGAACTTCTGGGGCTTCGTGGCGACGCCCTACTACTGGATCGTCCCGGCCAAGCTGCAGGCGGTGGTGCAGTATGCGTATGCCGGTGCCGAGGAAGACCAGGGCATCCGCGTGAACAGCCGCTACGTGCGGGCCACCAACTACGGTGGCGGCGGCAATCCGAACGTGGTCAACGGCGGCCGCGGCGACGAGTTGCACACGCTGTATGCGGGTCTCAACTACCTGATCTGCGGGGACAACCTGAAGGTCCAACTCGGTGCGGAGTTGACCCACCTTGAGACCCCGGGTGCGGGTGACGGGGATGTGGATGCGGTGACCTACATGTTCGGCTTCCGCTCGTTCTTCTGAAGAGTTTGTTTTCCTGGTTCAGTTGTTCGGTAAGGCACCGGTCCGCAAGGGCCGGTGCTTTTCTGGCTTTCAGGCGCCGTTTCCCAGAGCGAAAGCTGCTCTTGCTACATCCTCTTCAAACCGCTCCAGTAAGCCTGTTCAAAAGTCGATCTCATGGCCGCTTCCAATCTGCTCGCCACCAGCACTCCAAATCTCAAAAATCTTCTTGGTAATGGCCGAACTTACCGAGTTCCAACGTTCCAGCGGGACTACTCATGGAAGGAAGAGCACTGGGAGGATTTGTGGCTGGACCTGCTTGAATTAACCTCAGGCCGCTCAGGACAGCACTACATGGGATCGTTGGTCCTCATGCAAGAGGACCATCCGGAGAAGTTCACCATCATCGATGGACAGCAGCGCATCGCCACCCTCAGTATTTTGATTCTTGCCGTGATCGGCAGGCTGAAAGAATTAGCTGCTTCCGGTTCGGAATCCGAGCCGAATATGGAACGTGCGGCAGTATTGAGAAACAGCTTTATTGGTGCGAAACAAGCTGGGTCTTTGCTGGAAACGAGCAAGTTGACGCTCAATCGGAATGACGACGATTTTTATCAAGGAACTCTGGTCCAGCTAGAAAAACCCGCGAGCGAAAGGTCTCTAGGCGATTCGGAAAGGCAGCTGTGGGGAGCTTTCCGTTACTTTTCAAAGCGAATTTCGGACGAACTCCGAAACTACACCGGACAACAGCTTGCGGAATGGGTGGAGAGCTTGGTTTCAGTCCATCTTCTTTTTATTCAAGTAGTCGTGGAAAATGATGTAGGGGCTTACACAGTTTTCGAGACACTGAACGCCCGCGGTTTGGAACTGACCGCGAGTGATCTTATCAAGAACTACCTGATGTCGCTAGTCTCAAGGAAAGGACAGGGCGATCTTGAGCACGTACTAAGACGTTGGCAGAGAATTACAGCCCAGATTGGAGCGCGGCGACTTCCGGAATTTCTCCGCCACTTCTTCAATTCCAAGTTCCCATTTGTCAGGCAAGAACGCCTCTTTCGCAGAATCCGCGAAGAAGTCTCTTCTGCCGAGGATGCCATTGACCTCATCAGGGATCTTGAAAGGGCAGCGGCCTGCTATCAGGCCCTTCAAGATCCCGAAAGCGAGTTCTGGATGGATTTTCCAGGGGCAGCGGAACAGGTCAGATCCTTGGTGCTTTTCAATGTCAGCCAATACAAGCCGCTGGCGCTCGCTGCTTGCCGCCACCTTCCCGTTGAAGCGGCGGTGATGGTACTTAGGGACTGCGCGACGTTGTCATTTCGATTCAATGTTATCAGTCGCCTCGGCACTCACGAACTTGAAAACCGCTATAATGAGGCTGCGCTCGGCATCACTTCGGGAAGTGTAATAAATGCTTCAAATGTCCGAGAACTACTAATGCCGGTCTATGTAGACGACGATCAATTCGTTGCAGATTTCGAAGTATTCCGACAAGCGACCAGTAGTAAAGGCAAGAAGGTAATCCGTTACATCCTTTGCGAACTCGAAAAGCAACATTCCGGGCAAGATCTTTCCTGGAATAATACCAACGCAACCATAGAGCACATCTTGCCTGATAGCTTCGATGTGAACTGGGAAGGAAGTTTCACCGAGGAAGAGCATGCACGCTACGTCGACAGACTTGGCAACTACGCACTCCTTGAAAAGGGGAAGAACAAGGACCTCGGTCAAAAGTCGTTCGAAGAGAAATCCGCAGTTTTCCGAACGAGCCAGTACGGCCTTACGCAAAAACTTGCAGATTACGAGGAGTGGACCCCTTCGCTATTGGGGGCGCGCCAAAGAGCCCTCGCGCGCATTGCAAAAACCGTTTGGAGATTCCCCGGCTAAGAGTGGTGGAATTCAGATTCAGACCGCAGCCAGACTCGCGGCGGCGACGGCTTGGCCGTGGCGCTTGGTCTTTTCGTCGGGGACGACGAGCTTGATGCGGAGCGCGGGGAACTCGGTGGCGAGGACCTTCTCGGCCCCGGCGATGATGATGTCACCACCTTCGCCGGAGGTCACGCGGCCGAGGATGAGGAGATTGCGGATCTCGTAGAAATCGGCGTAGTGGGCGATGGCGTAGCCGAAGCAGGTGCCGATCGTTTCGTAGATTTTCCGCGCACGCCCGTCGCCGGACTTCATGGCCTTCTGGACTTCCACGAGCTGCTCCGGGAAGGGCATGCCGCCGAACTCGAAGCCGGCGGCCTTGGCGAGGCGGGCGACGCCTTGCTGGGAGAAGAATTGGACGCCGCAGCCTTCATCACCGCTCCATTCGTCCAGCGGGCCGCTGTCGCGGTAGTCGACGGGGGCGAAGGCGAGTTCATTGAGCCAAGGGCGGATCGAGCCGTTGGTATCGACGTAGCCGGCGGCCTCGCTGGTGCCCATGGCGACGCCGAGGACGGCGTTTTCGTTGAGCGACATCGAGCCGGCGAGGGCGGTGACTTCGCCGTCGTTCACCACTTCAAAAGGGATGCCCTTCCAGCGTTCCTTGAGCTCGAAGAACATGCCCTTGATGCGGGTCTCGAAGTCGGAGTCGCTGACGCCGCGGAAGAGCGAGGCGGCGCGGACTTCATTGTTCACGTAGACCCCGGCGGAGCTGCCGCCGATGGCATCGACGCGCGGCAAGTGGGCGGCGGCACGCATCAGGGAATCCTGGACGCCCTCGATGTGGTAGTCGGGATTGCTCTGGAAATAGGGATCCCAGACGATTTCCTCCGAGAAGACGACCTCGCCATCGATCAGCGCGGCGCACTTGCGGTCGGAGCCGCCGAGGTCGAAGCCGATGCGGCAGCCGCCGAGATGGCGGCCGAGCGCGATCGCCTCGCCGGACTCGGCGGGGAGTTCGTCCTTGGCGACGGCATGGAAGGAGATCGGCTCGCCGAAGATCTTGCCGCCGATGAAGCCGCTGTCGAAATCGCGGGCACCGTCCGGTCCGTAGATGGCGGCGAGAGCGGGAACGAGTTCCGGGGCTCCGGCGATCAGCACGCGGCTGCCGCCCTTCTGCCAGAGCAGGAATTTCAGGATGCGCTCGACGTAGCGGAGGGTGGTGGGAGCGTGCGCGGGTTCATCCGGGAGGAGCGGCGAGGACCAGCGGAAGGCGGTGCCATCCGGCCTGACCAAGGCGAGATCGATCTCCCGTGAGCCTGCGGCATCCGCGGCCAATCCGCGGTAAGCGCGATTCCACAGTGCGGCGGGCAGGAAGGCTTCATCCAGAACCGGAAGGCAGGATACTGGGATGCTGGAGAGACTGGGTGCAGGGGCCGTCATGAACAATCGCATCTAGCGCAGAATCCTGCCGGAATGGAATGATTTAATGCGCATTTTCACCCCTGTTTTGCGAAGTGCCCCGGTGCTTTCACCATACGCCCCGGAATTCTTGTTGCAAATCCATCTCAATTGCGGACTCTAACCGCGATGGGGCTCGCGACCGCTAACGACTTACATGCCGACAGCTTGGTCAGTTTGAGCCAGGCGCAGGTGGGTTGTGATTTCCGGATCAAGCTGCTTTCAGGCCCGGCCTGCGACCAGCTCCGCGATCTGGGTTTTTGCGAGACCCTGCAGGTGAGGAAGTTGTCCGACGGGCGCAATCTGGTTTGCTCCGTTTGCGGCACGCGGCTCGCCCTCAGCCGCGAGTTGGCCAGCCAGGTGATGGTGGCCGTCGCTTGATTTTCCAATGTCCGGTTCACTCGAAACCGTCGCCCTGGCCGGCAATCCAAACGCCGGGAAAACCACGCTTTTCAACGCCCTGACGGGGTCTGCGAACCGCACCGGCAACTATGCCGGGGTGACCGTGGAGCAGAAGTCGGGGGAAATGTTCACGCCGCACGGGAAGAAGCTGCGGCTGGTGGACTTGCCCGGCTGCTACTCGCTGGACGGCGGCAGCCCCGATCAGGAGATCGCCCGCAAGGCCTTGACGGGTGAAGGCGGGCCCCGGCCGGACATCGTTGTCTGCGTGGTGGATGCCTCGAACCTGGAGCGGCATCTGGTGCTCGCCTTGCAGGTGATCGAGATGGGGCTGCCGGTGGTGGTGGCGCTGAACATGGTCGATGTGGCGGAGAAGGCCGGGCTGCGGCTCGATCCGCAGAAGCTTTCGGAAGAACTCGGCGTGCCGGTGGTGCCGGTGCAGGCGAATGCGGGCAAGGGCATCGTGGAGCTGAAGCAGGCTCTGCGGCACCCCTTCCCCACCCCGGCGGATGCGCCGTGGAAGGGCGGCACGGCGGACGAGTCCGGCGAACGCCGCCGGGCGCTGGCGCTGCGGATCTGCGAAGTGGCGGCGCGGCGGCCGGACGGGCATAGCGCGACGATTTCCGACAAGCTCGACCGCTGGCTGCTGCATCCGGTGTTCGGGTGGGTCGCGCTGATCGGGATCATGTTCCTGATCTTTTGGTCGATCTTCTCCTTCGCCTCGATCCCGATGGATGCGATCGACGCCGGGAAGACCTGGCTGCAGGAATTGGTAACGGGCGCCATGGGCGAGGGCGACCTCCGCGATCTCCTGACGGACGGCATCATCGAGGGTGTAGGCAGCGTGGTCATCTTCCTGCCCCAGATCGTTCTGCTGTTCTTCTTCATCGGGCTGCTGGAAAGTTCCGGCTACATGGCGCGCGCGGCCTTCCTCATGGACGGGCTGATGGGTCGAGTGGGACTCAGCGGGAAGGCTTTCCTGCCGCTTTTTAGCTCCTATGCCTGTGCGATTCCGGGCATCATGGCGACACGCACGATCGATTCCGCGAAGGAGCGGCTGGTGACCATTTTCGTGGCCCCCTGGATGAGTTGTTCGGCGCGCCTGCCGGTGTATCTGACCTTGGTGCCCCTGCTGCTGGCGGGGGCCGGCGGCTGGGTCCAAGCGCTGGTGTTCTTCGCGATCTACGCTCTGGGCACGCTGACGGCACTGGTCGTGGCGCGCATCCTCCGCGGCCGGCTCGGCCCGGATGAAGTGAAAACCCACTTCATGCTCGAGCTGCCGCCCTATCGTGCGCCGCAGTGGAGCTATGTCTTCCGCCATGTCGGAGGGCGGGCCGGGGCCTTCCTTCAGAAGGCGGGCACGATCATCCTGGCGATCGCGATCGTGCTGTGGGCGGCCAAAACTTTCCCGAAATCCGGCAGCGAGGATCCCGGCGAGCAACTCGACCACAGCATGATGGGCCGCGTGGGGCATCTGACCGAGCCTTTGGTCAAGCCGCTGGGGCTCGACTGGCGCGGCGGCACCGCGATCCTGACTTCCTTCGCCGCGCGCGAGGTATTCGTCACTTCGATGGCGCAGCTCTTCCACGTGGAGGAAGGCGAAGACGACGAAGCGACCCAGGCTTCCCTGCGCGAGCGGCTGGTGGGCGAGACCTGGCCGGATGGCCGGAAGATGTTCACGATTCCGGCGGTCATCTCCCTGCTGGTCTTCTTCATCTACGCGCTGCAATGCCTGCCGACCTCGGCGGTGGTGGCGCGGGAATCGGGGTCATGGAAATGGGCGGTCGGGCAGTTCGCCTTCATGACCGTCTTCGCTTGGGTCGCGGCCTTCGTGGCTTATCGGATCGCCCTGTTTTTTTTCTAACATGAACGATTGGCAAACATGGGCGGCGGTGGCCGTGGTGGTGCTAGCGGCGCTCTTCCTGGCGAGCAAGTCGAAGGGGAAGAAGAAGAGCTGCGGGCATGGCTGCGGGTGCGAGAAGAAGTAGGCTTCAGGGCTTGCCTACGGGGCCGATGTAGCGGCTGGCGATGACGACGTTATCGAAGGACACGACGTTGACGGGGTTCTTGGTCCAGCGGTCGGTGATGTAGGTTTCGAGGGTCAGGGCGTTGGTCTTGAGGGTGGCGGTCTTGCGCCAGTTGATGCCGGTCCAGTGGCCTTGCAGCGCGCCATCGATCCAGAAGGCCTGCTCGCCATCGCGTTCACCGGGGGTGTTGTGCTTGAGCATGAACTCGACGCAGATCCAGCGCTCTTTCGGAATGACGGGAGCGGCGGGGACGGCGAAGGAATTGCCCCAGTATTTTCCGTCCTTGGAGACCTCCATCTCGTGCCAGTAGCTGTAGAAGTTCCAGCGCCCGGGTGCGGCCGATTTTCCCCAATTGCCCCAAGGCTCGATCGCGGTGGAGAAACGTTCATCGCCGGCGGGCTTGTTGCCCGCGGCACCGAAGCCGGTCCACTTGTCGCCGCCGCGCAGGCCTTTGTTCGCCCTGAGGGTGACGAAGTGGTGGACGTAGTCGCAGCCCGCATCGAAGCGAGTGTAGAAGCGGATGAAGACGGTGGCGGACGGCTCGAACCATTTCGTCAGGCCGCCGCCGGTATCCGAGGCGAGGTGGGCTTCCACGCGCAGGCAGCGCTTGCCGGGGCCATCCGGCGTGGCTGCATAGCTCAGCACCTTGCCGTCCTTGTTGCCCGTCTCGTCCCAGCCTTGGCCGAGTTCTCCCTGCTCGAAGTCATCGCTAAAGATCACGTCGGCGCTGGTCTTGATGCCGGTGTCGCCGGGGTATGCCGCCGCGATCCCCTGCCCTGAGGGCAGCTTGCTGGTGGCGGCGAGGTCGGCCGGCTCCGCGCGGATGTGGAGGACGGCGCAGGAGAAGACGACGAAGCAGAGAGTTGGTTTCGCAAACATGGGCCAACGGGAAGATACCCGTCAGCCCATGCCCGTGTTACAGAATATCCAGCGGCCGCTCTCAGGGCGTGACCACTTCGGGCGCGGGGCGCTTCTTGGGCTCGGGGTCCTTGCCCTTCTGGGCACCGAGCCAGGCGACGACATCGCGAAGCTCGGTGGCGGAGAGGATCGCGGACATCGGGGGCATGGCGGAGATCGGCGGGAGCATGGAGTCGATGTCCGGCTTGCGGACGCGCAGGACCTTGCCATTGCTGTCGAGATCGACGTGATCGGCGGTGTCGGAGAGGACGAGGCCGGAGACGGACTTGCCGCCCTTGAGGGTGACGGTGGAGATGCCGAAGCCGGCGGCGACTTTCGCGCCGGGATTGACGAGGGATTCCAAGAGGAACTTCGCATCACCGCGCTTGCCGACGGCTTCGAGGCTCGGGCCTGCGTCGCCGCCGCCGTGACCGCCACCGGCGGCGTGGCAGCGCATGCACTGGGCTGCGGGCTGCGATTCGAAGAGCTGGCCGCCCTTCTTGGAATCGCCGCCTTGCAGGGAGCCGAGGAAGGGAGTCAGAGGATCGGATGAGGCGGCGATGGCGGCCTTGTAGGCGTCCAAGGCGGTTTTCACGGGGCCTTCGGGACGCTTCGCGGCGGCATCGAGCAATTCGAGGGTCGAGGGCGAGACGCCGGACTTCTCCTTGAGCTTGCCGAGGCTGTCCGTGAACAAGGACTGGACGCCGGGAGCCTTGAGGTCGGCGGCGATCTTCCAAGCTTCCTGCTGGCGATGGGCGCTCTCATTGCCGACGGCGGCACGGAGGGCGTCCAAGGCGGAAGCGGGACTGTCGATGGCCAGACGCTTGATCGCGCCGATCGCGAGGTCGTCGTCCTTGCCCTTGGAGAGTTCGCCTAACAGGGAGTCGAGGCCCGCCGGTTTGCGGGTTGCGTAGAGGCTGAGTGCTTCCGCGCGGGCGGCGCCGGGCAGGCGCGAATTCATGACCAGGCTCCTGAGCGAGGCATCGTCGACCGAAGTAAGATCAAGCTGATAGGTCTTGAGCAATTCGATCGCGGGCTCGGCGAGCTTGCCATCGAGCTTCAGGAGATCGGAGAGCGAGGAAGTCAGGACGGCCTTGATCGGGGCGGGATTGCGCTCCGGCAGCGGAGCCCAGTGACCGAGCGTTTGGTCCACCGGGTTCGGCTTGCTCCACACGCCGATCAGGCGCAGCGCTTCCTGGCGGGCGAAAGCGGGTGCCTTCGGATCGAGCACGACCTTCAGGACGCGGCGCAGGTTCACGTCATCGCCCAGGCGGAATGCGCTGTTGAGGAGCCGCCGCCAATCCATCTCGGTGAGATCGGAGGGCAGTTCATCGAGCAGGGCAGCCACCTGCGGGCGCATCTCCTCGATGCCGGCATCGTGAATCGCGAGCATGGTCTCGCGGGCGACCTTCTTGTCGTCGTCGTGGAGGAAGGAGCCGATCAGCGGATCCTTCATGCGGCGCAGGGCCACCACCGCGGCGAGCCGCAGCGAGGGGTCCTCTTCCTGGCTCAGGGCCGCGATCTGGCGGGCATCGCCCATCAGCGAGAGCGCGTAGGCACCGGCGCTGCGGATGTAGGGATCCTCGTTCTTCGTCAGCATTTCCCAAATGAAGGGCACGGCTGGCACCTCCTTCATGCGGCCTGCGGCAATCGCGGCAAAGGCGCGGACGCGGAGCGATTCATCGCCCAGGAGCTTGCCGAAGGGAACGCCGCCCGCGACGAGGCCGGCCTCGCCGATCGCCTTGATCGCCTGGGCGCGGACCTCGGCATCGGGATCGCTACAGAGCGGGATCAGCACCGCGAGCGCATCCTTGCGTATCTCCTTGCCGGGGATTTTCACGAAGTCCTCGCCCGCGGATGGCAGGACCGCGGAGCCGCGGCGCGCGATGATGCCGACGCCCCAGATTCCGTGGAGCCGGGTAATGGTGTCCTTCCCCTCCCTGGCCGTCTTGCTGAGAATATCGAGGCCCTCGGGGCGGCGGGTCAGGGCGAGTTCGGCACGCAGGCGGACCCGCATGTCGGCGTGGGACAAGAGCTTCTCCAAGCCGGTGACCGGGCGCTTTTCGAAGCCTTGCTCAATGAGTTCCGCGGTGTGCTCGGCTTCGTCCTGGCGATACATCTTATCGGCGGAGAGCGAGTAGATGCGGCCATCCTCGTGCGACTCCCAGCCGCCGATGAAGTCGGCGACGTAGAGCTTCCCGTCCCATGAGTATTCCACGTCGGTGACGGCGGCTCCCCAGTTTATTTGGCGGGAATCGACCATCCGCATGCCGGCACCCGAAGACTCGACCTTGAAGGAGTAGATGCCTGAATTCGCCGCGCCTCCGCGGTAGTCGCAGATCAGGAAGCGTCCGGCCTCGTTTTCCAGGAAGCCGGTGCCGGGGTGATAGGTCAGGCCGGAAGGACCCGAGGTGAGATTCGCCACCGGGGGCAGGATGTAGGCCGGCTGCTTGTCGTTCTTCGGCGCCCACATCTGCTCTTCCATCCAGCGGTTCACCGGGTGCTCTTCCAAGCCGATCTGGCGGTGGAAGCTGTGCAGGGCCTGGTGCTCCATCGACCAACCGGAGTCGGCACCATCCATGATGTAAACGACGCGGGCCTGGTCGCCTTGGTCGGAGTTGTTGTCCACCGAGATCGCGTTGCCCCATTGGTCGAAGGCGATTTCCTTCGGGTTGCGCAGACCGGTGTGGACGACCTCGAAATTCGTGCCGTCCGGATCGAAGCGGAAGACGCAGCCTTGGTCGGGATACTCGTAGTGCTTCCCCTCCTTGGTGGTGAGATTCATCCCGCGGTCGCCGAGCGTGCCGTAGATGCGGCCGTCCGGCCCGAGGGCGAAGCCATTGAGATCGTGGCCGGAGAAGGACACGCGCACGCCGAAGCCATCGAAGAGGGTCTCGCGTTCCTCCGGCTTGTCGGCCTTGCCATCGCCGTCCTTGTCGCGGAGTGCCCAGATCTTGGGAATGCAGGCCATGTAGACGGTGCCTTCGTATTCGAAGACGCCGGCGGCCGGGCCATCTAACAGGTCATTGAAGCCATCGGCGAAAATCGAGGATTGGGCGGACTTGCCGTCTTCACCCGGCGCGGAGAGCAGGCGCACCTTGTCGGCCACCTCGGTGAGGAATTCGATGGAGGAGATCTTCTGCTTGCCGGTCCACTTCTCGTGCATCTTCCGGCGGTCGGCCGTGGTGCGGGAGGCGATGTCATCGAGATACCAGTAGAGGTGGTCGCGGTTGTCCGGCACGCCGTGGCGGAAGCGGTGGGTCTCGGTGACGTAGATCTCGCCCTTCTCGCCGAAGGCGAGGGCGGTCGGGGAGGTGACCTTGCCGTTCTTGTAGTCGGCCACCACGGTCGCCTTGGTCCCTTCGGGGATGGTGATGCCGGGGATGGCGGGAGTGGTGATGAGGCCGGCCATGTGCGGCTTGCCACCCTTGGTCGGCGGCGGGAACTTCTGATTGGCGTAATCCGTCATCAGGAAGTGATCGGCGGCGATCACGCCCCAGCCGCCGCTTTCCTCATCGTAGATGCGGATCCTGGCGGACTTGCCCTTGAACTGGGTGACGTCCCAGACCTGCGTGCGGAACTGGAGGGTGCCATCGCCGGTCGTATCGAGTGCCACCTTGCCATCGACGATGAGCTGGACGCCGACCTTGCCGGGGTGCTTGCCGCCGGCGATCAGGAAGCAGATGTAGTTCTCGGTGATCTTGAAATCGGGCGAGGTCAGCGAGCCTTTTGCGGCATCCCCGCCGTGGGCCGAACAGGCGACGGAATCCTGCGCGTAGGCGGTCAGGGGGGCGGTGAGGCCATCGATCTGCGCGCCGCTGGGGGCCAGGCCGAAGGCGGTGCCTTCCACTTTCCAGTCGCCGTAGCCATCGCCCTCGAAGGCTTGGAGGACTTTGGTAGCGGCCGGCGAGGTGCCGGTGGCGAAAATCATGGCTGAGGCACAAAGCAAACCCGTTCTCATTCCGGGAAACGCTAGCGACCTCAGCGGGCTTGGCAATGGCGCAGGGCGGGTGCGGCGGTCCGGGTGTGGCATTACCGGCGGGACGTAGGCTGTCGGACAAATCTTTCAGGGATGACGCGGGCAATCTCGTGCTGATTGCACGAAATTCCATTATTGTCCGGAGCGGGAGGCCAGTCTGAGGATTCGGGAAATACCTGCGAAAGGAATGATCATGTAGCCCAAGACACGGGCGGACATCCACAACCAATTCACTTCAAGGGAGGCCTCGCCGACCCAAGTGGCATCTTTAGCCGGATACAAAAAACGATGATCCCACGCTTTCGCTCCCGGTAATAATTGGTCCGGAGTCGGTTTCAGCCAGAAAGGAGAACGCGGAGGTGTGTAGGTATCTGACCACTCACCGTCTACCGAACCATAGCGGATTCCCACGATCCAATCCGTCCTAAATGAAACCGCGAGTAGCGCGCAGACCACCATAGCCGCTAGCAGCGCTGGTCGTTTTGTTTTCTTGGCAACACGATACCATGCAAAGGAGAAGACCGAGAAGATCACGAGGAAAGCCGCAAAGGCTACCCCAACGATCGGAACCTTAAACCAGCCCAAGCTGTGGACAGTTGAGAAGGCAGCAACCACGAGCCCAATCGGTAGCAACGCACCGATCCGAACGATGACTCCTATCAGCTCCCGGAATGCTTCTACATATTCGAAATAGCCCGGGGCTGTTTTCTGTGTCCCTCGATCCATGGTATGACGGCAAACGGTGACTTGTTCAGACGTTTACCTGATCTATCGCCAACCGGATGAAGCTCCCATGAAAAAGGCGCGATGCCGAAGCACCGCGCCTTTGGGATAGAGTCGATATCGAACGTGGCTTCGACCGCACAGAGGACTGTGCGGACCACCTTTCAATCCATCGCCTTGATGATGGCTTGGCCGAACTCGGAGCATTTCACTTCCTTGGCGTCGTCCATGAGGCGGGCGAAGTCGTAGGTGACGGTCTTCGCGCTGATCGCGCCGTTGACGCCCTTGATGATGAGGTCGGCGGCCTCGACCCAGCCGAGGTGGCGGAGCATCATCTCGCCGGAGAGGATAACGGAGCCGGGGTTGACCTTGTCCTGGTCGGCATACTTCGGGGCGGTGCCGTGGGTGGCTTCGAAGATGGCGTGGCCGGTGACGTAGTTGATATTGCCGCCGGGTGCGATGCCGATGCCGCCGACGCAGGCGGCGAGGGCGTCCGAGATGTAGTCGCCGTTCAGGTTGAGGGTCGCGACCACCGAGTATTCGGCGGGGCGGGTCAGGAGCTGCTGGAGGAAGGCATCAGCGATGACGTCCTTGATGATGATGCCCGCGCCGCGCTTGCCGTCAGGGATCTTGCACCATGGGCCGCCGTCGATCTCGACCGCGCCGTATTCCTTCTTGGCCAGCTCGTAGCCCCAATCGCGGAAGCCACCTTCGGTGAACTTCATGATGTTGCCCTTGTGGACGAGGGTCACGGATTCCTTGCCCTCGGCGATGGCGTATTCCATCGCGGCGCGGACCAGGCGCTCGGTGCCTTCTTCCGACACCGGCTTCACGCCGTAGCCGGCGGTTTCCGGGAAGCGGACCTTCTTGAAGAGCGCGGGGTACTTGTCCTTGAGGAACTCGCCGAAGGCCTTCGCCTCATCGGTGCCTGCCTTGAACTCGATGCCGGCGTAGATGTCTTCCGTGTTTTCGCGGAAGATCACCATGTCGGTGAGGTCGGGGCGCTTGACCGGGCTCGGCACGCCTTCGAACCAGCGCACCGGGCGCAGGCAGACGTAGAGGTCGAGGATCTGGCGCAAGGCGACATTCAGCGAGCGGATGCCACCGCCGACCGGGGTGGTCAGGGGGCCCTTGATGCCGACGAGGTATTCGTCGAAGGCCTTCAGGGTGTCGTCGGGCAGCCAGGCCTTGCCGATGTCGGTGACGCTATCCTTGTAGAGGTCGTACGACTTCCCGCCGGCCATGACCTCGAACCAGGAGATCTTGCGCTTGCCGCCGTATGCCTTCTCGACCGCGGCATCGAAGACGATCTGGGAAGCCTTCCAGATGTCCGGACCGGTGCCGTCGCCTTCGATGTAGGGAATGATGGGCTGGTCCGGGACGTTCAGCTTGCCATCCTGAATGGTGATGCGGTCTCCGGCGGGCGGGGTCAGGTGTTCGTAGGACATGAGTTATCGGGAAAAGCCGCGCGGAGTGAACAAGGCCGGAACGAGCCCGTCAAAAGCAATCCTAGGCCATCCAGCGCGCCTGAAAGCAATTGTCCGCCACGATTGTGAATAACTTGGGGAAAGATTCAGAAAACCGCTGATGGGAAGGAGCAGGCCACGGGCCACTTCATGCGGAGGCATCTACCTTCCAAGAAAATGTTGATGGGTGACTCCTTGTAATGGGAGCGGGGTTGTTCACCGGCGGAGACGCAGCCCGCAGGATGCATTTTCCCCCAAGTCACTCACCATAAGCACTCAACAAGGTTACGAATCCGTTGCACACGGGTTGTCCGCAAGTTATTCACAATGTGGAAATCGCGACGGTGAGGGCTTTCGAAAGCTCTCCAAAGCCCTCTGCTGGCGGATCTTGAGGTCATTCACAGGTCCAAAACCGCCTGTGAACAACTTGCCGAAAAGTCCCCTGCAAGCCTTTCAATCCCCGCGGCGTGCCAGCGCGCTCCCCTGCCCGCGCGGCCCGGCTCCGGTCAAAAAGCGCAAAATCCCGCCGAGGATTTTCGCCATCACCAGGAAGATGGCGACGAAGACCGCGACAACGGCGAACACCACTACCGCGACGATTCCCAGCAGAACCCAGAGCGGCCACCAGCGCTTGTCGAGGCGGAACACCTTTCCCTGGAGCGAACGACGCCATGCCTCGCCGGGACCTTGGGGCGGCACACGGGGTGCGGCCACCGGCGCGGGGCTGCCGTCGATTTCAAGGACTTCGGCTTCGATGGTATCGGGCACGGCGCTCATTTTCGCCGATTCGCCGCGCGGGGCAATTCGAAGTTTGGGTGGAAGTTGGAAGCGCTGGATGGAAAGTATGATGGGCACCCTGCCCTATTTCGGGTGGTTGAGCTGGCGGATGGTCTTCGATGACGGAGCCGCGAATGAGAAGTTCCGTGATTTCATCGTGGCTGCGAACGAGCAGAATTTCGATCGCTTGGAAGCGATGGTCGATAGCGGGGATGCCTGACGCATCTCCCCGCAACGTGAAGAAGCCACACGGATGCCCGGCGCGGTCCCCTCCGGAACCAAGATTTCCCAAGCTCGCGATGCCCGGATGACCTACCGTGCTCCGGACTCCGCCTTGATCTCCATCAGCATCTGCGGGTTGTTCGGGAACTTCTTCACGAAGTAGAGCAGGCGCTCCATCGCCTCGACCGGGCGGTGGCCGGAGAGGCCGCGGCGGATCAGGTGGATCTTGTTGAGCATGTGCTCGGGCAAGAGCAGTTCCTCGCGCCGGGTGCCCGACTTGAAGATATCGACGGCCGGGTAGATGTAGTTCTCGGCGATCTTGCGATCGAGCACGAGTTCCATGTTACCGGTGCCCTTGAACTCCTGGAAGATTGCTTCGTCCGCGCGGCTGTTCGTCTGGATCAGGGCGGTCGCGAGGATCGTGAGCGAGCCGGCTTCGCGGGTATTGCGGGCGGCGGCGAAGAGGCGGCGCGGAACTTCCAGTGCGCCGATGTTGAGGCCACCGGTGCCGATTCCCCGGCCTTGCTGGCGGATGCCGCCATTGTAGGCGCGCGCCAGACGGGTGATCGAATCCATCAGGAGGAAGACATGCTTGCCGGCTTCCACCAAGCGCTTCGCGCGCTCGATGCACATCTCGGCGATGCGGCAGTGGCTGCGGGCGCCCTCGTCATTCGAGCTGGCGTAGATCTCCGCGCCGGGAAGGGTGCGGCGGAATTCGGTGACTTCCTCCGGCCGTTCGTCGACGAGAAGGATCATCAGGTGCATCGTTTCGTCGTGCAACTCGCGCACGGCTTCGGCGATGTGGAGGAGCAAGGTGGTCTTACCGGAGCGCGGCGGCGAAACGATCAGGCCGCGCTGGCCGCGACCGACCGGAGCCATGAGATCGAGCACCCGGGTGGTGAAGCGTTCCGGCACGGTTTCAAGGCTGATCCGCTTGTTCGGATTGATCGCCTTGAGTTCCTCGAAGGCGGGAAGCCGCTTGGAGTCCTCGGGAGTGAGACCGTTGATGGACGTGATCTCCACCAACTGCTGGCCGCGTGAACCTTCCTGGGCAAGGCCGTGGATCCACACGCCGGGGCGCAGTCCCTGGCGGCGGACCATTTCCGGCGAAACAAAAACATCGTCGCGGGCCTGGTCGAAATTCTTGGAGGGCACCCGCAGGAAGCCGAAGCCCTTCGGGGCGAGTTCGAGCATGCCATCCACCTCGACCTTCGGGCCGCTGAATGAAGATGCTTTCTCCACCGGCTCGGAAGATCTGTCTCCCCCGCTCTGCCGGTCGTTGCGGTCGTTGTGGCGATCCGGCCGCTCTTGCCTTTCCTGGCGCTCGGGCCGCTCTTGTCGTTCCTGGCGCTCGGGCCGCGGCTCCTGACGCGGGGCTTCCTGACGCGGGCCTTGTTCGCCGCCGCCGCCACCTCCGCTACCACCACGTTCGCGCTCGCGGCGACGCTTGCGACGGCGCTTGCGGCGCTCGCGATTGGCATCGGTGCGATCCTTCGGGCCGTCCTGTTGTTGCTGGTGATTCTGTTCACCGCGCGGCTCGCGTTGTTCACGAGGTTCACGTGACTCGCGTTGCGGCGGCTGCTGCTGTTGTTCGCGGGGTTCACGAGGCTCGCGGTCGCGGTCTTCACGGGAGACCACCGGACCACCTCCCGGCACGCGGCCGAAAGAAGGATTGCGCTGTTCGGCGGGATGCGACTCTGAAGGACCATCTTGCGAGCGGCTTTCGACCGGCGCAGGAGTTGCGGACTCGGGCCGGCGCTCCTCCCGCGGGGCGGAAACGGGCGGCTCGGCAATCGAAAATGACTTCTCTTCGACAGGCTCGGCTTTCTTGCGGGCGACCTTCTTCGCCTTCGGAGCCGCAGTCTCGAACGGCACGTCCAGGGGCAGCACGGCCTGAGCCGGCATCGCCTCCACGGCACTCGATTTCGCCACCTTCTTGGCAGCCTTCTTCGCCACCGCCTTCTTCGCGACTTTGGTCGCGGCGGCCTTCTTGGCGGCTTTCTTCGCCGTCTTCTTGGCAGCGGGCTTCGATTCGGCGGACGAAACTTCCGCGGCGGGTTCGTAACCGGCGGTGTCCTGGGGCGTATTATGGCTCATTCAAAAAAAGGGGGCAGAGGCTGGCAATCGGTGGCAGCTCAGGTGTCGAGGGCGACGAGAACTTCGTCTGCCACTTCGAGATTGGTGAAAACGTTCAGGGTGTCGTCGTAGCCGTCCAAGAGTTCGTAGAGTTTCATCACCTGGCGGGCGATTTCGGGATCGGCAACCACGGATGGATTCTGAGGGACGGAGACGAGTTTTTCGGATGCGATGGTAAAACCGGCACCGCGCAATTCCGCCGCAACGGCGGCGAGTTCGACGGGTGATGTGAATACAAGGTGTTCTTCCTCGTCGCTCTGGACATCGTCCGCACCGGCGAGGATCGCGGCTTCCATCATGCGGTCATCATCGATGCCATTGGCGGAAATTCGGATCTCGCCCTTGCGATCGAATTGATAGGCGACGCTGCCGGGGGCGGCGACGCTGCCGCCATTCCTTGAGAAGATCGTCCGGAAGTCGGCCACGGTGCGGTTGAGATTGTCGGTCGCGGCTTCGATCAAGAAGGCGACTCCGGCGGGGCCGTAGCCCTCGTAGGTGACTTCCTGGATCGCTTCGCCACCGAGTTCGCCGAGGCCCTTCTTGATGGCACGGTCGATGTTTTCCTTCGGCATCGAGACGGCCTTGGCATTGTCCACGGCGGCGCGGAGACGGTGGTTCATGCCGACGTCACCGCCGCCGGCACGGGCCGCGAGCGCGATTTCGTGGGCGCACTTGCTGAACACCCTGCCTTTGATGACATCGACGCGAGCCTTGATGTGCTTGACCTTCGACCACTTGTTGTGACCAGCCATGATCGCTTGGAAAAAAACGGGAAAACGGGAGCAAGACGCTGCGCGGTGGCGCGTGCGGCTTTCCTGTTAGGAAATGCGTGAGTGGGATTTGAGGATCGACGAGGGCCGGGTATGGGGAACTCCTGCCAAGTGCGAAAGTGATCGCGGCAAGATTTTCAAACCCGGAGGCAATTGCTAAACCGGCAACTGCCAAGGTCCATCGGACATGGGAACTGTGCCCCGCTTCCGGCGTTTGGCAAAGCAAAAATTTCGGACCTCTTTCAGACCCGCCCGAGAACTCGCGCAATCCCAATGACGGGGCACGCGATCCAGCACCGGCGCAGCCACTCCGCCCTGCTTACTTCGGCTCTTCCCCTAGGATCGCCAACCTGCAATTCCCATGCTCCCACATCGGTCCGGAGCCGTGGGCCAGCCCTTCCGCCTCCACCCGCTGCCAGGCACAGGGCCACTGCTCCGACGCCGCGAGCTTCAGCCCCGCCGCATGGCAATTCCTCCCGCGCTCAATCCGGGTCGCGCCCTGTTTCATCGCCCGCTTCGTGGTGGAAAGATCCTTGAGCCCCGTATCACCGGTACCGAGGAAGAAGGCCAGCGGCGACGCCAGATACCGCTGCAGCACTTCACCGGATGCCATTTCTTCGGGCAGCCCGCCAAAGCCATAGGGATAGCGTTGCTCGCGATCCGGGAACATCAGCGAACCCGGATTCACCAGCACCATGCGCCGTGCTTCATTCGGATACAGGGCGGCCATGCGTCCCAAGAACTGCGCGCCCGCCGAGTGGCCCACCAGATAATAAGGAAGCTTCCCTCCCGCGCTTGCGAAAGCCTGCTCCAGCAACGGCTCCAGGTAACCAAAGGTCCACTGGTCCCGTGGTTGCAGCTTGCCGTTCTTCATGACGCCTCCTTCCTGATAGGCCTCCACATCGAATCGCGGGCGATCAAACTCCGGCACCACCAGCAGCATGCCGAGCTTCTCCGCCAGGATTCGCGCACCATCGCGATATCCCCGTGCATTCCGGCTCGCTCCGTGGAAGAGCACCAGCAGCGGTCCGCCGGCATAGTGCGGCGGACGATATCCGAAGGCCCGGATCGACGCGCCGGCATGTGTGCACTCGAATTGGAAGTCTCCTTCCTTCACCGGCGCTTCGGCGGCCGTGGCCGTCTCCACGACCTGCCCTTCCCCGCTTGCAACCGCGCCTGCCATCGCAAGGCTCAGCGAGCAGGTAAGGAACAGCGGCAGGCAGGAACGCTTGAGCATGCCCGTTTACCTCCCTCCGCAGCGAATCTATCAGGCCAGCCCCACCGCTTTGCGCACCCGGTCCAGTACCGGCGCAGCGGCAGCACGAGCCTTCTCCGCACCCTTCGCGAGCACGGAATCCACGTATCCCGGGTCCGCCAGAAGCTCGGCACGGCGCACGCGCAGCGGCGCGAAACGGGCTTCGTAGGCTTCGAGCAGGCGCTTCTTGAAATCGCCGTAACCAATCCCGCCGCGGTCGAAGTCGGCTTCCATGGCCGCGACTTCCGTGTCGCTGCCCATCAGGCGATAGAGGGCGAGGAGAGTGGAATTTTCCTTCGGCTTCGGGGCCTCCAGCGGCGTGGCATCGGTCACCAGCTTCTTCATGATGAGCTTCTTCGCTTCGCCCTCTTCGGTGAAAATCGGCAGGGTATTGCCGTAGCTTTTGCTCATCTTCTGGCCATCGAGGCCGGGGACCACGGCGGTTGCTTCACGGATGATCGGTTCCGGCACCACCAAGGTTCCCTCGCCGAAAGCTTCGTTGATCTTGCCCGCGAGATCGCGGGTGATCTCGAGGTGCTGCTTCTGGTCCTTGCCGACGGGCACCCGGTTGGTGTCGTAAAGCAGAATGTCTGCCGCCATCAGGACCGGGTAGGCGAAAAGGCCGTGGCTGGGCGAGAAGCCATGCGCCACCTTGTCCTTGTAGGAATGTGCCTTTTCCAATTGGCTGACCGGGCAGACCGTGGAGAGAATCCATGCCAATTCGTTGACCTCCGGCACCGCGCTCTGGAGGAAGAATGTGGCACGTGCGGGATCAAGGCCGCAGGCGAGGAAGTCGACGGCAATCTCGCGGCAGTTCGCGCGGAGTTCATCGGGATTCTTGACCGTGGTCATCGCGTGGTAATTGGCGATGAAGTAGAAGGTCTCCCCTTCGTCCTGCAGTCGTACGGCAGGCTCCATCGCGCCGAAGTAGTTGCCGACGTGGAGTTTCCCGCTGGGTTGCAGCCCGGTCAAAATGCGCATGCGCGGGAAGATGGACAGGACCGCGGCAGACGGTCAAGGGAGCGAAATCCGGGATCTGAAATTTGAAATCTCAAATTCGGGAGTCCCGGCGGCGACTGTTCAGGCATGCGAAGGATTGCGCGGCGCGGCGGCGGATGAAATGGTCCGCGCATGAACCGACTCGCCGGGTCCACCGTCCTCGTCACCGGAGCTTCCAGCGGCATCGGCCGGGCGCTGTCGGAAATGCTGATCGAGCAGGGTGCCTCGGTGCTGGGGGTGAGCCGGCATCCGGCGACCTTGCCTGCGGGCGTGGCCCCGATCGCCGCGGACCTGACGAAGCGCGAGGACATCCAGGAAATTTTCCAGAACCTCGGGAAGATCGACGCGCTGGTGAACTGCGCAGGGATCGCCTACCTCTCGCGGATCATCGATGGCAATCCCGCCGACTGGGAGGAGATGTGGCGGGTCAATGTTTTCGCGCTCACGCTTTGCTGCCAGATGGCGCTGCGGCACTTCCCGCGCGAGGGCGGGCGGATCGTCAACGTGTCCTCGATGAGCGGCCACCGGGTGCCGCCGACGGGCGGCTTCTATTCGCCGACCAAGTTCGCGGTCCGCGCCGTGACCGATGCGCTGCGCCTTGAGCTGAAGAGTGTGGGCCTGCCGATCCAGGTGGCCTGCGTGTCACCGGGCTTCGTCGATACTCCCCTGCTGGATCTCTATTTCCGCGGGCGCGAGGAAGTGCTGCGCAAGACCAAGGAGAGCATGACGATGCTCTCTCCGGAGGACGTGGCCTGTGCGATCCTGACGATCCTGGATGCGCCGCCGCACGTGGAGATCGGGGACATCATGCTGCGGAGCTCGGATCAGAGGATGTGAGATTCCGTTGGGATTTGCGTTGGGCATTTCGAGTTTCTCCCTTAGCTCTCTGGCGTGCCCCGCAAGGTGGAAGCCCAGGATGACTGGCTGCAGCGGGCCATCGGGCAGCCGGATTTCGCGCAGCGCCTGGCCCTTGCGGCCCCGGGTGCGGGAAGTGTCGTGTTCGATCACGCGGACGAGGCATCGCACGCGTGGGTCGCGGCGGTGGTGGTGAAGCATTTGGAGAAGTCGAAGCAGCGCCGCTTCTGGCTGATCTGCGAGGCCCCGCGGCAGAGGGAGCGACTGGCGGTGGAGTTGGAAATGTGGGGCGTGGATGCCGTCGATTTGCCGGAGGCCCCGGTGGAGTTGGAGGGCGGCCAATTGTCCGATCCCGAGGCTGCGGCGCTGCGGTTGGAGGTGCTGGATGGCGCAGCGAAGAACGAGGCCTGCATCATCCTCTGCGGGTCGGATGCCTTTTCCCAAGCAGCCCCTTCCCCCGCGGCACTTGCGGGTAGCAGGCTGACCGTCAAGCAGGGTTCGAACGCCGATCCGATGGATCTTGCGGGCAAGCTGGCTGCGCATGGCTACGATCGCGTGACGACGGTGCAGGGCCGCGGACAATTCGCGGTGCGGGGCGGGATTCTCGATGTCTTCCCGTGGCAAGGCGGACGGCCGCTGCGGATCGAGTTCTTCGATACCGAGGTGGAATCGCTGCGCGAGTTCGACGTCGATTCGCAGGCCTCGGTGGCGAAGGTGGAGCGGGCGGAGTTGCTGCTCGCGGAGCCGGAATTGGAAGCGACGGTCGCGGAGTATGTGCGGCCGGGCGATGTGAAAATCGCCTTCGAGGACGCGGAGATCGAAGCCAGCGTGCGGATCATCAGCGGCGCGCCTCACATCGAGGGCGAGGAAGACTTCTCGACCGCTTGTTTCGGCAGTCCCTTGGGCAGCTTCGAGGCGGGTGACTTCGTGCTCGAACAGAACCGCCGCCAGCGCTTCTTCGATCAGATCGACGAGTGGCGCGCGCAGGATTGGAAGATCGGCATGACCTTCTCTAACAAGGGCGAGGAGGAGCGCTTCGTCGAACTGGCGGGGCAGGAACAAGTGGTCGATCTCGTGCGTTTGCGCGGCGAGTTGATCCAAGGCTTCACCGTGCCCGCGGCGCGGATGGCGGTGCTCTCTTCGAGCGAACTCTTCGGCCGCTATCGCACGCCCGGCACCCTCAAGCGAAGCCGCGGCGAAGGCCAGCGAGTGCTCACCACCCGAGCCTCGCTCGATGACATCGCGGAGAGCGATCTGGTGGTTCACCACGAGTATGGCATCGGCAGATTCCGGGGCATTGCTCCGGGCGAGACGGGTGAGGAGATCAGCATTGAGTATCGCGACGGCGGCTTGCTCGCCGTGCCGATCGATCAGGCGCACCTGGTGGCCAAGTATGTCGGCCTCGGCGGCAAGACGCCGGAGCTCAACAAGCTCGGCGGCGCGGCGTGGAAGAACATCCGCAAGTCCGCTGAGAAATCGATCCTCGATTACGCCGCGCAGTTGCTGCGGGTGCAGGCCGAGCGCCAAGCCGAGCCCGGCATTCCCCACCCTCCCGATTCGCGCTGGATGTGGGAGTTCGAAAACTCCTTCCACTACACCGAGACGCCGGACCAGCGCCGCGCCATCGAGATCTCGAAGCGCGACATGGAGGGCGTGAAGCCGATGGACCGCCTGATCTGCGGGGATGTCGGTTTCGGCAAAACCGAGGTGGCGATCCGCGCGGCTTTCAAGGCGGCCACCGGTGGCATGCAGGTGGCGATCCTGGTGCCGACCACCGTGCTGGCGGAGCAGCATTGGCGGACCTTCCGCGAGCGGATGAGCGATTACCCGATCCGCATCGATCTGCTGAACCGCTTCCGCAGCCCATCCGAAATTAGAGAGACCATCCGCGGTCTGGCCGATGGCTCGGTGGACATCGTGATCGGCACGCACCGCCTGATCTCCGGCGATGTGCATTTCAAGAATCTCGGCCTCGCTGTGGTGGACGAGGAGCAGCGCTTCGGGGTGAAGCACAAGGAGAAGTTCAAGGAGCTCTTCCGCAGCATCGACGTGATGACGCTCTCCGCCACGCCGATCCCGCGCACGCTCTACATGGCACTGATGGGTGCGCGCGACATGTCCACCATCGACACCCCGCCGCCGAACCGGGTGCCGGTGCATACCAGCGTGGTGCAGTATGACGAGCGGATCATCCGCGAGGCGATCCAGCGCGAGATGAAGCGCGGCGGCCAAGTCTTCTTCCTGCACAACCGGGTGAAGAGCATCGAGATGATGCAGAAGAAGCTCAAGGAGCTGGTGCCGGAAGCGCGGATCCTGGTCGGCCACGGCCAGATGGAGAAGGACGACCTCGAGGTGGTGATGCGCAAGTTCGTCCATGGTGAGGCGGACATCCTGCTGGCGACCACGATCATCGAGACCGGCATCGACATCCCGAATGCGAACACGATCCTGATCGACCGCGCCGACCGCTTCGGCCTGGCGGATCTCTATCAGCTCCGCGGCCGCGTGGGCCGGGCCGGCGAGAAGGCTTACGCGATCCTGCTGCTGCCGCGCGACTTCATCACCGCCGGCGATGCGCGGAAACGCATCCACGCGATCAAGCAGTACACCGCGCTCGGCTCCGGCTTCAAGATCGCCATGCGCGACCTGGAGATCCGCGGCGCGGGCAATCTGTTAGGCACGAAGCAAAGCGGTCACATTGCGGCGGTCGGCTTCGATCTTTACTGCCAGCTTCTACGGCAGTCGGTGGACCGGCTTCAGGGCAAAACTCCGAAGGCCCGGGTCGAGGCGAGCTTCCGCAGTGATTTCGTGGCCTTCTCGGAAGCGGAATTCGCTCGTGGCTCGGGCGATGGTCCGCTGCTGCCCGCTTACTTACCGAACGCTTGGCTGGGCGAGACCCAGCTCCGCGTGAGCGCCTACCGGGAACTCGCCGAGAGCATGGTCGAAAAGGATCTCAATGCCTTGGAAGCACGCTGGCGGGATCGCTTCGGGCGTCTCCCGGAAGCCGCGGCGAACCTGATCATCGTGGGCCGCATCCGCCTCACCGCGGCGGGCAAGGGCGTTTCATCCGTGGAGATCAAGGGCCAGCGCCTGATGCTCCAGCGTGGTGGCGATTACATCATGCTCGAAGGCCGGCGTTTCCCGCGGCTAGCCTCCGAGGCGGCGAAGGAGAAGCTTGTGGAAGCGCTGGAGATGCTCCGGGCGCTCTAGTGTTCAGCAGTCGAACCGCAGCGGTTGAAACCCCATCTTCCGGGTCGCGGAGCCCGTATTGTGAAAGCGAACTTCTCCATCGCGGTGATCTCGGAATGGCACATGGGTGTGTCCGAAATAGCAATCGCTGGTGCCGTTCCGCCATCCCGGCAGCGCTTCGTCCAGATACCGCGTCACTCTTCCGACAGTCGCGGCCTGCTGAAAATAGCAGCGATGAAACAAGATTCCGGCTCCTGTGGCATCCACCACTCGGTAAAATCTCCGGCCCCAGATGCCGCGCTGCCGGTCCTTGCTCCAGACCTTGCGATAGGCGGCCAGGCGGGCCGGATTCATGCCCCGGTTCGAGCAGTCCCCGTGAAGGAAGAGCGATGACCCCAAGCGGACGTGGCTATCGTGGACCGTCAAAACGTTTGACCCGGCGGCCAGGACCTTCAGCTCTTCACGGAAGGTGCCGAGGCAATCGTGGTTCCCCACCACATAATGAATCTCCCGCCCCTCGAAGCGCCGGATCCACCGCTCCAGCCAGCTCCGGGCCCCGGCAATCGAGGCTGCTTCGCAAGGCAGCGTGCTCCAGCGGAAGTCAAAGGTGTCGCCATTGAGAACCAGCACATCGACGCGGTCCAACTCCGCGGCAAGCCGGTCGAGCAGTTCTTCCGCGCATGCCCGCGGTGAGAACAGATGAAGATCGGAAATGACCAGGCCCTGCTTCAGGGATTCGAGACTACCGGAAAATTCCCCTCGCGTCGATGGCAGCCAAATGCGTTCTCGCCATTTCTCGCCCGGGAGGATAAGCGAGAATGCGTCTTCCCTCCCGTGTCATGAGCACAAGAACCGAAAACGCCTGCCTCAAAGGTGCCGAGTATGCGAATGTCGATCTCGGCGACGCGCGCTTCCAGGATGTGAATCTGGGCGGCGCGAGATTCGAAGATGTAAGCCTCGCCGGTGCCGGATTTGAAAACGTCTCCTTGAGCGGTGCCAGGATCTCGGACGCGAATTGCTCCGGACTCGCGATCGAGAACGCCTGCTATGATCGGATGACGATCGATGGCATTCTCGTCACGGAGCTGCTAAGGGTCTACGAGGAACTGCGGGCGGAGGCCGATGCTTGAAGCTTCCCGACTCCGGTTCTTGACAGTCCCCGCGCCCGACCTATGCTTGGCCTATGCCGAATATCGATAACGCTCTTTCCGAAACCCGGCGAGCGGCACTATTTCGAAACGGCCGGAACCAGGCATTGCGCATTCCAAAGGCATTCGAGCTGCCAGGAGATGAAGTGCTGTTACGTCGTGAAGGTGACCGGCTGATCGTCGAGCCCATTGGCAAAAAGAGGGGGCTTCTTTCTGTTCTGGCTGGGTTGGAGCCGTTGGATTTGGAGTTCCCTAACATCGACGAGGGAATGCAGCGCTTGGACGACATCGACTTGCCGTAGTATATGCCCGGTGAAAACTCCACGCGCTTCCTGCTCGATACTAACATCCTTTCGGAGCTGATCCGCAATCCTTCCGGAATTGTCCGGGATCGCATCGAAAAAGAAGGCGAAGATTCGATCGCAGTGAGCATCGTTGTTGCAGCGGAGCTTCGCTTCGGTGCCGCGAAGCGGAGGTCGGAACGACTTTCGGAGCATGTCGAAGCAATCTTGCTCAGCGTCACAATCCTCCCGCTCGAAGAACCCGTAGATCGACACTATGCCGAAATTCGAGCATCGCTCGAAGCGTCGGGAAATCCGATCGGTCCCAACGATTTGCTGATTGCAGCACATGCCCGGGCACTCGGCCTTACCGTCGTCACGGCGAACGTCGCGGAGTTCTCAAAAGTTCCCGGACTAGCAGTGACGAATTGGCTGCATCCTAAAGCGCCTTGATCGTCTCCATGATCCGGTCGGCGATCCGCTGGTAGCCGTGCGAGCCCTTCGCCGCCAGTTCTTCCTCGGTCAGCCGGATCGCCGGGCCGATATGGAGGGTGATCTGGGTGAAGCGGACGCGTCCGGATCCGCGGGGCAAAGCCTCCCGCGCTCCTTCAATGCGGATCGGTTGGATCACCGCGTTCGACTTCACGGCAACAAGGCCGACGCCCGGCTGAGCCACGCCGATCACTCCGTCCAGGCTGCGCTCGCCCTCGGGGAAGACCAGCACGCGCCTGCCGGAACTGAGCAACTTGATGATCGTCTTCAGGCTGGTCATGTCCGGCCGGTCCTGATCGACCGGAATCGAGTTCCACGCGAGGTAGATCCACTTGAGCAGCGGGGTCGTCATCAGGGACTTCCGCGCGAGATAGAACATCTCGTCGTGATAGAGGGTCCCGATCAGCGGGGGATCGAGGAAGCTCTCGTGATTGGACGCGATCAGCACCGAGCCCTCCCGGACCAAGTGTTCGCGGCCGATCACCTTCAAGCCGAAGAGCGAGCGATAGGCGCTGCCGAAGAGGGTCCAACCGAACCAATAGATCCAACGCATGGGCGGTGATTTGTTAGAGAGGATTGCCCTCCCCGTCCGCGGGAATCGGGAAGCCTTGGCTCTTGAGGATGGCCAAAGCAGCCGCCACGCCGGTTTCGATGGTGTGTCCGGAGGTGTCGAGGATCGCCGCACCGTCCGCGATCTTGAGCGGTGCGGTCGCACGGCGGCTGTCCGCATGGTCGCGGGCGGCCACGGAATCGACCTCGCCGATCTCCTCCCGGCGGGCCTCGCGGACATCCGGGTCCGCATCCATGTAAATCTTGTAGGGGGTCTCCGGAAAGACCACCGAGCCGATGTCCCGGCCTTCCATCACCACGTCGCCCAGCTTCAGGAAATCGCGCTGCAGGGAGACGAGGCACTCACGGACCTCCGGAACGGCGGCCACGGCGGAGACATTCGCATTCACCTCCTCGCTGCGCAGTTCGTCGCCGGGATCGATGCCATCGATACGCACGGTTGAAGAGAGACCGTCCACGCCGCATTCGACCTCCATGTTGCGCAGGGCCTCGACCACGGCCGCCCGATCGCCTGGATCGACGCCGGTCTTGAGCACCTTCCAGGTCACGGCCCGGTACATGGCCCCGGAATTCACCATGATCAGGTCGAGTCGCTGTGAAAGGATGCGCGCGAGCGTGCTCTTGCCGGAAGCGGCCGGTCCGTCGATGGCGATGGCGCGGTGAAGGATCATGGCTGGACAGGCACTGCGGGCAGATCGTAATCGGCCGCGACCTTGCTCCCGGCGAGCACGGCGGCGAGTTGTTTGGCAAAGCCGGGGTAGGAAGTATTCACGCAGGCAGTATTGCGGACCACGGTTTCGCCTTCCGCGAAGAGCCCGGCAATCGCAAACGCCATCGCGATGCGGTGATCGCCGTGGCTTTCGACGCTGGCGGCATGCAGCGGGCTCCCGCCGGTGATCTCCATCCCGTCCTCGAATTCCTCCACCTGTCCGCCCATCGCGCGCAGGTTATCGACCACGGTGGTGATGCGGTCGGTCTCCTTCACGCGGAGTTCCTTGGCATTCCGGATCACCGTCTTGCCTTCGGCGAGGGCCGCGGCGATGGCGATCACGGGAATCTCGTCGATCAGGTTGGGGATCTCGGCCTTGAGAAGTCCGGTGCCTTTCAGTGGTCCGCCGAGGATCTCGATATCGCCGATCGGTTCGCCGTCGTCGGAAGAGAGCACCGTGCGGGTGATCTTCGCGCCCATGCGTTCGATCACATCGAGCACCGCGGTGCGGGTCGGATTCAGGCCGACGTTCTTGATCACGAGCCGCGAGCCCGGTAGGGCGGCTGCGGCCACCACCCAGAAAGCAGCGCTGGAAATATCACCCGGCACGCGGAAGTCACGGGCCTGAGGAATCTGCCCGCCTTCGATCGAGATCGCCTGGCCCTCGATGCGGATCTTGACGCCGAAGGACTCAAGCATGCGCTCGGTGTGGTCCCGGGTATCGGCAGGCTGGACCGCGGTGGTGACGCCCTCGCAGAACATCCCAGCCAGCAGCACGGCGCTCTTCACCTGGGCGCTGGCCACGGGCAATTCGTAGCGGATCGGCTGCAGCTTGGTGCCGTGGATCTTCAGCGGCGCGCAGCCAGGCTTCGCGCCGAGGCAATCGATCTTCGCGCCCATCAGTTCAAGCGGATCGGTGATGCGACCCATCGGGCGGCCGGAAAGCGATTCATCGCCGAAAAGTTCGCAGTCGAAGGATTGTCCCGCGAACAAGCCGGCGAGCAGACGCATGCCGGTGCCGGAGTTTCCGCAATCGAGCGGCGCGGTGGGCGCGGCAAGCTGCATCTTCCGACCATGGATGCGCATCGAGGTCGGCCCGAAGCCGGGCATTTCCTCCAGCACCTCCACCTTCACGCCGCATGCCTGCATCGCCCCGAGGGTGTTCAGGCAATCCTCGCTGGGCAGGAAGTTGCGGACGGTGGAAACCCCGTCGGCAAGACCCGCGATCATCGCGGCACGATGGGACATGCTCTTGTCGCCGGGCACCGGAAATTCGGCATCCAGCGTGCGGATCGATCGGACTCGGAACTCGCTCATTGATAATCGCTTTGGACAGGCTTGAGGGCTGATTCGCGGGCCAGCTTCGCCTCAGCCAACCACACGCGCAGGGCTTCTTGGTCGCCCGCTTCTAGGTTGGCAAGCATTACGCCCAAATCGAGGATGCAGGACCTGATTACCTCTGCGAGGGCATCCTTATTTTCGACAGCAATCTCTGCCCACATATTCGGGTCACCGCTTGCCACGCGAGTTGTGTCGCGAAGGCCACCCCCACTCACCCGGCCATACCACTGTTCGCGCAATGCCGACCTAGAAGTCGCGGCTGCCATCATATGGGGAAAGTGACTCACGTTTGCCACCGCTATGTCATGTTGAAGGCCATCGGGCGGCTCATAGACTTTACATCCTAGAGCTTCCCAAAAAGATCTGAGGCGTCCCACCCACGGCTCGCCTACTTGATCTTCGTCCGTAATCAGGCATGCGGCATCTTGGAATAGATCCTTTCTTGCCGCCTCGACTCCGGTCTTTTCCGAACCCGCCATCGGGTGGCTTCCAATAAACTTCCCACCCGTGAACTTCAGAAGAGGTCGCAAGACTCTATGAACGGGGGCCTTCACACTACCCACATCGGTAATCAATGCATTGCGGGACAGGCCCGCACCCTGTGCCGAGAGGAGAACAGATGCCATCGCACCCACTGGCGTCGCCAAAACAACCAAATCAGCTTTATTGATCGCCGTGGCCATCCCATCGGTGGCGCCAGCGATTCCGCGGATTTTTGCGGCTTTCACATTTTCCAACCTCCTCGACCAGAGGTTGACTCCCAGATTCGGAAATCGTTCCTGCAACGCGAGGGCCAGCGAACCGCCGAGCAGCCCGCCGCCGAGAATGGCCACCTTCTGAAAATCCATGGGTCTCCGGGAATGAAGGAGCCGGACCCTTGGGCGGGACCGGCTCCTCGAAATCAAAGCCTGTAGAGGCGCTGGAATCTCAAGGGACGCGGAAGTGCTTCTTCTCCGACGCCGGATAGGTCGGATCTGCCACCAGACGACCGCTGGGGATGCCGGTTACGTCCACGATCTTGTTGTTGAAAGGGCTGAAAACCATCCCCGGACGACCTGGAACCGCCCGTGCGGTCTTCACCTCCTCTTTCTTGTCCGGCTTCTTGGTATCGGTCTTGTCGGGATCCGGGTTCCCTCCGGCGGCTGGACCGTCGGGAGTTGCGGCTCCCTCTTCGGTCTTCTCCTTCTTGGTCAGCTCGTCGGCGGCCTTCTTCTTTTTCTCCCGCTGCTCGGCGATCTTCGCCTTTTCTTCCTCCGTCTGCTTGTTGACAGCGGGATCAGCCGGGGCCTGCGGCGGCGGCTCAACGTAAGGGGTGCAGGAGGCCGCAAGGAAAATTGCGGCGGAGGCCGGGAGAATCAGTCGGAGATTCATGGTGCTAAGGATAGGTCCGGAGCCATTCGCCATGGCCGCGGAGACCGCAGAGCTTGCGGCATCAGTCTCGCAACGTCAAGCCACTGGGATGGCCAAGCTTGCAAAAGCCCGCCGCAAGTGCCTGCCTCTGCGCCATGAGTCACGACGATTGCCTGAGGACGCGGGCCACCATTCTCAAGACCCTCGGCAATGGTCTCCATGAAGCCGCCCTGCCGAATGGCAAACGGGTGCTCTGCCATCTTTCGAAGGAATTGGCGGCGGCACCGCCAGAGCTGGTGGCGGATGCGGTGGTGATGCTGGAATTGAGCCCCTTCGATCTGGACCGGGCGCGGATCGCGCAGGTGATCAACGATTAAATGCCATCGGCCAGCTCCTAAGGCCGCGTCCGCTTCCGCAAAACGAAGCATCAAAACAAAAAAAGAAGCGGCCCGATCGAATAGCCTCCGGAAAAACCCAAAAACCGGGAAGACCTTTCAATCGGGCCGCCTACTATTGTCGCGACGCCGAAGGATTACCTCAGACCGGGGGACGCGTCAACACTTTTCGGGAAATATTCTTCAAGAATTTTTAGGAGCCTTAAGGAACGGCCTGCTGTCACCTTTCCCCTTGGCCGATTCGGCAGCGCTCCATTAGGAAAGCGCCGCATGCCGCAGCCCAAGACCGACAAGCTCCTCGCCGCGAACCGCGGAGAGATTGCCATCCGCATTTTCCGCGCCGCGAACGAACTCGGCCTCCGCACCGTTTCGATCTTCGCGGAAGAGGACCGCTTCTCCCGCCACCGCTTCAAGGCGGACGAGGCCTACCAGCTCGATCCGAACAAGGGTCCGGTGGGCGCTTACCTCGACGTGGACGGGATCGCGGCGCTGGCGAAATCGAAGGGCGTGACCTTGGTGCACCCCGGCTACGGCTTCCTTTCGGAGAACGCGGCCTTCGCACGGGCCTGCGCCCGGGAAGGCATGATCTTCGTGGGCCCCTCCCCCGAGTTGCTGGAAAGCATGGGCGACAAGACGGCGGCGCGGCATCTCGCGGCCAAGTTCAACGTCCCCACCCTGCCGGGCACCGAGGAACCGATCACGGACTCGAAGGAAGCGCTTAAGGTCGCGAAGGAGATCGGCTTCCCGCTCATCATCAAGGCGGCCTTTGGCGGCGGCGGACGCGGGATGCGCGTGGTGGAAAAGCCCGAGCAACTCGCCGGCCTGCTGTCCGAAGCGCAGAACGAGGCAGACAAGGCTTTCGGCAACCCGGCGGTTTTCCTGGAGCGCTACATCTCGCGAGCCAAGCACATCGAGGTGCAGATCCTGGGCGACCAGCACGGCAACGTCGTCCACCTGCACGAGCGCGATTGCTCGGTGCAGCGCCGCTACCAGAAGGTTATCGAGATCGCTCCTTCGGTGGAGCTCGACCCGCAGGTCCGCAAGGAGCTGTGCGAGGCAGCGGTGACGCTTGCCAAGGGCATTGGCTACAACAACGCGGGCACCGTCGAGTTCCTCTACGACATGGACCAGAAAGACTGGTTCTTCATCGAGATGAACCCGCGCATCCAGGTGGAGCACACCGTGACGGAGTGCGTCACGGGCATCGACCTGGTGCGCTCGCAGATCCTGGTGGCGAAGGGCTTCTCGCTGTTGAGCAAAGAGATCGCGATCCCGCCGCAGGATGAAATCCCCTGCAATGGCTATGCGATCCAGTGCCGGATCACGACCGAGGATCCGGAGAAGAATTTCGCGCCGGACTACGGCCGCATCCTCAACTACCGCTCGGCCGCGGGCTTCGGCATCCGCCTTGATGCGGGATCGGGCGATGCCGGCTCGGTGATCACGCCTTTCTACGACTCGATGCTGGTGAAGCTCACCGCGATGGGCCGGGATTTCGAGACCGCCTGCGTGCGCATGGACCGCGCCTTGCGCGAATTCCGGATCCGCGGGGTGAAGACCAACATCCCCTTCCTGGAGAATGTCATCAAAGACTCCACCTTCCGCTCCGGCCAGGCCCACACCAAGCTGATCGACACCAAGCCCGAGCTGCTCAAATTCAAGGCCAAGCGCGACCGTGCGACCAAGCTGCTGTCCTACCTCTCCGATATCACGGTCAATGGCAACACGACGGCCAAGGGCTGGAAGCCCGAGAAGCCCATCCTCAACCCGCGCGTGCCGCAATTCCCCGCGAAGAGCTTCCAAGGCAGCCGCGAGCTTCTGCTAGAGAAAGGGCCGGAGGAATTCGCCAAGTGGATCCGCGATGAAAAGCGACTCCTGATCACGGATACCTCGATGCGGGACGCGCACCAATCGCTGATCGCGACGCGGATGCGAACGCTGGACATGCAGCGGATCGCCGACGCCTACGCGGCGGCCTTGCCGAACCTGTTCTCGCTGGAAATGTGGGGCGGGGCGACCTTCGACACCTCCATGCGCTTCCTGAAGGAATGCCCGTGGGAGCGCCTGCGCCGCCTGCGCGAAAAGGTGCCCGGCATCCTCTTCCAGATGCTCTTCCGCGGCTCGAATGCGGTGGGCTACTCGAACTATCCGGACAACGTCGTGGCCGGCTTCGTGAAGCATTCCGCGGATGCCGGCATGGACATCTTCCGGATCTTCGACTCGCTCAACTATCTGCCGAACATGCAGGTGGCGATGGAGGCGGTGCGCGACCACGGCAAGGCGCTCTGCGAAGCCGCGATCTGCTACACCGGCGACATCCTCGACTCGAAGCGCGATAAGTTCTCGCTGAAGTATTACGTGGCGAAGGCCAAGGAGCTCGAGAAGATGGGCGCGCATATCCTGGCGATCAAGGACATGGCCGGCCTCTGCAAGCCACAGGCCGCCTACAATCTCGTCGATGCACTCAAGCAGGAGCTTTCGATCCCGATCCACTTCCACACCCACGACACCTCCGGCCTGAACGCCGCCTCGGTGATCGCCGCGGCGCGCGCCGGCGTGGATATCGTCGATCTGGCGATCGCGTCGATGTCCGGCTCGACCTCGCAGCCGAACCTCAACTCGGTCTGCGCCGCGTTGGCGAATTCGGATCGCGATCCCGGCCTGGATGCGGACGCCCTGAACGAGATCTCCGACTACTGGGAAGAGGTGCTCGCGCAATACAAGCCCTTCGACTCCGCGCCGCGCGCGGGCACCGCGGAGGTTTACGAGCACGAGATGCCCGGCGGCCAATACACCAACTTGCGCGAGCAGGCGAATGCCATGGGCCTCGGTCACCGCTGGCGCGAGATCGCCCGCACCTATGCCGACGTGAACCAGCTTTTCGGCGATATCGTGAAGGTAACTCCTTCCTCGAAAGTGGTCGGCGACATGGCAATGTTCCTGATCACCCGCGGGATCAAGGCGGCGGACGTACCGAAGCTGAAGCCCGGCTCGATCGACTGGCCGGAGAGCGTGATCGACATGCTCGCCGGCGGCCTCGGCCAACCGGACGGCGGCTGGCCCGCGGATGTGCAGAAGGTCGTGCTGGGCAACAAGCCCGCGACCACCCAGCGCCCCGGCGATCTTGCCGAAGCCGTGGACCTGGAAGCCACCCGCGCCCAGGTCGCGAAGAAGATCGGCCGTCAGGTGGACGATGACGATCTCTACTCGCACCTGATGTATCCGCAGGTCTTCTCGGAGTTCGTGGAGTTCCGCCGCAAGTACGATGACCTTAGTGGCCTGGCCACGCCCGCCTTCTTCTACGGCATGTGCGCCGGCGAGGAAGTCGAGATGGAGATCGACACCGGCAAAACCCTCTTCGTCAAACTGGTCTCGATCGGCGACGCGGATGCCGACGGCCGCCGCACCCTGTTCTACGAGCTCAACGGCATGCCGCGCGAAAGCGTGATCGTCGACAAGTCGCGGGTCAGCAGTGAATCGAAGCCTGCCCGGATCAAGGGCAAGCCCGACGACACCACCCAAGCCTGCGCCCCGATGCCCGGCATGGTCACCGAAGTCGCCGTCTCGCCCGGCCAGGAGGTCAAGGAAGGCGACAAGCTCATCACCCTTGAAGCCATGAAGATGCTCACCACCGTCAGCGCCTCGCAGGATGGAGTGGTGAAGGAGATCCTGGTGAAGAAGGGCGAGCAGGTGGATAGCGATGACCTGCTGGTGAAGCTGGAGTGATTCCCTACGTCCATGTCCAAGCCCTTTCTAGAGCAATACGGCGGCCAGACGATCGATCAGTTGATCGCGATGCAGCACACGCATCGCATCGATTCGATCGTTCTGGCGATCGAGCAGGCGCTCGCGGGAAGGGATACGGTTTCCGAGGCGGAGCTGACCGTCCTGGCGGTGGAAGCCTTGGAAAGGTCGGTGAACAACGGCGGTTACCGGCAGTTCTTTGACTCTTCATCGGAGTATGTCCCGTCGATCGTCGGGGCCTTGGAGCGGATCGGATGTCCGAATTGTGCGGCAATCACCGGCGATGCCGTTGAGGCTCTCGCTTTGCCCGCCGATTCCGGCGCGATCTCAGACTTTATGTCGCACCTACCCGACGAGATCGAAGATCAGCTTGGCAAGTGCGACAGCCGCTACTACGGGAATCGGGAAAGCATCGAGAGCGGGCTCTTCGCCTACATCGAGAAGAACCGGCACGAGATTCGCCTCCCCAATTCCCGTTAAGGTTGGCATCGTCTGCCTCATGTTTCACCGCCACTGGATCACCTTCGCCGCGGTATTCGCCGCCGCTTGGCTAGGCTTCCTAGCCTGCCACAAACAGACCGAGCCGCAAGCGCCGGCTCCCGACGCCGTGCGGGAGACACCGCTGATCGGCATCGCCAGCGTGAATGCCGATACCTACGTCCGCGCCGTGCGCCAGGTCGGAGGCATCCCGGTGATCCTGCCGAACTACGACGCGGATCCCGCGACCATCGCAGCCTATCTGGAGCGACTCGACGGCTTGCTGATGCCGGGCGGAGCCGACATTCCGCCTGCCGAGTATGGCGAAGCGCAGGACCCGACCGTCGAGTTGCTCGACGGGAATCGCCTGAGCTTTGAGAAAGCCTTGGGCAAGGCGTGGATCGAGAAGACCCGCAAGCCGCTGCTCGGGATCTGCCTGGGCAGCCAATGGATCAACGTCCTCCATGGCGGCTCGCTGGTGCAGGACATTCCCAGCGAGAAAGGCGGCAATCATCGTGGGACCACCCACAAGGTCACGCTTGAGGCGGGTTCCCGCTTGCAACGGATTTTCGGTGAGACGGAGTTTGAGGTGAACTCGTGGCACCATCAGGCGGTCGATGTGACGGGCAAGGACCTCCGCGTCGCGGCACGCAGCCCGGACGGGGTGATCGAAGCCACCGAGACCACCGATCCGCAGCGCTTCCTGATCGGGGTGCAATGGCATCCGGAGAAGCTGATGCCCGCTGATGAACGGCAGGCGAAGTTACTCAAGGCCTTCGTGGATGCGGCGGCCACCAAGAACCCCTAGCCGCAGCATCGCGATGTCTTGACGTTCAGGACCCGTTAACTAAGATCCCGCCCATTCCATGGACGCGAATCCTTACGCAGCTCCTCTCACCACAGCAACCCCGCCACCTCTGGCAAGCGATGCTGACATGATCCGCCGTGAGCACATCAAGCACGAGGCTTCGGTGAAAGGGGTTGGTTCCTTGTACTTCATCGGCTCGCTATTCCTCGTTATCGGCGGGGCCGGGCTGATCATCGCAGCGGTAGGTGGCAATGCAGGAGCAGCGGAGGTGGGATTGATGGTGCTCCTCCCTGCGCTTGGTATCCTCGGATTCTGGGTGGGCTACGGACTCCGCAAGCTTTCTCCGGCGGCGCGAGTGGTCGCCGGGGTCCTCACCGGTATCAATCTGGTGCTCTCGATCTTCGGCCTGCCGCAGAGCATCCTCGCCATCCTGATCAATACCTACATCTTGAATCTCCTCTTTTCGAAGAAGGGTGCCATGGTCTTCAGCGCGCCTTATAAGGAGATTATCGCCGCGACTCCCCACATCAAATACAAGACCTCGATCGTGGTCTGGATTGTTCTCGGGATCTTCATTCTGGTGATTCTCGCCGGTGTGGGCATTGCGATCTTCGGATCGCTTCGCCACTAGATGAGGCTACCGGTTCTCTGGCACGAATCCCATTGCCAGCGGCACCTTCACCCGAGACCATCCGGGTTAACCGATGGATAAGGAGAATTCGCTCGCGGAGGCCTCGGGCAGCACGGTTTCGCTGGCCCCTTCTCCGGCGGTGGAAGGACGGAGCTATTTGCGGACCGAGGCCCGGGTGCGTGGGCTCGGGCTGCTCTTCTTCGGCTTGGCACCCGTATTCGCTCTCTTGATCTTGGTCCACATCGTCGGCGATCGGTCCTCCGGAATGGTGCCCCATGCACCGAAATGGATCCCGGCCTCCTTGTTCCTTCTTGCCGCCCTGAGTGTCTATGTAGGCGTGGGCTTGCGGTGCCTCAACCCGCGGGCGCGGGTCGCAGGAGCGGCGATCGCCTGTTTGGCGCTGTTCTTTCCTTACGGAGCGGTGGCGACGTTCTGGACGATTTGGGTGCTCTATTCGCGAACGACGAAGACGGTGTTTTCAACGGACTACCGGCGCATGGCGGCAGAGGCGGGGCGGCAGAGGCCCGAACTTTCGTGGCTTGATACCTTCGGCTTGGTCCTGCTGGTTCCCGTTCTTTCGATTGGAGTCATGCTTGGTTTGGCGTTAATGCTCTACAGGTGGTATTGATTTCTTCACCCGGGGAAGGCACCTCGCTGAGCCGACAATATCCGCTATCCACCGCCGCCAAGCCGGTACATCGTCGCCCCCGAGATGGAGTTGAATGCCTTGGCGATCGTGATCCTGCTGGCCTTGTTCGGCCTGTGGAAACTGGATTTCATTGCGACGATCCTGAATCTGAAGGCGCTGTCTCCGGACCTGCCGAAGGAGTTCGCGGATGTCTTCGATGGCGAACGCTACGCGCAGTCGCAGGCCTACACGCGGGAGTCGGCGCGCTTCGAGATCATCCATTCCACGGCATCGCTGTTCATCCTGCTGACCTTCTGGCTGGCGGGCGGATTCGGCTGGCTGGACCGTTTCGCGCGCGACATCGCCCCCGGCGAGCTGCCTGCGGGGCTGGTCTTCCTCGGCCTGCTCTTCGTCGGGCAAATGCTGACCCAACTCCCCTTCTCGATCTACGACACCTTCGTGATCGAGGAGAAATTCGGCTTCAATAAAACGACGCCGAAGACTTTCGTCATCGATCAGGTGAAGGGCCTGCTGCTGGCCGCCTTGCTCGGCCTGCCGCTGGCGGCGGGTATCCTCTGGATCTTCGGCCACGTGGCAAATGCCTGGCTCTGGGCCTGGGGCTTTTTCGTGACCTTCCAGCTCTTCCTGACCTGGCTGGCACCCACTCTGATCCTGCCCTTGTTCAACAAGTTCACGCCGATGGCCGACGGCCCGCTGCGCCAGGCGATCGAGGCAATGGCGCGCAAGTGCGGCTTCCCGCTCGGCGAGATCTCGGTGATGGACGGCTCGAAGCGCTCGACCAAGGCCAACGCCTTCTTCACCGGCTTCGGCAAGAACAAGAAGATCGCGCTCTACGACACCCTCGTGGAGGAGCAGACGCAAGGCGAACTGGTCGCCGTGCTAGCGCACGAAATCGGGCACTTCAAGCTGAAGCACATCGTGCAGCGGCTGGCCGTATCGATCGTTCAAGCCGCGGTGCTGTTCTATCTGTTAGGCCTGGTGATCGGCGGCGGGGCCTTCTCGCGGATGCTCTTCGATGCCTTCGGCGTGGAGATCATCTCCGCGCACGTCGGGCTGGTGCTGTTCGCGTTGCTCTTCGCGCCGGTCAGCCGCCTGCTGGGGATCGCGGCGAATGCCTGGTCCCGGAAGCACGAGTTCGAGGCGGATGCCTTTGCCGCGAAGGCCACCGGCGAGCCGGAATCGCTGGTGACCGCACTCAAGAAGCTGTCCGCAAAGAATCTATCGAATCTGACGCCCCATCCTTTCCGGGTATTTCTCGACCACAGTCACCCGCCGGTGCTCGTGCGGATCAAAGCTCTCCGCGCACTCTGAGATTTCAGAATTTCAGATTTCAAATATCATCTTTCATCCATCGAATTTCTACCTCCATGTATTCCGCCGACCCATCCCGCTACGACGGCCGCATGCCTTACCGGCGTTGCGGTGATTCCGGCCTCAAGCTGCCCGAAATCTCGCTGGGGTGCTGGCACAATTTCGGCCATGTCGACGATCAGAACGAGGCGCGCGCGATCCTGCGCCGCGCCTTCGATCGTGGCGTGACCCACTTCGACCTGGCGAACAACTACGGCCCGCCGCCAGGCAGTGCGGAGGAAAACGTCGGCCGCATCCTCGCGGAAGATTTCGCCGCGCACCGCGACGAACTGGTCATCTCCACCAAGGCCGGCCACGACATGTGGCAAGGACCTTACGGAGAATGGGGTTCCCGCAAGCACGTGCTGTCCTCGCTCGACCAATCTCTCAAGCGGCTGCGGGTGGACTACGTGGATATCTTCTACTCCCACCGCCCGGACCCGAAGACCAACCTGGAGGAAACCATGTCCGCGCTGGCGACGGCGCTCCAATCCGGCCGGGCGCTCTACGTCGGGATCTCGAAGTATCCGCTCAAGATGCTCAAGAAGGCGGTCAAGATGCTGAAGGAAATGGGCGTGAATTGCCTGATCTATCAGCCGCCCTACTCGATCCTGAACCGCTGGCCGGAAGCCGAGGGCATCCACGATTGGCTGGATGACAAGGGAATCGGCTCGATCGTTTTCAGCCCGCTCGCGCAAGGCATGCTCACTGGCAAGTATGTGGACGGAATCCCCGAAGGCTCGCGGGCGGCGCGGGCGGAGGGCTTCCTCCAGACCTCGCAGGTGGATGCCCAGATCGAGAAAATCCGTGCCCTGAACCAGATCGCCGGCGAGCGGGGTCTCAGCCTCCAGCATCTGGCCCTGCGTTGGGCGCTCGACCAGCGCGGCGTGACCTCCGCCCTGATCGGCGCTCGGACCGTCGCACAGCTCGACGATTCGCTGGCCGCCCTCCAAGCACCCTCGCTGGATCAGGACGCTTTGGATCTGATCGACTCGATCGCCCCGGCGGTGAAGAAGGATGACGCGGAAGCGTAGCGGAGAATGTCGAATGCCGAATTTTCGAATGCCGAATGAAGTGTAGTTCTGAAGGCTTTAAAAGCTTTCCAGACTACTCAATCGGCATTCGGTAACTCCGAATTCGACATTTTCCGGGAAGAATTCCGGTCGAACCTCCTCCCTGCCCCTCCCAAATCCCTCATTTGACAGGGACCGGAAGCCCTCTAATTTCGCGGAACCCCGATGGGCCAACATACCGACTTCGACCCCGCCTTCCGTTCGCATGCACCAGGCTACTGGCCCGCGGAAGCGATGACCGACTGGCACGACGCCACCTGGCAGCTCAAGAACCGCGTTTCTTCGCTGTCAGCCCTTGAAGCCCGCCTCCACCTCACGGACGAGGAGAGAGCGGGCGTGCTACTCGCTGGCACCAAGCTGGCGATGTCGATCACGCCGCATTTCTTCAATCTTATCGATCCGGACGATCCCAACTGCCCGATCCGCCGCCAGGTGATCCCGCGGATGGAGGAAGGCTGGGACGCGCCCGAGGAAATGGCCGATCCATGCGGGGAAGATTCGCACATGCCGGTGCCGGGCCTGGTGCACCGCTATCCGGACCGGGTACTGTTCTTGGTGACAGACCGCTGTGCTTCCTACTGCCGCTACTGCACCCGTTCGCGGGTCGTCTCCGGCGTGGGCGAGCAGCATCTGGAAACCCAGTGGGAGGCGGCCTTCAAGTATCTGGAGGAGCACACCGAGGTGCGCGACGTGCTACTTTCCGGCGGCGATCCCCTGCTCTTCTCGGATGCGAAGCTGGAGAAGATCCTCAGCCGCCTGCGGGCGATCCCGCACATCCAGTTCCTGCGGATCGGCTCGCGGATCCCGATTTTCCTGCCCCAGCGGATCACTCCGGAGCTGTGCGCGATGCTGAAGAAGTATCACCCGCTGTTCATTTCGATCCACACCAACCACCCCCGCGAACTCACGCTGGAGGTGAAGGAGGGCCTCGAACGGCTGGCCGATGCCGGCATCCCGCTGGGCAACCAGAGTGTGCTGCTGAAGGGCGTGAACGATTCCGTGGAAGTCCAGAAAGCGCTCGTCCACAAGCTGCTGATGTGCCGGGTGCGGCCTTACTACCTCTATCAGTGCGATCTGATCCGCGGCTCCTCGCACTTACGGACCTCGGTGTCGAAGGGCCTCGAAATCATCGAGGGCCTACGCGGCCACACCACCGGCTACGCGATCCCGCAATTCGTGATCGATGGCCCGGGCGGCGGCGGCAAGATCCCGCTGAATCCGAACTACGTGGTCCACCGCGACCACGAAAAGACGGTCCTCCGCAACTACGAGGGCGAGATCTTCGAGTATCCGGAGCCGACGCCGATCCCTTCCATGGAGTTGGAGCGGTTGAAGGACCGGGCCAGCGCGGGTTGCGGGGGGTGACCCACGGTCCAGGAACCGCGGGATTGCATCGGGCAGCGAATCCGGCTAGCTTTATTCCGTGAGCGAAAGCGCCATCGCACCCGTTGTCCGGGAAATCGCGCCGCCTGAATTGGTGGCGCGAGCGGAGGCATTGAGACGCAAGTTCCCCGGCTGCTTCTGGTATTGGGATCCCGACGCTCGCATCCGCTATCTGGACGATCTCCGCGAAGTCGTGCTTCAGCTTCGCAAACACGGTGATCGGGAGGCATGGCTGGCCGCGCAAGAATTCCACAAATGCCTCTAACCGGCTTCCAACGCGAGATCTTGGCGCTTCTCGTCGCGAACCGCTCGGAGGCAAGCCATTTCGCCGGCGGGCTTGTCCTCAACGCGAACGACGAATCGGCTCGGTTCTCTAACGATTTCGATCTATTCCACGACGTCGTGGCCGACCTTGCGGCCCACAGTGAGGCGGATGTCGCCGCACTTGCGACTTCGGGATACACGGTCGAGAAACTGCTTTCCTACGGGACTTGGGATAGACCCACCTCTTTCCGGAAGGCGGTCGTTAGAAAAGACGACAATCAGTTGGAGATCGACTGGGCTCACGATTCGGCTTTCAGGTTCTTTCCGATCGTTCCCGACCCATTGCTGGGATGGCGGCTCCATCTTTTTGACATGGCGACCAACAAGGCGCTCGCCCTTTCCGCCCGAACGGAAACCCGCGACTATATCGATATCGTCGAACTCGGGCGAATCTACCCTTTGGAAGCGATCATCTGGGCGGCCTGCGGGAAAGACGAGGGCTTCAGCCCCCAACTTCTCCTCGCGATGATGCGACGCTTCGCAAAAATCAGTCCAGGAACGGTGGAAAAGATCAAGGCCCGCGATCTCGATCCGATTGCCTTGAAGATTCAGTGGATCGAGATGTCCGACCGGGCCGAAGCGGAGATTACCCGGATCGCCGACGCCATGCCAGACCTCCCGCCGGGCGTGGCGTTCGTAAATGAGCAAGGCGAGCCGGGGTGGATAGGAACCGACTCGACCCTGAAATTGCACCACGGCTCCATCCGCGGCTGTTGGCCCATGATCCACGGCATCCACGTCCCCTAGACGTTCCCGGGCTTGCACCTCCAGAATCCTACACCAGCTTAGCTGCTCATGACTTGGAACGACCGCTTTCTCGAACTCTTCGACCGCTCTGTGAAACGCTATCAGTCGGGAGACAAGGATTTCACCGGCTACTACACCGCGGCGGACTCGGCGCTTCTGGCGGAGATCGGCTACAAGCCGAGGGAATTTTTCGATTTCGTGGAGGATTTCTGCGAGGAAGAAGTCCCCTCGGCTTCGACCGCGTTGCTGGTCGCGGCGGTACGGCGGGACTACTTCCAAGTCGTCATGCACGGCAAGCCGGGCACCAAGGAATTGAGCCGTGACGACGTGCCGACCTTCGGCGACGTGTTGGAGGGCATCCCCTACCTGCCCCGCCTCCTGGCGAAAGCCCGCGCCAAACTGCGCGGCGAACTCGACCCGGATCTCATGTTCGGCTGCGGGGGTGACCGGAACTTTTTGGAGAAAAATGGCGGGCTGCATCCGGCCGACTTCCTCCGCCAAGTTTGGGCGGCCGACGGCGACGACTCCAAGGTTTTGGCGTGGATTCGCTCGAAACATTGAGCTGCCTCGGGGATTCCGGAGCCGGGTGATCGCGGACCAGCAGCTCCTGCAGCTGGCCATGGGCTTCGGATGACACGTACTTTTGCGACATCGTTTGCGCCCCGGTGTTCCTTTTTCAGACAGCCTTTGACACCCGGGGCGCTTTGCCCGGTGCCGCCGCGGATTCGCGCTTGGCGGTTGCGGGATGGATTGAGCAAGATTTCCGAAAGCCACAGATGACTACAGAAGAATTGCAGGAACGGATCGCCGCGACGAGCGGGTGGATCACCTCGGTAAAAGAGGAAATGGGGCGGGTGCTGGTAGGCCAGGAGAGTCTCGTGGACCGGTTGATCATCGGACTGCTGTGCAACGGCCACATCCTGCTGGAGGGTGTCCCCGGTCTGGCGAAGACGCTGGCGGTCAAGGCGCTGTCCGGCTCGCTCGAAGCCAGCTTCGCGCGCTTCCAGTTCACGCCCGACCTGCTGCCAGCGGACTTGCTGGGCACCATGGTCTATAACCCGCAGGAGGCGAAGTTCTCGCCGAAGCTCGGCCCGATTTTCAACAACCTGATCCTCGCGGACGAAATCAACCGTGCCCCGGCCAAGGTGCAATCCGCGCTGCTCGAAGCGATGCAGGAAAAGCAGGTCACGCTGGCCGATACCACCTACCGTCTGCCGGAGCCATTCCTGGTGCTGGCGACGCAGAACCCGATCGACCAGGAGGGCACCTACCAGCTTCCCGAAGCACAGCTCGACCGCTTCCTGCTCAAGGTGAGCGTCGGCTACCCGAGCAAAGAGGAGGAACTGATCGTGCTCGACCGGATGGCGAATTCCGCCCCGGTCTACCGGACCAAGAACGTCGCGACCCCGCAGCAGGTGGCGGAGTCCCGCTCACACGTGAACCAGATCTACATCGATCCGGCGGTGCGGGAATACATCGTCGATTTGATTCGTGCGACCCGCTTCCCGGCGAAGATCGATGCCGGCCTCAAGCACCTGATCCGCTCCGGTGCCTCCCCGCGCGGCACCATCAACCTGGCGCTCACCGCCCGCGCCCGCGCCTTCTCGGCCGGCCGGGCCTTCGTGACCCCGCAGGACGTGAAGGACATGGTCCACGACGTCCTCCGCCACCGCATCCTGCTTACTTACGAGGCGGAAGCCGAAGAGGTAACCACGGACCAGATTCTGGATCGGGTAATGGCAAAGGTGCCAGTGCCGTGAAGTGCCAAGTGAGAAGTTCGAAGTTCCAAGAAAGGCTGAAGAGGAAGGCAAAACGCGGATGACCGAGGCCGAGCACATCGAGGAGGTGATGAACCGGGTCCACAAGCTGGAGCTGAAGGCCCGGCGACTGGTGCGGGAGTCCTTTGCCGGCGAGTATCAGTCCTCGTTCCGCGGCCAGGGCTTGGATTTTGACGATTTCCGTGAATACCAGCACGGAGACGAGATCCGCTTCATCGATTGGAATGTCACGGCGCGCATGGGCTCGCCCTACATCCGGAAGTTCCGGGAGGAGCGGGAGCTCGCGGTCATCCTGGCGGTGGATGTTTCCGGCTCCTCGGATTTCGGCAGCGTCCATTTCAGCAAACGCGAGGCGGCGGCGGAAGCGGCGGCGATCCTCGGCTTCAGCGCGGCAGGCAATGGCGACAAGGTCGGCCTGCTGCTCTTCGCGGAGGAGCCGATCCTATTCGTGCCGCCGTCGAAGGGCACCCGCCACGTCCTGCGGATCGTCCGCGAGATCCTGATGGCCGATCCACCACCGGGGAAAAGGGGCACCTCGATTGCAGCAGCCTGCGATTTCCTGATCCGGACCCTGCGGAGGAAGGCCTTCGTGTTCATGATCTCGGACTTCTTCGACGATCCGCTCGAAAAGCCCTTGGGCAAGCTCGGGCGCAAGCACGAGATGATCGCGCTACAGATCTCCGATCCCCTTGAAATGTCCCTGCCCAAGGCCGGCAAGGTGGTCCTCACCGACCCGGAAACCGGGTGGGAAGTCCTGGTCAATACCAACAATGCCAACCTGCGCATGGGCTACGAGAAGCTGATGCGGCGGCAGGCCGAAGGACTTCTCGCCGTCTGCAAAAAGCACGCGATCGACCACGCCCAGCTTTTCACCGATCGCGACCGGCTGCGCGACTTGCACCTTTTGCTCAAAAAACGCGCGAAGAAGCGCACCCGTTGACCGATGGCCGAGCCGACCGACGAAACCTTCGTGCTGCGGGATCCGATTCCGGCGGAACCTTTGCTGCCCGATCCCGGCCTGCCGCTGTGGGCCTGGGGTCTGATCGGACTCGGGGTGCTGGCGCTGGTCGCCGGGCTGATCGTCCTGCTGCGCAAGCGAAAGCCCCAAGGCCTGGTAAATCAGGAATCGGCCCGGGAGGAAGCCTTCCGGCGGGCCATGGCAGAGCTGCAAGGCGGCGGGGGCCAGACCATCCAAGAGGCGGCGACGTCCGTCTCGATCACGCTGCGGCGTTATCTCGCGGTGGCTTCCGGCGATCCGGCACTTTTCGAAACCCACGAGGAATTTGTGGCCCGCCACCAGTCTCTTGCTTCTTATCCCGAGGACTTGCGGAGCAGTACCGCCGAAGGATTTTCACATTTGGCGCGTTTGAAGTATGGTCCTGAAGCAACTGGAGATCCGGTGGCGCTATATTCAGCGGCGCGTCAACTGCTTGAGCGCCTTCACCAGCATCGTCCCGCATGAGGGCCTTCATTGAACATTTCAAATTCGCACAGCCGGAGTGGCTCCTCCTGCTGATCCCCTGCGCCCTGCTCTTTCTCCTGCGGCGCGGGCGTGGCGCGGAGGCGGCGCTGACCTTTTCCTCGCTCTCCGTGCTGGTGAGCTTGGGCGCGAAGGTGCGGCGCTCCGCCTTCTCCATCGGATTCCCGCTGGCGATTCTGGCGCTGGTCCCGGCGATTTTCGCGATGGCCCGGCCGGTCTGGCGGAATGAATACCACGCCAAGACGGCCAGCGGGATCGACATCGCGATTGCCTTCGATGTCTCGCTGTCCATGAGCATCCCCGATTTCAAGACCCCGGATGGCCGGGCCCTGACGCGGATCGATGCGGCCAAGAAGGTGGTCCACAATTTCATCGCCGCCCGTCCGGATGACCGGATCGGTATGGTAATCTATTCCGGGCGGCCTTATTCGGTAAGCCCGATCACCTTGGATCACGACTGGCTCCTGAGCAGCTTCAAGCAGGTCAACCTGAACATCCTCAAGGAGATGGGCACGGCGATCGGTTCCGCCATCGCGGCCGCTTCCAGCCGCCTCGATTCGCGGGATGCCAAGAGCAAGATCATCATCCTCTGCACCGACGGCGCCTCGAATTCCGGGAAGATCTCCCCCATCGAGGCTGCGGAAAATGCCAAGAAACTGGGCATCAAGATATACACCGTGGCGATCGGCACCGAAGAAGGCCGCGTCTCCAGCCAAATCCAGCGCTTCGCGCGCCAGGAATTCGACCTGCCGACCTTGCGGAAGATCGCCCAGATCACTGGCGGCGAGCACTACTGGGCGCAGGATGTCGCCCAATTGGAAAACACCTTCAAAACGATCGATCAGCTTGAGAAGTCGGAATCCGTGTCGCGAACGGTGATCGAAGACGTGGAATTGTTCCCTTGGTTCGTCGGATCATCGGTCTTGGCTGCGCTGGTGGCAGCCTTCCTGCTGGCCCTCAACCCTCCGCCCGCGCCATGACTTTCGCCCAACCCGCCTGGCTTGCGCTGTTGCTGCTGGTCCCCCTGTTCACGGTGGGAGCGGTGCTGACGGCGCGTTTGCGCCGCAAGCAGTGGTCGGCCTTCGCGGCCCCGCGGCTGCGGCCGAAGCTACTGCGCCGCGGCAGCCCCCTGCCCCGCTGGTTCGCCTTTGCGCTGTTGATGGCGGCGACGATCCTGCTGGCCTTCGGCTTGGCCCGCCCGCAGACGACCAAAGGCTTGTCGGCCGAGACCACCCGCGGACGTAATATCCTGCTGGGACTGGACCTTTCGCGGAGCATGCTGGTCAGCGATCTGAAACCCGACCGGCTGACGCAGGCGAAGACGCTCTGCTACGAACTGATGGAAGCCCTGCCGAGCGACCGGATCGGGCTGATCGGCTTCGCTGGCGAGCCCTACCTTTTCGCCCCGCTCACGGTCGATCACGCGGCGGTGCGTGAAACCATCGACCAACTCGACATGGATTTCATCCCGGTCGGCGGCTCGGATCTGGAAGGCACCTTGGAACTGGCGATCAAGACGCTCAAGGACACCGGGCAAAAGGAGAACGCCCTGATCCTACTGACCGACGGCGACGAAACCACGGGCCGGATGAGCCGTCTGGCCGCGGAGGCGAAGAAGGCCGGGGTCTACATCTTCGCCATCGCGGTAGGCACCGAGCAGGGCGATTTCATCCCGAACAAGGATTTTCCGGATGGCAAGCACCGCGACCGCTCCGGCAACATCGTGCGCAGCGGGATCAACACCACCGGCTTGAAGAAACTCGCCGCGGAGACCGGCGGGCGTTTCGCGGTGGCGACTTCCGCGGCCAGCATCCCGGACATGGTGAAGGCGGCGATTTCCGATATGAAGCAGTTCGAGATCGCCGGGAAGGACCGCTTCGTGCCGGTCGAGTATTACCAGTGGTGCGTGCTGCCCGCGATCTTGTGCCTGATCGCTTCGGTGATCGCCGGCACCCGCTGGCGCGGCCTCGGCCCGGCCAGTTCGGCGGGTGTTGCCGCCCTGCTGCTTGCCTTCGCTCCGCAACCGGCCCGCGCGGGGACCGAACATAATGATGCCTTGAAGGCCATGAAAGAAGGGCGGCATGCCGATGCCGAGGATTTCTACGACAAGCTGGCCAGCGAAGCGGAAGATTCCGACCAAGCCTTCCGCTACCGGCTTGCCCAAGGCACCGCCGCCTACCGGCAGGGCGATATCGAGACCGCGCGCCACGCCTTCAGCGAGGCCCTGCGCTCCGAGAATCCGAAGGTCCGTGCCGCGGCCCATCACGGGCTTGGCACCATCCTCTTCGACAGTGGCTGGAAGCGGCTCTCCAACAACGCCGCCTATCCGAAAATCAATCCACCGGAGAGCGACGGAAAGAAGGCCGATGCCTTCAAGCAGATCACGGATGCCGTGCTCGGGCTTTCGAAGAAGAAGGACAGTGCGGAGAAGCAGGATCCCATGGACCAGTTCGACGGAATGGTCCGCCAAGCCCTCTCCGAATGGATGCAGGGTTCCCTGCCCGATAACGGGGACACGGCTGGATTCGACCGCTTCAGCGGCGTTCTCACCGACTGGGTGGACAGCATCAAGCACTTCGATTCCGCTCTCCGCTACGATCCCTCGCTGGAGGCCGCGCGCCACAACCGTACGCTCACGGTCAAACATCTCAAGAAGCTGCGCGAAATCCTCGAAGAGGTTCAGGAGAATGCCCAGCAGATCCAGCCGATGCCCGGCCCCGGAGAGGGTGAAGGCGAAGGCGAGAAGCAGCCGGGCAAGGGCGAAGGCGGCGACCAAGAGGGCGAAGGCAAAAACGGCAAGAACAAGGGCAAAGGCAAGGGCGAGGAACGCGAAGGCGAAGAGGGTGAAGGCGGCGACGAAGAGCGCGAGCAGGGCGAGGGCGGCGACCATCCCGGCGACAAGGGCGACGACGGTGACAAAGAGAACGGCGGCAACAAGCCCAAGGCCGGCGAGTCCCCGGAGGATGCCGCCCGCCGCATCCTCAAGGAGAATGCTGATTTCGAAAAAGGCGCGCTCGGGCCGAACCGCATCGAATACCGCCAGCCGGACAAGGACTGGTAATCATTTCCAACGACTGTGAACCGATTGTTTTCATTCCTGATCGCCGCGGCGGCCCTGCTGGCCACGCGACCCATGAGCGCCGCGCCCCTCGTCGCGACGAATATCAGCAGCCGCTTCCTCGTCACCGGGGAACAGGCGGCTCTGGAAATCATCTATCCCGGCGAGGATGCACCGCTCGAGGAGCCGGTGATGGAGATTCCGGAGGTGGACAAGCTCATCATCCGCCCGATCACCATACACGGCTGGCAACGGCGGATCAGCATCGGGAAGCGCTGGGAATACTGCTACCAATTCGCGGTCGCAGGCTACTATCCGGGGGACTACACCATTCCCTCGATCGAAGTCAGCATCGATGGCGACAAGCGGCGCACCTCGCCGGTCGAGTTGCGGATCATCGACGAAGCGAATCTGAAGTGGGCGAAGGTGATGGCGGAGGGGCGTGAGATTCGCTACGCCGCCGCCTTCCACGCGCTGAAGGGCAATCCCTATGCCGGGGAAAAGCAGCCGGTGGAGCTCAAGCTTTACCTCCCCGCGGAGCAAGGGGTGGAGGATTGGGGTATCCCTGACTTCGAGCGCGACGGCCTCTCGGCGTGGCGCTTCCAGCCGCAGCAGCAGAATACCCGCATGGGCAGCATGGGCAGCCGCAGGGCCAGTATCCTGGGCCGGCCATACCACGCGGTCAGTTATCCGAGCACGATGTCCACCAACCGCGCCGGGGAATCGACGCTCGGCCCGGCATCCGTGAAGATCCAAGCGGTGGTCGGCATGGGCGGCGGCTTCAATTCCGCCGACGTGCAGCCGCTGACGCTGGAGATTCCGGCCATCAAGCTCAATTCGAAGCCGCTGCCGCCCGGGGCTCCCGAGGGTTACACCAATGCCATCGGCCAATTCGAGATCGCGGTCCGCTCGCGGGAGACGGAAATCCGCGAGGGGGATCCGGTGACGGTCCAGATCTCGGTCAGCGGCTCGGGCAATCTCGATGCCCTCGAGGCACCCAAGCCGATCGACGTCGATGGCTGGAAGCTCTACGAAAGCTCGGCTGCGGAGCGCGGCGAAGAGCGGCGCGAAATGTGGGGACAGGTGGATTTCCGCCAATTCATGCGGCCGCTCCGGATGCAAAGCGCGATCCCGCCCTTCCGCCTCGTCTATTTCGATCCCGCCAAGAATACCTACGAGACCCTGCTCTCCGACGCGATCCCGCTGACGGTGCTGCCCTCGACCGCGCCTCAGGTAGCGGGCGCCGCGGTCCCGCAGGCCCTGCCGATGCCCTTGGAGGAGATGACCGACATCCTAGGCATTATCAAGAGCCCCGCCGCCCTGCTCTCGAAGCGCATTTCCCTGCCGTCCTGGCTGTGGCAGGTGATTCCAGCGCTGATGGTGATCGGCCTCCTGATTCGCATCACCCGGCAAAAGATCGGCCCGCGGCTGCAGAAGGATCCCGACCAGATCGCCCGGGAGAAGGAATGGCGCGACGTCGAGCGCGCCCCGGAGCAGACCGGCGCCTTCTACCGTAGCGTCGGCCATTTCATCGAGCGTTGGCTGGGCAATAGTAGCGATCCGCTGATTGCCGAGACCTTGGCCAAGCGCAACGAGGTCTGCTTCCGCCAGGACGTGGCGGAGTCGAAGATTGACCGCTCCGAGCGCCAGCGCGTGCTCAAACAACTGCGGCGGATCGCCTTGCCATTGGTGCTCGGATTCCTGGCGCTCTCGGCGCAAGCCGGCTTCGGCCAGGAAGATCCGGCCAAGGCCTTTGAAGAAGGTCGCTACGGGGATGCCGCGAAGGCCTGGCTGGAGAGCGGACCCTACGAACAGCTGCCCGCGGACACGCTTTTCAACGTCGGCAATGCCGCCTACCGCCTGGGCTCGCCGGGCGAGGCGGCGCTCTACTACCGCCGGGCGCTGCTGCTCGATCCTTCCCACCCCGAAGCCCGCCAGAACCAGCGCTTCCTGGAGCGGAAGTTCGGCTCGATCTCGATCCAGCGGCCCGATTACCAGCATACGCTCGCGCGGGTTCCGCTGGGCGTCTGGAAGAGCTTCGTTTGGGCCTCGATCTGGATGATCGTCGTGGCCGTTCTGATCTTCCCCGCGACCCGGCCGGGCGCGGGCGTCCGCGTGGTCTCCATCGCATCCTTCATCACCGCGCCTCTGCTCGCGGCGGCGGGGCTGGTGGCATGGCACTTCTATCCGGACGACGCCCGCTTCGCGCCGCTGGCCGAGCAAGTGGTGGTCGTTTCCGACATGGCGGTGGTCCGCACCGATGCAGCCCGCAGCGCGCCGAAAGTGATCGAGGCGCCCGCAGGCTCGCTCTGCCGCATGATCACGAAGAGTGGCGACTGGGCCTACGTGGCCTTCACCAATGACAGCCGTGGCTGGCTGCCGCTCTCCGACATCGAGCACATCATCCCCGAAGGCCAGCCCGCGCCGCCCAAGCTGCGCCCCGCCCAGAAGAGCGAGAGCAACGCCTGAAGCGCCTTTTCCCAACCTAAGAAACCAAGACATGAAACGCCGTCTAATCCTCGCCCTTGCCCTGTTCGCCCCCTTCGCCTTCGCCCAGGAGGAGAAGAAGGAAGCCGAGCCCGCCAAGCCCGCCGCCGCTGCGGCCGGGGAGCGCGTCCGCTTCACCACCAGCAAGGGTGATATCGTGATCGAATTGAACAGCGAGAAGGCCCCGGTCACCGTGGCCAACTTCCTCTCCTACGTGAAGAAGAAGCACTACGACGGCACCGCCTTCCACCGCGTGATGAACGGCTTCATGATCCAGGGTGGCGGCTTCGAGTCGAAGGACGGCAAGCTGCTCGAAAAGGAAACCGGCCCCGGGATTAAGAACGAGGCCTCGAACGGCCTCAAAAACGACCGCGGCACGATCGCCATGGCCCGGACCAGCGATCCGAACTCCGCGACCGCCCAGTTCTTCATCAACGTGGTGGACAACGCCGGCCTGAACGCCCCGAACCCCGATGGCCACGGCTATGCCGTCTTCGGCAAGGTCGTGGAAGGCATGGACGTGGTGGACAAGATCAAGGCCGTCGCCACCGGCACCAAAGCCCTGACGCAGCGCGGCCCCGGCGGCCAATCCGCGACCAGCCCCGCCCCCAACGTCCCGACCGAGGACGTCCTGATCAAGAGCGCCGAGGTGGTGGCCCCGAAGTAAGCCTAACAATTTCTCTCAAGCGCGATCCCTCGACGGGGATCGCGCTTTTTGTTACGGCTACTTCCAGCCCGCTGGGCAGACCTGTTTCCATGAAGCCTTGCGGAGTAACCCGCCTCTGGGGGTGACATCGGGGCGGCTTTCCTCTACTCAAGCGCCCACATGCAGCTCTGGCTCTGCCCGCTTCTCGCTTTCCTGCTCGGATCCATTCCCTTCGGGCTCTTCATCGCGCGCTCGAAAGGGATCGATATCCGCCAGCACGGCTCCGGAAATATCGGCGCGACCAACGTGCTGCGGGTGGTGGGCAAGAAGCACGGGATCTTCTGCCTGATCCTCGATGCGCTGAAGGGATTCATCCCGACCCTGCTGGCGATCACGCTGATCCAATTCAAGGGGCAGAACACCGGGTTCACCTTCCACAACCTTCTGGATCAGGGGTACATCTTCAGCGCGGCGGATCAGTGGAAGGCGCAAAGCCTGCACGTCCTCACGGGGCTCTTCTCGATTCTCGGGCACAATTACTCGCCGTGGGTCGGCTTCAAGGGCGGAAAGGGCATCGCCACCTCCGCAGGCGTGCTTATCGCGCTGGCACCACTGGTCGTACCTGTCCTCATCGTCGCCTGGGTCCTGATTTTCATCATCAGCCGCTACGTCTCGATGGCTTCCATCGGAGCAGCGGCGCTGCTTCCTTTGATCGTCATCTATGGCTCCTGGCGCCACGGAAAGCTCGCCACGGGTGAGTGGAACAAACCGCTGTTTGTCTTTTCCGTCGTCATCGCCGTCTTGGCGATCTGGAAGCACCGCACGAACATCAAGCGGATCATGGCTGGAACGGAGAGCCGTTTCGAACGGAAGAAGAAAGCCGTTTCCTGAAGTCCCCTCCCCGACTGCCTTTCCACGATGCCCGACTTCAATTTTTCTTCCGCCGCCATCCTCGGCACCGGCTCCTTCGGCACCGCGCTGGCGCGCCTGCTGGCCACCAAACTCGAACGGGTCGAGATGATCGGCCGGGACCCGACGGTGGCGGAGAGCATCAATGCCACGCGCCACAACTCGCGCTATCTCGCGGGGGTCGAACTGCCGGAAAACATCACGGCATCGACCTCCTTGGGAAATGCCGCGGCGCATCCTCTGGTCCTCTTCTGCGTGCCCACCGCCGCGACGCGCGAAACGGCCAAGCATCTCGCGGAGGCAGGCCTGCCGCCGGGCGCGGTACTGCTGTCCTGCGCCAAGGGCATCGAGCGCAATACCGGCGAGCGCATGAGCGAGATCCTGCACGAACAATTGCCGCTGCAGCCGCTCGCGGTGCTATCGGGACCGAACCACGCAGAAGAGATCGCCGCCTGTCTGGCGACCTGCGCGGTGATCGGCACGGTGGACGAGGATCTGGCGCGGCGCCTGCAGGAACTTTTCACCACCCCCCATTTCCGCAGCTACACCAGCGACGACCTCGCCGGCATCGAATACGGCGGCGCGATCAAGAACGTCTACGCTATCGCCGCTGGCATCGCCGCAGGGCTCGGCCTCGGTGACAATGCGATTGCGGCATTGGTGACGCGGGCGCTTGCGGAAATGACCCGGCTCGGCACCCGGCTTGGCGGACGGATGGAAACTTTCGCGGGTCTATCGGGCGTCGGCGATTTGATTGCCACTTGCTTCTCGAAGCACTCCCGCAACAACCGCGTGGGCCTAGCCCTCGGCCAAGGCAAGACCTTGGAAGAAGCGACCTCCTCGCTCGGCATGGTGGCGGAAGGCGTGCCCAACACGCTTTCGATCCACGAGACCGCCCAGCGCGCCGGCGTGCGCACGCCGATCATCGATGCGGTGCACGCGATTCTCTATCGGGACATGCCCGCGGCACGCGCCCTGCATGAACTCCTCAACCGCGACCCCCGGCCCGAAAACGACTGAACGATGAAGGAAGCGATCGATTTCATCCTGCACATCCAGGAGCACCTGACCGAATTCACCCAAGCTCACGGGCCGCTGGTTTATGGCCTGCTGTTCCTGGTGATCTTCTGCGAGACCGGCTTGGTGGTGACGCCCTTTCTGCCGGGTGATTCGCTGCTCTTCGCCGTCGGCGCGATCGCGGCTGTCCCGGCGTCCGGCCTGAATATCTGGATCGCCGGGTTGGTCATGCTGGTCGCCGCCATCCTGGGCGACACGGTGAACTACTGGATCGGCCGTCGATTCGGCGGCTGGATGATGCGGACTTTCCCGAGGATCGTGAAGCCCTCGCACATTGCGAAGACCAACGAGTTCTTCGTGAAGTATGGTGGCAAGACCATCATCCTCGCCCGCTTCGTCCCCATCGTCCGCACCTTCGCTCCCTTCGTGGCAGGCTCGGGCGATATGGACTACGGACGCTTCATGCTGTTCAACGTCGTCGGTGCGATCCTGTGGGTCGTGCTGATCTTGCCGGCGGGCTGGTTCTTCGGAAATATGCCCGTGGTGAAGGAGAACTTCGAGCTGGTCGTGCTGGGAATCATCGGCTTCTCCGTGCTGCCAATGGTCTGGGAGATCGCGCGCGCGAAAATGAAACCGAAGGAGACGGTCGAGGCGGAGTAAGCGCGACCCTCAATCGAGGAACACCACTCGGTAGAACTGCTGCTCCCCCGGCACATCAAGAGCTCCCGCATGGGTGACTTGAGCCGGGCTACCGGTTCCGGTGATGTTGTCCGCGAGAGTAAGCCATGCGCCAAGATCGCCGCTGCGCTCCACGCGGTAATGACGACCGCTGATGGTGGGAAAGCCGACGATCTGGTCGCGCCCCGAGCGGACCAGGCTCACGGGAATCGTCACGTCCACGATCATGGCATCGTAGGCGGGGGTGTGGACATTGTTAGATGCGGACAGCAGTAGCGTGTACCGCCCCGGAACAGTGAAACTGGCAGTAGTGGCGGCTTGCGCGGCATTGCCGAAAGTCACGGGTGCGGGACCGGCATTCCACTTCCATTGGGTGACCAAGGTTCCGCTTCCTGAAACCGCACCGTTCAAAGCCACGCTGCTACCCGCCCGGACATCGAGATCGGGTCCGGCATTCGCCGTGGGCGCTCCCGCCGAGCGCGGGCCTTCGTTCGGGCCCGTTGTCTGGATAACCTCGAAATTCGAAATCTGCAGGCTGCGGAGATGGTCGAAGCATTCCTCCGGATAGCGATCGTCCGGCGTGATCGAGATGGAGAAGAAGTTACCGTTGTCCGCGACGAAGGCTCCATATTTCTTCAGGCCGAGCAGGACGGCCTTCTCCTGGATGGTCCAGCTCGGGTTGATCACATAGCCCGCCTTCAGCCGCAGGCGCTGGCCCATCGCGGGCACGTTCGGGTCCGTGGTGTTATCCACGGAGGCATGATGGGTCGCTGGATAGATATACTCCCGGCGGCTCTTCTTCACTACGACGCGCATGGCATGTTCGACCATCCCGCGCTGGACTTCGTTGTAGCGGACCAGCGCCGGAAACATCGGTAGTCCTGCCGCATCGCCGGACGTCCAACCGGCCGGACGCAGGCTGTTGTTGTTGAGCGGGAACTTGGCGCCGTTTGCCGCACGCCAGTTGCCGCCGACACGCCGGGTGAGCCAAGTTTCCCAGAGATTACCGGTGCCGGGCATCACGATGATCGAGTGACGGTCGCCGCTCACCGAGGACGTCTGCCATTGCTCCAAGGTCATCGAACCGGTCCCGGTAGGCCAAGTTTCGATGGGAAGATTGACCGGAATGGGATAGCTGCCAAACGGCGAGGTGCCACCATCGAAGTCCGACTGCTGGGGATACTGAAAAAATTCGACCGGCTGGGCGGGCTGGTTGTCCGGGACCAAAGCGAAGTTCATTTCCTCAAAGAGCCACAGAAAGCCCCGGTTGGCATTTACACCGGTTACGAGGTCACTGGTGATACGCGAGACCATCGCATCGCTGTTAGAGAGTACCGGGCGGCGCGAAACGTCTTCGTTCCACGGGCTGTCGAGCGGCATGATCTGCATCGCGGAGACGACGGCATCCGCCTGCGGGGTATTGAAGAGGATCGGTGCGGCGACGGCTGGCTGGGGGCCGAGGATGCGGCCCTCCTGATTGATCCGCTCGGCGGAGGAAATCCCGGTAAAAACAAGGGTCAGCAGGAGTCCGCGCACCTTGACATTCTGACAGATCGAAAGACGCGGGGCAATCCGGGAAAATCCCGATCCGGTGATCTCAAGAACTGACAAGGGACCGCGCAGGATCCCTTGAAAGCGACTCTGCGATCGTCTTCCGCCACGCCAGAATACCGAGCAGCACGCCGCAGGACCAACCGGCGAAGTGCCCGGCGACATCGGTCTGCTCCCCGCCCACGCCATACATGCCGAGCATCGTCAGGCCGACGAAGACAGGCGCAATCAGCGGACGCAGTTCGCGGTAGGAGCGCGACTTCCAAGCGTTCATCGTAGCCGCACCCGTGAGAAGGCCCAGCGCACCGAAGGTCGCGGTGGAAGCCCCGAGCGAGGCGAAATCCCCCGGGAAGCGGGCCCAGGCATTGATGGCATTCCCTAGCGTGCCGCTGGCGAGAATCAGCAGCCAGGCGCGCCATAGACCGAGGGTATGGGCGGCCATCACGCAGAAGATGCCGCCGATGCCAATGTTGCTGAGCAGGTGCCCGGCATCCGCGTGCAGGAAGAGTGCCGTGAAGGGTCGCCACCACTCGCCGCCTTCGACCATCGCGCGGCTGGAATTGCAGAAGCGGTCGGTAAATCCCGGATAGCGCTCCTGCACCAGGAAGACGGCGGTGAGCGCGATGATCCAGAGCAGCATCAGCTCGATCCCGGCGGGAAAGAGCGGCGGTTCGATCCGCTCGCGGCGCTCCGACTGCTCGGCAGCGTAGAGGGAAAATTCGCGTCGGATCGCCGGGGCATCGTCGGGATCGGCCAGCACGGCGAAACCTTCCGGCGATGGTAGAATCCAGCACTCGCGATTCATGGCGAGTGCCACCAGCGCGTGCTCGTCCGCCTCGATGAACGAGGGCCACTCGCCCACCGCCACCAGGGCGGGAGCTTCGGATTCGTCGGGCAGCGGCTCCTCCATTCGCCGTATCATGCACCCGAAGCGGACCGGACGCAAACGGACTTGCCCGGAACCATGCTCTCACCGGGAAAGCATGCAGTGACGCACGGGACGGCGTTGCAGAATGCGGTTCCGCCCGCTTGAATGATTGAGTTGAACGGAGGCGGATTTCGCGCAGTCTCTTGTGTTTCAATCATCGGGAGCCCTTTACGCGGTTAGGGCACGACGACTGCGACTAAGGATTCATGACCGATATCCGGCTTAGGCCGGTTTCTCAAAGACGGATCTGATCGGTTAACAGATCCGCCACCCTTCTCCCTCTTGACCCCGCGGGCTGCTTCAGCACCCGCTGGGAAGAAGGACCGTTGTCTCATCCCCTGACCCTCCGGACTTCATCACCAACCGCATCATGGTTCCCCGCCCCGGGGATCCGCAGATCGGGGAAGTTTCGACCACCACTACGAAACCGATCCGACCTTATGAAAACCACCGCCTTTCTCACGGCGATTGCCACGATAGTCCTGTCAGCCGATGCAGCATCTGTTAGCGGGGAACTGCGCAAGTGGCACAAGGTCACTTTGGACTTTGACGGTCCCTCGACCAGCGAGGGTGCCACGCCGAACCCTTTCACGAATTACCGGTTGAACGTCACCTTCCGCCACGCGGGTAGCGGCAAGACCTATCTCGTCCCCGGCTACTACGCTGCCGATGGCAATGCTGCCAATACCTCCGCCACCTCCGGCGATGTCTGGCGCGTTCACTTCGCACCCGACGAGACCGGCACCTGGACCTACGAAGCATCCTTCCGCAGCGGCTCGAACGTGGCCATGGATGCCAGTCCGACCTCGGGCAGCAGCGCCGGATTCTTCGACGGCGAGGAAGGAACACTTTCGATCGCGGCCACAAACAAGTCCGGACGCGACATGCGGGGCAAAGGCCGGCTCGAGTACGTCGGCAAGCACCACCTGCGCTTCGCCGAGACCGGCGGGTATTTCATGAAGGCCGGGGTGGACGCGCCCGAGAATCTTCTGGCCTACGCCGACTTCGACGGCGAGTTCAAGACCGACGGCCGCGAGGATGACCTGGTGAAAGACTGGCAGCCCCACGTGCAGGATTGGAATAGCGGCGACCCGACATGGCAGGGCAGCAAGGGCAAGGGACTGATCGGTGCGATCAACTATCTCGCCGATCAAGGGCTGAACGCCTTCTCCTTCCTGACACTGAACATCGATGGCGACGACAAGAACGTCTATCCTTACACCACCTACTCGGAGCGCCTGAGGATGGATGTTTCGAAGCTCGACCAATGGGAGACCGTCTTCGAGCACGGCGACCACATGGGCATGTATATCCATTTCAAGACCCAGGAAACGGAGAACGAACTGCTGCTCGATAGCGGCAACATGGGCAACCAGCGCAAGCTCTACTACCGCGAGCTGATCGCGCGCTTCGGCCATCACTTGGCGATGAACTGGAACCTCGGCGAGGAGATCAACGCCGCCTCGCTCCAGCAGAAGCAGGCCTGGGCCCAATACTTCTACGATACCGATCCCTATCACCATCACCTGGTGATCCACAATGGCGCGACCCACTACAACATGATGGGCAGCGCCTCGAAGCTCACCGGCTTCTCGCTTCAGCTCAATGCCTATGACTTCACCGATAATTTCGCGATGACCAAGGACTACATCGACCGCTCGGTAGCGGCCGGCAAGCCATGGGTCGTCGCGACGGATGAACCGGGGGATTCCCGCTACAGCCTGCGGCCCGACAATGATCCGGGCAGCAGCCACACGGATGCCCGCAAGGACGCCTTGTGGGGCAATATCATGGCCGGCGGTGCCGGGGTGGAGTGGTACTTCGGCTACGCCTTGGACCACTCGGACCTTACCTGCAACGATTTCCGCAGCCGCGATTCCTTCTGGCCGGTCTGCCGCTATGCGATCGGGTTCTTCGAGAACAATCCGATCCCCTTCCAAGACATGCCGAATGCAAATTCCCTCGTCAGCGGTAGCGGCAACAATGCCAACCGTTGCTTGGCGAAGCCGGGGGACACCTATCTCGTCCAGTTACGCTCGGGCGGAACGAGCGCTACCCTGAATCTCTCCGGTCAAAGCGGGAACTATCGCGTGCGCTGGTTCGACCCGCGCAACGGCGGTGCCTTGGTGAGTGGCAATACACTTGCGGGAGGCGGGACCCGCAGCCTCGGATCGCCGCCGAATTCTACCACCCAGGATTGGATCGCCCTGGTGCAGAACACGGGCGGCAGCACGCCGACCAATGAAGCACCGCTCGTCAGCGCCGGAGCGGACAAGAGCGCGACTCTTTCGGGGGCTTCCGTCAGCGTGGCCTTGACCGGCTCGGCTTCCGACGACGGCCTGCCGGCGGGGTCGACGTTGTCGCGCTCATGGACCCGGGTGAGCGGCCCCGCCGCGGTAACATTCTCTGCTCCTGACAGCGCCAGCACGTCCGCGACCTTCACCGCGGCCGGCACCTATGTCCTGCGCCTGACCGCCACGGATGGGACCCTGAGCAGTTCTGATGAGGTGCAAGTTCTCGTCACCACCGCTACGGCCCAGAATCAAGCGCCGGTCGCCAATGCCGGCCCGGATCGCTCCGCCGTCCTCAGCGGGGCAAGCGTGCAGATCGCTCTCGCGGGAAGCGCCAGCGACGACGGTCTGCCTCAGGGAAGCTCGCTCTCGGTCGCGTGGACTCCGGTCAGCGGTCCGGCCCCGGTCAGCTTCGGCAATGCATCTTCCGCGGCGACCACGGCGAGCTTCACCACCGCGGGCACCTACACGCTCAGGCTCTCCGCTTCGGATGGGGCTCTCAGCGATACGGACGAAGCAACGGTGACGGTCAGCGCATCCTCCGGCGGCGGCGGGACATCGAACTTTGCTGCGAGTCAGGATGCATACACCCAGAATGGGAGCAACGTGAACACCGCCGAGTTGCGGGTTGAGAATTCATCGCGCAAGAGGATCTCCTATCTCCAATTCGATCTCACCGCCGCCACTGCCCCGATCTCAGCCGCAAGCTTGACCTTGACGCAGAAGGGCGATGTCCCGAGCGGAAAAATGACGCTGCGTCTCTTCGCGGCGACTTCGAACAACTGGCTAGAGAGCACAATCACGGGTTCAAATGCTCCGGCGAAAGGAGCGGAATTGGCGAACTACACCGGGGACATCCCCGCGGGCAAGATCCTGACCTTCGATGTCTCCTCCTTCGTTGGTGCGCCCGGCATCTATAGCTTCATCCTCGATACAGATACCGCCAAGGACGTCACCTTCGCCTCCGCCGAAAACACAACGACCGCCGCGCGGCCTGTCCTCACAATCACTTCTGGAAGCGGCGGTGGCGGTCCTTCTAACACCGCCCCGGTCGTATCCGCGGGTGCGGACAAATCGGGATCTTACCAAGGCCAGCCGATCGCAATCGCTCTCAGCGGATCGGCCACGGATGATGGCTTGCCCGCGGGATCCTCGCTCGCGCTGACCTGGACGCGCAGCAGCGGCCCGGCGGCGGTATCCTTCTCCCCCGCCAATGCCGCAACCACCTCGGCCACCTTCAGTGCAGCGGGAACCTACGTGCTGCGCCTCACCGCAAGCGACGGCCAACTCAGCACCAGCGACGAGGTGACCGTAACCGTGATTTCCGATATCATCGACAACGAGATTCCGACAGTCGATGCCGGTCCTAACAGCAGTGCATTCCTCACCGGCACCAGCGTGCAAGTGAATCTCGCCGGTTCCGCAAGCGACGACGGTCAGCCCGCAGGTTCCACGCTCACCACCACCTGGACCCGTACCAGCGGCCCGGCTGCGGTAAGCTTCGGCAATGCCAGCAGCCCCGCAACCACGGCGACCTTCACCGCGACAGGAACCTATCTCCTCCGCCTGACGGCCTCCGACGGCGAATTGAGCGAGACCGACGAGATGACGGTGGTCGTCGAGGGCCCCGCGCCTGCCCCGGGCGGGACGGTGATTCTGGCGGCCACCCACGACGCCTACACGGAGAATGGCAAAAACTTCAACAGCACCGTCCTGCGGCTGGAAAACTCCTCGCGCAAGCGGATCATCTATCTTCAGTTCGACGCCAGCGGAGTCACCGCCCCCACCTCGGCCACTCTGAAACTCACCGAGGGCGACGATGTCTCCTCCGGGTCGATGACCGTCCGGGTCTTCGCCGCGGCTTCGAATGGCTGGACGGAAGGCGGCATCACCGGCAGCAACGCCCCGGCCAAGGGCGCGGAACTTGCCAGCTTTACCGGGGACATCACCCAAAGCAAAGTGCTGAGCTTCGACGTCTCTTCCCGCGTTACCGGACCGGGCATCTACAGCTTCATTCTCGAGGCCGACTCTTCAACCCGCGACGTTTCCTTCGTCTCGGCGGAAGGCTCGCCCACCTCGGCCCGGCCGGCGCTCGTGGTCAATTCGGGCGGCAGCGGCACCGTGGCGGCAGAACCGGTATCGGCCAAGGCAGCGGCGGCGACGCCAGCACCCGCGATGAAACTTCGCGTCGAGCGCACTAGCCAGGGGATGAGCCTGTCGATGACCGGTATTCCTAACAGCCGCTACGCCGTCGAGCGCTCCACCGATCTGGTGGAATGGACGGTGATCGGCACGGTGGACACCGGAGAACTGGGCCAAGCCTCCATGGAAGATCCTTCCGCGCCGCCGGACCGCGCCTTCTATCGCCTGAACGACGACGTGAAATAGTGGCCTTACTTCGGGGCGATGCGGATGCAGTCCATCGCTACTTCCAGGCCCAGGTCGGGGCGCCTTTCCTTGACCCAAGCCTCGATGTCCGAGACCGCCGGGTAATCGATGGCACCGACATGGCGGAAGCAGCGGGCGTCGTCGATCAGGACGACGAAGGGCTGGTTCATGCCGCTGAAAATCGCTTCCAATTCGCCCCACACCGGGCAATTCAGGTCGCCTTGGGCCGTGTCGCCGCCGGAGTAGTGACCATCCAGCCAGAAGAGCGTGGGAGCATCGAGCTTCGACACCACCTCGGGCATGACCTTGCCGCTATCGCCTTGGCGGAGTTCGACATTGGAGACGCCGGAAAAACGCTTCTTTGCCTCCGTGTAGAACATCTCCGAAAGCTCGATCGAGTAAACCTTGCGGAATTCTCCGCGCATTGCCTCCACGGTATCGCCCTTGAAGGTGCCGGTCTCGACGAGGAGATGAAGGCGGTGGCGCTGCTTGTAATCGAGCAGCATCTCACGCTTGGCAAGCGGCGGCGGCGGATCGGGGCGTCCGTCCTCGATCCACTTGCTGTATTTCCGCTTTTCTTTGAGCTGCTTGAACCAGGAAGCCATGGGCGGAGCGAGGCTAGGCCGGGAGGGCCGGGCGTCCAAGCGGATTTTCCGGGCTTGCCCGCTACCGCCCGTCCCGGGCCATGCTGCGCCGTGCCCCTTCCCTTCCTGCGTCCGAAGGACAGCTTCATCACCTGCCGCGACCGCGACGACGGCGGCGGCGCGCAGATTTCCGCCCGGATCTCCACGATGATCCTGGCCCGTCTCAAGGGCCTGACCTACGCCCACACTCCCGTGTCGGACGTCGCACACCGGCCCGATGGCGTCTCAAGCGAGGACTGGTCCGCCACTTGGGAGAATTTCTTCAACCTGGGTGCCGGCGAGATCCAAGCGGCAGATCTGGCCGGCTACCCGCTCCGCCCCGTCGCCAAACCTCACCGCTTCTGGCCGCGCTCGCGCTCCCTGCACGTGGTGGCTCACTGCCACCGGCTGACGAACCATCGTCCCGAAGCCTGGGCGGCGATCGCTCCCGCATTGCGGGCCAAATACCACCTATCGGCGAAGCCGGAGTCGCCGGGCTACGACGACGGCCGCCTCCAGGTGGCCGTCCATCTCCGGCGCGGCGATGTCGCGGTCACCGGCCAATTCGCGCAATGGTTCACCCCTGACGAAGTGATCTTGGAACGCCTCAAGCGGGTGATCGGGATGGCGGGCAAAGACCGGGTGAATGTCCGCCTCTTCTCGGAGGGAAAGCCGGAGGACTTCCGGGCCTTCACCGAACTGGGAGCCACCCTGCACCTCGATGAAGACGTCTTCGAAACCTTCCATCATCTGGTGAAGAGCGATGTGCTGATCATGGCCAAGAGCACCTTCAGCTACTTGGGCGCCATCATCGGCGGCCAAGTCTGCCTCTACGAACCCTTCTGGCATCCCAAGCTCCCGGGCTGGTTGGGGCCGGAGGAATGGGAGGGATGGGACAGGAAGTTGAATGCTCGCCGGATGGCCGGAAGCTAGCGGTTCAATTGACTTCGACCTGTCGCCAACAAGATCCCCTGAAGCGCATTCAATTCCCTCACCGCCGTCGCTTCCTTCTCAATGGGCAGCCTAAAGCTCCAATTATGCGGCCCCACGGTGCCGGGAGAATTGATCCGGTCTGTTAGATCGCAGAGGTCGGTGATCATGAAGGCGGCGTAGCGCGAGCGCGAAGCGAGAAGCGCGTCAAACAGCGCCGCCTTGAGTTCCGGTCCGTAGGGCACCGTCTCCGGCACTCCTGCGAATTCCGCCATCAAACGCAGGTACTCCGCGGCCTGCCTCTGCTCATCGGGATCGGCATCCGGATCGGCGACGATGCGGTGGAAGTTCGCCCAGAGGGCCGGCACCGAATCGTGATCGTGGGTGGAGTAGGTGGCAAAGGAGCACTCCGGCAGCTCTTCAGGCGGGATCACGTGACCTTCCGCGTCGAAATCCCAATGCGGAATCCGGAAGCCCGCAACATCGAGCGAGGCGAGATGGGGGCGCACATAGTCCGGCACACAGCCGAGGTCCTCGCCCACCACGGCGGCATTCCCGGCGGCCTCGATCACCATCCGCAGACGGAGGTCGCCATCGGCGCGATTGGCAGCCTTGTGGACCGGTGTATCGTCCGGCCGCGGGGCCCAGCCCGGTAAGGGGCCGCCGGTGAGTTTCATGGCCTCCTTCTCGGTCAGCGGCAGGAATTCACCATTCCGCTGCGGTTGCCAAGGGAAGGAGTAGATCCGGTAGAAGCCGAGCACGTGATCCACCCGGAAGATGTGGAAAACGGTGGTCAGCTTCGCAATCCGCTGCCGCCACCAAACGAAGCCGGCGGCCTCCATCCGCTGCCAGCGGTAGAGCGGAATCCCCCAATTCTGACCCCACTTCTGAATGAAGGGATCATATTTGAAAATGAGTTCGGGCGGCGCCCCCCCGCAGTTCTCCAGATCGAAATCCTCGCGATGGAAAAAGACATCCGCCGAGTAGCGGCTCACGCCGATGGGAATGTCCCCCATCAACTTCACCCCGAGATTGTCCGCATGATCCCGCACGGCGCGCCATTGGCGAAAGCAGAGCCACTGGACCCACGCATAGAACTCCAAGCGCCCGTCCACCGCAGCGGCATCCTTTCCCCGCTCGCTCTCCAAATGGGCCAAAGCGCCCTCGACCGTCTTCCACGCTTCCGGCCACCAGTCCCAGGCTTCCGATCCGCCGGCTTGGTCCATCAACCAACGATAGATGCAGTAGTTCGGCAGCCATGCCGCCTCCTCGCGCCGGAAGCGGTAAAAAGCGATGTCCCCCTGCCCCGCCTGATAGCGCTGCCAAGCTTTCTCCAGCAGAGCCCGCTTGACCTTGCGGACGGCGGCGTAGTTCACCTTGCTGGCAGTCAGGCTCTCGCCCAATTCCTGGCGCGCCTGTTGAATTTCGGACTCCTCCAGCCACGGGATGTCCTTCTGGTCGAAGCTCAGGTAGAGCGGCTCGAAGGCCACCGAAGAGATCGCATTGTAGGGACTGTCGTCGCCGCCGGTCTCATTCAGCGGCAGCAATTGCAGGAAGCCGATGCCGTGTTCCGCACAGTGGTCGATCCACTTCCGGATCGCCCGCGTATCGCCAATGCCGAGATCGCCTTCGCGGCGAGGGGTGAAAGCGGGTAGCAGCAGTCCGGCGAGGCGCTCAGGCATGCGTTAGAGGGTGGCTGTAGAAGCCGCCGCGATCCAGCACGAAGCGTGCCGCAGCCTCACTGCGACCGGCCCGGCATCTCCGCCACAGCCGGCCGCAGACCGCGCATCATCCTCCCGATCTCGCCGCTCAGCCATAGGTAGTGGTCCGGCTTCACCCCCGGTTCTGTCAGGAATTTGACCGCCCCCACCGGAGGATTTTGCGAGACCTTGAAGATCGCCGTGCCTTCGTCGATTTCATCGAACATCGCGATGTAGAGCGACTTGCTGCCAGCCTGCCGCGCGGCGACCGCCTGGCTCCACAGGAATTTCCCGCCGAGCCGCGGGATCGCATCCATCTTTGCCTCCTGCTTACGGCTCCTCATGAGATTCTGCCAGCTGAAGCCGGGAAACGCCACCGGCAGGTAGCCGAGATTGCGCTCCTTGCACCAGGCCAGGTCCGGCTTGAGCAGCTTCTCCACCCGGTTCGCCGCATCCTGCGGCGTCCCGAAACGCCCGACTGCCCACGGGCTGACGACGTCCGCCAGTTGGATGATCTCGTGCAGCTTCGGATCCTTGATGGTGTCTTGGTCCATCGCCCGCCAATAGCAAGGCACCCCCACCATCACCGCGCAGCCTTGCTCCTTGAAGAACCGCACCAGCCGCTCCCACTCCGGCAGCGAGGCCGGCCGGTCGTTGAAACCCAGCCCCCACAGCGCGACCAGCGGCTTCCCTTGGTAGCGCAGGTAGGCGGCATCATCGGCGGACCAGAGTTTCTCTTCCTTGAGATGCAGCCAGTCCTTCGACACCGTATCGAATTCCTGCGTCTTGAGCCCGGAAAGATCATACATCAGGACCCACTTGCGGCCCTCCGCATTGGCTCCCTTCCGGCAATGCGCCAGCACCGTGTCCAAGGATTCGCGCGCCCGCGGATTGCGGACCGTAGTGGCGAAGCGCTGCAAGAAGGCGGCATCGATTCCATACTCCCGCATCCAGCGGAAATGCCGCAACACGGTCGCCTCTTTCACCGAACTGAAGACCTCGGCGACCTTGCCATTCTCGTAACGCAGCGGCGTGGGAAAACGCTCGTCCGGCCCGAGTTCGGTCATGTCCGGCCAGATCTCGATGTGGGTATTCTCCGGCTCGAACTTGCCTCCGCTGGAGTAGTGGACCCAGCCGTTGCCCGAGCCATCGCCCTCCGCCCGGAACCAGCCTTGGTAACCGGCTACCACCATGCCATCGAGCGAACCGCTCATCTTCCGCCAGGCGGCCATCGAGCGCGCGAGATTCGCCCTGCGGTCGCCTTGCACACCGAAAGCCTGCAGCCCGATCGGACCCTTCCATCCCACCTCGCCTTGCAAGCGGCCCACGAAGCCGGCCACGTCATAGCTGCCGCGATCCAAGGTCTGGATCAACTTGTCCCAGCCCATCGTCTTCGTATCGCCCTTGTCCGCGCCGTTGATGGTCACGAATTGCAGCCGCTTGCTCTCCGCCTTGATCGCCGGGATCGGATCCACGTCGCCCTCCTCCTTGAGCCAATGGCAGAGGTTGAAAGTGATGCCGACATCCTCCCGGTCGAGCTTGTTCGCCAAGCGCGCCGCATCGGAGAACCGCGCCAGCCAATGGCCCGTGTGCGGGTAGAGCGAAATCTTCACGCCGGACTCCTTCGCGAGCCCGGCAATTTCCGTTAGAGCCTTGGCTGCGGTCTCATCGCTCTTGCCGGCCACTTCGGAAATAGCGATCCAGAGGGTCGAATCGTGACCCTTCAGGTCGCCGATCAGCTTCTTCAGTTCCGGGGTCAGCGGACTGGCATTCGCCTGGAATTTCAGCGTCAGATAGACGTTCCACAAGCGCAGCCCCTGCTTCTCCAGGGATGCGCGCATCGAAGCCACGGAAGTCCCGCTGCCACCGAGTCCGTCGTAGCCCAATTCCCCGAGCGCCACCGCCACCTTCTCCGGATCCCCGGTGATCCCCGTATCCATCGCGAAGAAGGGATTCGCCCTGACTACGCCGGCGAAGGATACGAGCCACACTGCGGTGGCAAACAGGAGCTTTCTGAAAATCATCTGCCGCCCACACTATCACTCTCCGCCGTCTTGTAGAAAGACTTCCGAACACCATTTCCGGGGACAAGGGGTGCGGCGGGAGAGCCCCGCGGACCGGGTTCGCCTGCTGCTAGGGCGAAGCAGCGAGAACTCGAAACGAAAAAGCGCCCCGTCCCAAGAGGAACGAGACGCTCGAAAGCAGGGTGGCTTGGAATTAGATCTCCGCGACCGGCAGATTCGCCACTTCCTCGCGCACCTTCTCCGCCAGCAGCGTCGAGAGGTAGCGCTCGGTGGACGAGCAGCCGACCGTGACGATGCGCTTGCCTTGGAATTCCGGCCGCTTGGCCACTTGGATCGCAGCCCAGACGTTGGCTCCGGTCGAGATCCCCGCAGGCAGGCCTTCTTCCTGATTGAGAAGCTGGGCGGTAGCGAAGGCGTCCTCGTTGGTAATCTGGATCACCTCGTCGATGATATCGACGTTGAGATTCTTCGGGATGAAACCGGCACCGATGCCTTGGATCATGTGCGGGCCCGGGGCACCGCCGGAGATCACCGGGCTGTTCACAGGCTCGACCGCGAAGGTCTTCAAATTCGGATTGCGCGCTTTGATCACCTCCGAAACCCCGGTGATCGTGCCACCCGTGCCGACCCCGGCCACGAAGGCATCGATCTTGCCGTCGGTATCGCGCCAGATTTCCTCGGCGGTCGTCTTGCGGTGGATCTCGGGGTTGGCCGGATTGTCGAATTGGCCCGGGCCGAAGGAACCGGGGTTCTCTTCGATGAGTTGCTTGGCTTTGGCGATCGCGCCGCCCATCCCGCGGGCCCGCGGCGTGAGGACCAGTTCGGCTCCGAGCAGGCGCAGCAGCACGCGGCGCTCGACCGACATGCTCTCCGGCATGGTCAGGATGCAGCGGTAGCCCTTGGCACGGGCCACGAAGGCGAGCGCGATCCCGGTGTTGCCGGAGGTCGGCTCGATGATCAGGCCGCCCGGCTTGAGCGAACCGTCCTTCTCAGCGGCTTCAATCATCGCCTTCCCGATCCGGTCCTTCACGCTGAACAGCGGATTGAAGAACTCGGCTTTCACGAGAATCTCGGCACCCGCATCGGCGGAGACCTTGTTCAGGCGGATCAGCGGCGTGTTGCCGATCGTGTCGGCGATAGAGTTTGCGATTGGCATATGAAGAGACGTCTGGGGTTAAAAACGGGGATAGACTCAGAAATCGAAGACGCAAGACACAAGACTCAAGTATGACGGAAGTTCAAATCTGGAAATCCGAGTTGCCGGAATCCAGGTGCAAGCCGCACTCGTATTTCTCGCCGTTGAAGCGGGTCGACTCCGCGTCGAGACCGTCGGCGGCCGGTTTGGTGCTGTGCCAGTCGCCCATCGTCACAAAGCCTTCGACCTCCAGCGGATGGCTGGGCAAGCCGTGCTCGCGCATGTGGAAGGCCACCTGCGCGTCGGCCCAATCGAGGATCGGGTAGACCTTCAGGGTCTTCTTCTGCTGCTCGGCGAAGGGCCGCTCGACACGGCTGCTCGACTGGCTGCGGCGCAGGCCGCTGATCCACACGTCGGTGCCGAGTTCGCGCAGCGCGCGGTCCATCGGCTCGATCTTGGTCAGCGTGGCATACTTGGCCATGCCTTCCAGGCCCTGCTCCCAGAGCTTGCCCCACAGCGCCTCGATCCGGGCGGCGGAGTAAGTCGGATGATAGACACGAAGGTCCGTGCCAAAGCGCTGGATCAGCTCTTCCGCGTAACGGTAGGTCTCCGGGAAATGGTAGCCGGTATCGATGAACACGACCGGGATCTCCGGTGCATTCCGGGCGATCAGGTCGAGCATGATCGCCGATTGCAGGCCGAAGCTGGTCGAGGCGACCAAGCGCTTGCCATAGCGCTCATGCAAGAGTTTGAGCCGCTCGCCGGCCTTCAGGCGGGCGAGCTCCGCCGAAAGAAGTTCGGCTTCGGGGGCGATGCGAGTGGTAGTGGACATTGTGGTAAACCGCGATGAACGCGAGGGAATGAATTTGTTAGAGAACGTTGAAACGAAACGGAGCTGGGGTACGGCCTAAGGCCGACACCGCTGGTATCCGGTTTCACATTCCCTCTTCATCGTCGGTTTGGTCAGTTCTTGAGCGCCTCTTCCTTGATGTTCTTGTGGAAGTCGCCTCCCTGGATGGTAGCGGCCACGTAACCCGCGCGGATCACGAAGTCGCCGAAATGTTCGCCCGCATTCCGCTCCTTCGCGTAGTGCTGGAAGATCGGCGCGAGCAGGCCGCGGATCTCGTCCGTATGCACGTCCTGGCGGTAGAGCTTGCTCAGCCGCTGGCCGGCGTGGCCGCCGCCGAGGTAGAGATTATAGCGGTCCGGACCGCGCCCGACGAAGCCGATCTCCGAGATGAAAGGCCGGCCGCAACCGTTCGGGCAACCGGTCATCCGGATCGTGATCGAGTCGTGGCGCAGGCCGGCGTTCTCCAGCTCTTCCTCGAGATAGGTGACAACTTCCGGCAGGTAGCGCTCGGCCTCCGCCAGCGCCAGCGCGCAGGTCGGCAGGGCCACGCAGGCGATCGACGCCAACCGCAGCGCGCTGCGCTCGTGGCTATGATGGATGCCGTACTTCTCCAGCAGCGCCTCGATCTCGGAGCGCTTCTTGGCCGTGATGTTCGCGATGATCAGGTTCTGGTTCGCGGTCAGGCGGAAGTCGCCGCCGTGAATCTTCGCGATCTCGCGCAGGCCCGTCCGCATCGGGAAGGCCGGGGTATCCAGCACCCGCCCGCCTTCGACGAAGAGCGTGTAGTGGAAATTCCCGGTTTCATCCTCGACCCAGCCGAAGCGGTCGCCGTTGTCCTTGAACTCATACGGACGCACGGCTCCCAGCTCGTAGCCGAGATACTCGTTGATCTTGGCCAGGATCCAGTCAGGACCGCGGTCATCCACCGTATACTTGAAGCGCGAGTGCTTGCGGTCCGTGCGGTCGCCGTAGTCGCGCTGCACCAGCACCACCTTCTCGGACACATCCACGATCTGATCCGGCGTGCAGAAGCCGATCACGTCCGCGATCCGCGGATAGGTCGCCTCGTTGCCGTGCGTCGAGCCCATCCCGCCGCCGACGGCGACGTTGTAGCCCAACAGCTTCCCGTCCTCGACGATCGCGATGAAGGACAAGCAGTTCGCGAAGATGTCCACGTCGTTGCTCGGCGGCACCGCGATGGTGATCTTGAACTTCCGCGGCAGGTAGGTCTTGCCGTAGATCGGCTCCTGCTCCTCCTCGGTGCTCTCGATCTTCTCGCCATCCAGCCAGATCTCGTGGTAGGCACGCGTCGCCGGCGTGAGATGCGTGGAGATGTCCTGCGCCGCCTTCAGCACCTCCTCATGCACGGAGGAGAGATAGGGGTTCGGATTGCACATCACGTTGCGGTTCACGTCGCCGCAGGCCGCCACGGTGTCCATCGCGGTCTGGTTGATCTCCTTGATCGTGCGCTTGAGATTGCTCTTGATGATCCCGTGGAATTGGAAGGCCTGGCGGGTCGTCAGCTTGATCGTGCCATTGGCGAATTGCTCCGCCATCCGGTCCACTTCCAGCCACTGGTGCGGAGTCGCCACCCCACCCGGCACCCGGATGCGGATCATGAAGGAATACGCCTTCTCCAAGCGGTGCTTGCGGCGGTCATTCCGGAGGTCGCGGTCGTCCTGCTGATAGGTCCCGTGGAACTTCAGCAGTTGCTGGTCGTCCTCCGACATCGAGCCGGTGGACAGGTCGGCCAAGCCCTCTTCGATGGTACCGCGCAGGTAGTTTGAACGGGTCTTGATGCCTTCGTTGGCAGAGAGTTTCTTGTCGCTCATCAGAGTGGTCAGCGGCCAGGGGTCGGGGTTCAGGGTCCGACCGGGGAATCCGCAGGTTAAGATGCTGCTTTTTGGAACTTGGAACTTTTAACTTGGAACTTCGCGTCAGTAGACGTCGCGCTGGTAGCGCTTCGATTTCTTCAAATCTTCGACATAGGCTTCGGCCGTATCGCGCGGGAGCTTGCCCTCCTTCTCGATGACCGAGATCAGAGCCTCGTGGACATCGTGGGCCATGCGGTTGGCATCGCCGCAGACGTAGAAATGGGCACCCTCCTGGAGCCAGGCGTAGAGATCCTTCGCGCGCTCCAGCATGCGGTGCTGCACGTAGACCTTCTCCGGTTGGTCGCGGGAGAAGGCCACGTCCAGCTTGCTCAGGTGGCCGTCCTTCAGATGCTCCTGCCACTCGACCTGATAGAGGAAGTCGTAGGTGTAACGCTGGTCGCCGAAGAAGAGCCAGCTCTTCCCCCTGCCCCAGCGCGGCGCGTTGCTCGACGAAGGCCCGGAAGGGCGCGACGCCCGTGCCCGGGCCGACCATGATCACCGGCACATCGGCAGAAGCCGGCAGGCGGAAGTTCTTGTTCTGGTGGGTGTAGACCGGCACATGCCCGCCCTTCTCGATCAGATCCGCGAGGTAGGTGGAAGCGATCCCCTTGCGAGTCTGGCCATGGGCCTGATAGCGCACGGATGCCACCGTGAGGTGCACTTCGCCGGGGTGTGCCAAGGAGCTGGAAGCGATCGAGTAAAGCCGCGGCGGCAGCTTGCGGAAAATGGTCGCGAGATCCGCAGCGGCCAGACCATCCGGCGCGAAGTCGGCGATCGCGTCGCTGATCCAGCGGCCCCACTGGTAGTCCTTCAGGTGATCCTTCGCGTCCTCCGCGAGCAGCGCGGCCAGCTTGTCCGATCCGGACAGCGACTGCAGCTTGGTCATCACCGCACGCGACAGCGCGGTGATATCGAAGTCCTCGCGCAGCGCGTCGGCCAGGACCTTCGAGCCCACGCCCTTCACCTCCACGGCTTCGCTGCCTGAGAGCTTCGCAGCCTTGAGAATGCCTTCCACGATGTCCGGCGCGTTCACCGGGATCACCGCCAGCGCGTCGCCCGGCTCATAGCTCAGGCCCGAGCCATCGAGCGAAAGTTCGTAGTGCCAGGTTTCCTTGGTGGTCCCCTTCCCGTTCAAGATCACCTTCTCCAGCAGTTCGGAGGCGAATGGATTCTTCTTCCCATACTCCACCGCCGGCACCACCGGGGCGGCGACCGGGACTGCTACTACGGAAGCCGTAGGCGCGCTCGCCGGGGCGAAAGCCTTGAGCGCGGCATCGAGCCAGCCGGCGTGCGGCTCCTCGTATTCCACGTCGCAGTCCTGCCGCGGCGCAACCCGCTTGGCACCCAGCTTCTCCAGCCGGGCGTCGATGTCCTTGCCGATCTGGCAAAATTTCTCATACGCGGTGTCGCCGAGCGCACAGACGGAATAGCGCACGCGCGGCAATTCGACCGCCGAGCCGTTCATGAACTCCTTGTAGAAACCGGTCGCGCTTTCCGGCGGATCGCCGTCGCCCCAGGTGCTCACGATCACCAGCAGGTTTTCCACCTTGGCCAGCTCCGCGGGAGAAATGTCGGACATGTTCTTCACCGCCGTCTGGAAGCCGCGCTTCTTCGCCTCCTTCGCCGAAAAATCCGCCAGTTTTTCCGAATTACCGGACTCCGTCCCATAGAGGACGGTTAGCTTCGCCGTGGTTGCCGGAGGCGCGGCAGGGGCCGCAACGGGCGCTCCAACGGACAGGAAGCCAGCCAGCCAGAAGCGCTGGGACGCGTCGAGTCCTGCCAGTGCGATATCCACCGCGCGGCGTTGATCGGGAGAGAAGGGAGCGTGCTCGGGAAGCATTACCTTAGTTCTTTGCTCAGTGTTGTATGGTTTCGGCGGGACAATTCACACCTTGTCACCGGAGTGCAAGGGAAATTCCCGCGATACGTGGTTCTCCGGCCCGCCAAGAAAAGCCCGAATTCAGCCATCGGCAATGGTTCCCGGTCACATCGCAAATTCGGCCATCGACAAACCCAAGATTTTTAGCGACAACGGATTAGCTCTTCACTCCCCATGAAGCCTCCCGCAACCCCCATGCGCTTTCGCGCCCCCGTAAGACATTATCATCGCCACGTAGACAGGCCCGGCGTGGCTTGGGACGCTTGGCTCCGCAGCACCAGAATCGTCCGCCTCCATGGCCTGAAGATGCTGCTGGCCCTGTTATTCGTAGCCGCCAGCGCAGGAGTCTGGCTGCTGCTGAAGTAAGTCGGCCCGGCCCTAACCGTCCCGGCTCCCCGTCCCAACGGGACGACTTATAACAGCCCGGCGCACAGTGCCGGGTGAGCTGCCGGTGATCACCGCGTCCTATAGGGACGCCTCATGCGCGGTAGGTGTCGGGGGCACCCGCCGTCCTCCACCGAGCCCGATGAGCAGAGAGAGCCCCATTCCCGACCATCACCGCACTCAAAAAAAGCCGGACCCCGCAAGGAGTCCGGCCTTTTAAATTTCTCACAGCAGATCCCGCCTCAGCGCACCTTGAAGTGCAGCGTGGTCCGGAGCTTGCCGCCTTCAATCCGCTCGTTGACGCTCATGCTGTCGAACTCGGCGAAGGCCGCCAGACCCTTCTGGATCCGGGGCAGGTTGGTTTTGAACTCCTCGTAGTTCGAGCCCATCATTTCCTGCCCGTCCTTCTCCAGCAAGGTCACCCAATCGGAGGTGAAGGTGCGCAGCGCGTCGAAGTCGAGTTCGAACCAGGCACCGGTCCGCTCGTCTCCCGCACTCTCGGCGGCAGCCACTAGATCGAGCGCCTGCAACTTCGAGGTGGAGGCCACGAACCACTTGTCGCTCACCGTCACGGAGGGCAGGAAGTCGTCGTTGAAGAACGGGAAGGAGAAGAACCAGGTGGCATTCCCGTTCTTTTCCGAGCTCATCGGCTTCTGCATCGGGATGTCCTGGCCGGACTCCGTACTCACGGTCTTGAGGATATTGCGCAGCGAGCCGTCCAGCTTCTTCCACGACTCCGCCAGCTTGGCGCGGTCGGTCACGCTCGTGATCATCGAGGCCCGCACGAACTTGCCCTTATCCACGAGTTCCTGCGGCACGGAAGGAATCGGTGGCACCGCGCCCTTCAAGTCGACCACGAAGGCGCTTTCCTGGCCTAGGCCGGATTCCATCGTCTGCAAGGCGTCCCAGATGCCGACGGTGTCGGTGCGGAACTTCTCGTTGAACATTCCGAAGCCCGTTTTGAATTGAACGAAGTCCTCGTCCTCGATCGGCAGGCCGGAGATCTTTTCCGCCATGTTATAGGCAGTCCGGACAATCACCTCGCCATACTCGTTCGCGCTCTTGGCGTAGGCAGGGTTCGTCACCCAGTTGCCGAACATCAGCACGCCCTCGCCGCCGCCCAGCTTGGACAGCCTGTGCTTGGCGGAGTGGTCGAAGCTGCCGCGGTTCACGCCGCCGAAAAACTCGAACTTCACGCCCTCGTCCAGCACCGCCAGTCCGCCGCCGGCGTCAGCCTTCACGAGGCTGAGCAGGGCGTCTTCCTTCTCGCCGATCAACTCCAGCAGGGTCGCCAGATCCTTGGTATCGCCGAACACGTCCGAACCGGCGAGCCCGTCGCGGATCCCGAGCGCCATGTTCTTCAGGCTGCCGCTGATCATCGCCTGGCTGACGCCCTTGTCGGCATGCA